>CAYUFA010000024.1:0-35730 GCA_964443845.1 uncultured Ectothiorhodospiraceae bacterium
CCAGCCACGCATCCAGTTGTGCGTTGCCGGCAACGTTCTCTGCGGGTAATGACATAATCAGTTCTCCTCAAAAGAGACACCCCAAAACCTCTATACAGGGATGCAGAGGAATGGTTCGTGTCATGCTGAAAGACCCAGCGTTATAGTATGTCTTGCCCTGGCAAGGGTTCGTTCCCGGCCGGGGCGAGTCTTGCAATCCTGCAATTGCAGGCAAATTCAAAATGTGCTAAGTCCAACAAGTATATTTTGCTGCCTATAATCAGTCAATTAACAACAACTAAACTAACACTGTTCCCACGGCAGCCCGTGGAAGCGCCAGCCACCCGTGGTACTGCGGTGATGATTGGCGTCCAGTTCCCCCTCGAAGCCCTCGCTGACGTTGTAGACCTCACTGAATCCGTTGTTCAACAATAACTTGCCAGCCTCGAGGGAGCGCTTGCCGCTGCGGCAGATGAGGATGACCGGGGCATCGTGGCCGCTGCCGATGCCGATCCCTCCCAACATGACCTTGCGCACCTCGGTCACGAAATGCGGGTTCACCGTCCACTCGGGGGCATCGATCCAGGGCACGTGGACGCTGCCGGCGGGATGGCCGACAAACAGGTATTCCATGCTCGAACGAACATCGATGATGACCGCCCGTTGATTGCGGGATACCAGTTCCCAGGCCTCCGGTGGAGTGATGGACCTGATCTTCTTTGACATCAGTAGTGCTCCGGTTCTGCCGGCATCACAGGCCTGCCCGCGTTGGCCGTTTCTCTCCCCGGACTGGCAAATCCTGCACCGGGACCGGCCAGAGTTACTGGTAACCAACAGTAATGCATGAAATCATCCACTGCATCCCGAATTTCCAGGATCGCCCGGGCTACCGGGACCAATCATTGATTCCCACCAATTCCGGGTTAATTGCTATATGAAGAATTTAATTCCCATTATTAAGCCAACAATCGCCATAATCAGAATAAATATTTACAAATTCATAAAATTACAACAATCATGGATTTTCATTGCAAATTAATCGGTATTTATTCAGTAATTGTGGGAATATTAACCGTATAATTTATGCGTACCACGCTAATCAAGGCAGCCTTGCATTTATTTGCCTGGATTCCACTCCCGGTCAGCCATCTGCTCGGCCAACTGCTCGGCCTCCTGGTGCGGCTGTTTCCGAATCCGATTCGCGCTGTCACCAGAACCAATATCGCCTTGTGCCTGCCAGAATTGAGCCCGGAGCAACAACGCCGCCTCGTGCGGCGCTGCCTGGGTGAAACCGGCAAGACCCTGCTGGAAACCGGCGCCCTCTGGCTGCGACCTGCAGCGGCAATCCTGCGCCTGGTGCGGCAGGTCGATGGCCTGGAACACGTCGAACAGGCCCTGGCGGCAGGACATGGCCTGATCCTGGCCACGCCACATCTGGGTGCATGGGAAGTCGCCGGACTCTACTGCGCCGCACGCTATGACATTACCTGCCTGTACCGCCCGTTGCGCATGCCGGAACTCGAGGCACTGGTAAACCATGCCCGCAGCCGGGCCGGCGGCCACTATGTCCCGGCCAATGCCCGCGGCATCCGCACCCTGTTCAGGACGCTGGAAGAGGGTGGCACGGTAGCCATGCTGCCGGACCAGGAACCCCAGGCAGGAACCGGGGTCTTTGTCCCGTTTTTCGGCACCCCCGCCCTTACCATGGTACTGCTGTCACGCCTGACCGCCAGGAACGGCGCGCCGATCGTTTTCGTCTGGTGCGAACGTCTGGCGTATGGACGCGGATATGCGCTGCATTTCCGGCCACCGCCGGAAAGCGCCTATGCCCGTGATCTCGAAGTGTCGGCGGCGGGGATCAACCAGGCAGTGGAAAACTGTGTCCGCGAGTGTCCGGCGCAATACCAGTGGAGTTACAAGCGGTTTCGCACCCGGCCCGCTGGCACGCCCGCCCTGTACCGGTAACCGGCACCGGACCTGATCCTGCGCGGCGGGATGCAGCCGGGACGGGCGCAGCGGCAGACCCGGCCCTAGAAAAAGCTCACCCCGACGTGGAACAGTTTCTCCACCTGCACGATGGACTTCTTGTCGGACAGGAACAGGATGACATGGTCATCGCTCTCGATCACGGTATCGTGGTGCACGATGATCACTTCCTTGCCCCGCACGATCGCCCCGATCGTGGTGCCGGGCGGCAGCCTGATCTCGCCGATGGTACGGCCCACCACCCTGGAATTGTCGCGCGTCCCGTGCGCCACGGCCTCGATGGCTTCCGCCGCGCCCTTGCGCAGGGAGTGCACCATGACCACGTCACCACGTCGCACGTGGGTCAGCAGACTGCCGATGGTGGCATGCTGGGGCGAGATGGCCACATCGATCGTATCGCTCTGCACCAGATTGACGTAGGACGCCCGGTTGATCAGCGACATCACCTTGCGCGCTCCCAGGCGCCGGGCGAGCATGGCCGAGAGAATATTCGCCTCTTCATCGTTGGTCAGTGCGCAGAATACGTCCGTGCTGCCGATTTCGTGGTCGAGCAGCAGCCCTTCGTCGGCGGCATCACCCTGCACGATTTCCGTATGTTTCAGTTTCTCGGCAAGCTGTTTTATCCGCCCGTCGTTATGTTCGATGATGGTTACCCGGTAGTGTTTCTCGATCACGGCCGCCAGCCGCATGCCGATATTCCCGCCGCCGGCCAGCATGACGCGGTCCACCGGCCTGTCCAGCCTGCGCAGCTCGCTCATCACCGCGAGGATATGGTCGCGCGCCGCGACGAAAAACACCTCGTCGTCCACTTCTATGATGGTGTCACCTTCCGGCGCGATCGCCTTGCCACCACGGAAGACCGCGGCAACCCGGGCATCGATGCCGGGCATGTGCTGTCTGAGTTCGCGCAGTTCATGCCCTACCAGGGGTCCGCCGTGATACGCGCGCACCGCCACCAGCTGCACCAGTCCACCGGCAAAGTCGAGCACCTGCAGCGCGCCGGGATACTCGATGAGTCGCTCGATATAGTCGGTGACCAGCTGCTCCGGGCTGATGATGACGTCGACCGGCAACGCATCCTGGGTAAACAGCCGGGAATGCTTCAGGTACTCGAGGGAGCGTACCCGCGCGATCTTGGTCGGGGTCCGGAACAGGGTGGAGGCGACCTGGCAGGCTATCATGTTGGTTTCGTCACTGCGCGTCACCGCGATGATCATGTCCGCATCATCCGCACCGGCCGCGAGCAGCGTTTCCGGATGTGATGCGTGCCCGGTCAGGGTGCGTATGTCATACCTGTCCTGGAGGTCATGGAGCACGGCCGCGTCATCATCGATCACGGTGATATCGTTCGCCTCGCTGGCAAGACTACCCGCGACCGATGCGCCGACCTGTCCTGCACCCAGTATGATGATCTTCATCGGGACTGCACGCAGGGATAATCGCGCGACATCGGGTTCCGTACCTACTCGGTGATCTTCTTGTGATCGATTCCGAGCGCACGCAGCTTGCGGTACAGGTGGGTGCGTTCCATTCCCACCCGCTTGGAAAGCTTGCCGATGCTGCCGCCGGCCGCCTCGAGCTGGCGCACCAGGTAATCGTATTCAAACTGCTCGCGTGCCTCGCGCAGCGGCATATCGTAGGGCAGCTGGGGTGTCGCCTGTACCTCCTGCGTGGTTTGCTGCGTGGTAATCGCGCGGTCGATCTCCTCGACCCCGATCTCGTCACCCGAGCCGAGGATGAGCAGTCTCTGCACGAGGTTTTTCAGTTCCCGGATGTTACCGGGCCAGGAATAGCTGCGCAGGCGGTTCTGTGCCGCGACACTGATGTGGCGGTAGGGAAGGCGTTCGTTGCTGACCATGTAGTCGATGTAAAAATTCAGCAGGTCGTGTACATCATCTTCGTGGTCGCGCAACGGAGGTATGCGCATCGGCAGCACGTTCAGGTGATAGAACAGGTCTTCCCGAAACCGCCCCCCGGCGACCTCTTCTTCCAGGTTGTGGTGCGTGGTTGCGATCATGCGCACGTCCACCTCGACGTCCCCGCTGCCGCCGATGCGGCGGAAGGTGTGGGTCTGCAGGACGCTCAACAGCCTTGCCTGGGTCTGCAGGTCCATGTCCGCGATGTCGCCGATGCACAGCGTGCCCCCGTTGGCCTGTTCGAGACGCCCGTATGTCACTTTTTCCCCGTCCTCGTGACCGAACAGCTCCTCGGCGGAATTTTCTTCGGAGATGGAGCCCACCGCGATCTCCACGAACGGCCCGCTGCGGCGCGGACTCTGGTCGTGGATGTAACGCGCAAAGGTGCGCATCCCCGAGCCGGATTCCCCGCTGATCAGCACGCTGCTGTTGTGCTGGGCGATCTTGCGTGCCTGGCTGCGCAGCTGGTTCATCACGGCGGTTCTGCCGACCGGCTCGATGACCGGCTTGGCGAATACACGCAGGTCGGTATTCTCGCGCCGCAGACGGTCGCTCTCGAAGGCGCGTTCCACCGTGATCAGCAGCTTTGCCAGGGAGATCGGCTTCTCGATGAAATCGTAGGCACCCAGGCGCGTGGCCTCCACCGCGGTCTCGACGGTGCCATGGCCGGACATCATGACCACCGGGCAGGGCAGGTCACCGCTCTCAGACCATTCGCGCAGCAGGGAAATACCGTCGATATCTTCCATCCAGATATCCAGCAGGATCAGGTCCGGACGACGCGCGCGCCGTGCCTTGCGCGCCGCTTCACCGTTTTCCGCGGTGGTCACGGAATATCCTTCGTCCTCCAGGATATCGCGCACCAGGTTGCGGATATCGGGCTCGTCATCAACTACCAGGATGTGTCGACCTGCCATGTCTGCTGTTCCGTACCGTTCCGAACGAGGTTCACCTGTCCACCGGCATGCCCCGGGGACTCGATTCACGCCAGCACCTTTTGCCGCACCCCGGTCGGGTGAGTCCTCGTTCATCGGGTGCTGGCAGCCGGCAGGGGCCGCGCATCCTGCCGCCGGCATCCCCTGCGGTCGCGATTATAGCCCAGTCCGCGCAGCGGTCGTGCTTTCTCCCTTGCCGGGCTCCTGCTGCGGACGCTCCGCGGACTGCACCAGGCGGATCACGACCTGCGCGCCACCACCCTCCAGCGTTTCCGCGCTGATCGTGCCGGCGTGTTCCTCGACGATTTTCTTCACGATCGCCAGCCCCAGTCCGCTGCCCCGGGGCTTGGTGGACACGTAGGGCTCGAACAGGTTTTCCATGATGCCCGGCGGGAAGCCGGGACCGTTGTCCGTAATCGTCAGCACCACCTGGTCGCGCCCGGAGCTGCTTTCGTTGCGCGTGGCGACGCGGATACGCACCTGCCCGACGTCCTTGCAGGCCTCCAGCGCGTTTTTCAGCAGGTTGTGCAGCAACTGGCGCAGGCGCCCCTGGTCACCGTCGATCACGGGATTCACCGCTTCGAGCTGCTCGACCAGTTCGAGCGACGTGTCACTGCTGCGATACAGATCCAGCACCTCCTGGATCAGCTGGTGCAGGTTCATGGGCTCCATGCTGATCTGCGGGACACGTGCATATTCGCTGAAGGCATTGACCATTTTCTTCATGGCCTCGACCTGGTTGACGATTGTGCGCGTGGAACGGTCCATGAACTCCGCCTCGTCCGCTGGCATGCTGTCGAGGAAACGCCTGCGCATCCGTTCTGCGGACAGCTGGATCGGGGTCAGCGGATTCTTGATTTCATGCGCGAGACGACGCGCCACCTCTCCCCACGCAGCATTGCGCTGGGCCTGCAGCAGGGCGGTCACATCATCGATCACGATCACCATGCCGCCCCCGCGCCGGCCCGTGGACTGCAAATGCGCCCCGCGGCAGATCAAAACCTGGCGGCCATGCTCTCCGAACAGCGACACCTCTTCCTGCCAGGACTGGTTGCCGGTACCTCGATGGCGTGCTATCGCCTCGACAAAGGGCTCCAGGGAGGCGTTTTCCGCCGCCAGCACGCCGAATTCCTTGCCGAGATAGTCCCTGATCTCGATTCCGAGGCACTGGGTAACGGCCCGGTTGACCGCCCGGATCACGCCATCCGTTCCCAGGCTGATCACCCCTGAGGAAAGCGTGGCCAGCACCGCCTCCAGATAGGCACGCTGCCCCTCGATCAGACGCTGTCCGCGGTTGGCCTGTTCGCGCGACTTGGCCAGCCGGCGTGTCATGTCATTGAACGAGCGCACCAGGAACCCCAGCTCGTCGTCGCTCGCCACCGGCAGGCGCTTGCTGTAATCGCCGTCGGCAACCGCATGGGTGGCTTCGGCCAGATCGCGCACCGGCGCGACCAGCCGCCGCGCCGAATGGAAGGCCGCCCAGATTGCCGCCAGCAGGCTGAGTACCAGCACGATGGAGAGGGTCAGCGTATAGCTGAACTTGAGCGGTGTACGCAGGTAGGTGAGCTCGCGGTAGTGCGTGAATGACTGCTGCACGCTTTCCGCAAGTTTGCTGAGTCGCTCCGACACCTCGAACAGGGCCTGCAGGGTATACACCTCGCCGTCCGCGCGGGCCGACAGGACCGGAACCAGCGCACGTGCGTACAGGCCGGAATCACCAACCGGGTCCAGACCGACATAGTGTTGCCGGTTCTGCATCAGCAACATGACCTCGTCCGGGGGCTGCGTCGGCATCAGCTTCGAAAGTTCCGCGCTGCTGGACGCAATCACCCGCCCGTCACTGCCCAGCAGGGTCAGCTCGGCGGCCCCGCTGCGCACCCGCAGGTCGTACAGGGTCAGGGAAAGGGTTTCCGGTGGCGAGTCCGATATCTGGTCCGCCATGCGCTGGGTCACCTGCAGGACGTCGTTGAGACGCACGTCGAGCGAGGCCCTGCTCAGCTCCAGCGCGTCGCTCAGCCCCTGCTCGATACGTACGTCAAACCAGCTGTCGATACCGCGCTGCAGGAATTGCAGGGAAAAGTAGTACACCACCGAAACCGGCACCACCGACAGGATCACGAACATGATGACCAGGCGACTGGTCATGCGTGCCCCTGCCACCTTCATGCGCTGCTGCCTGATCAGGCGGACGACGTTTATCACGACCAGCGCACCGAGCACGACCAGCCCGGTTGCATTCACGACCAGCAACAGGGAATAGAGTTCGCTGAAGCGCTCGGAATTGTGGGTTGCATCGCTCATGAAAGAGAGCGATACGAGCAGGAGCGCGAACAGCCCCAGCATGGGCAACATGCCGAAGCCGATACGCTTTACCGGTCGATCGGCCATGTAGACCACTCGCTGTCCATATCCCAGCCGGAGGACACATAAGCGAGCAGGCGGACCGGGGTAGGCAGTGCCTCGATATCCAGACTGCCACGCAGCCGGACGTAGTACTTGCGGCCTGAATCCAGCGGCATGCTGGAGACCAGCATGTTTTCGATGGTGCCCACCGCAGCCAGCGCATCATGCAGGCGGTTGTAATTACCTTGCGTGCCCCGGTTGACGTCCTTGACCAGGTAGCTGCGGCTCAGGGCATGATATTCCAGCCTGCGTGTCTGCACGTGCTCGGTTTCGACCACATCCCACAGCCATGCGTGCTGCTTGACCAGCTGGACCTGCAGTTCGAAGGTGAGCGGGACCCCGTTGTCGAGCGCCTCAGCAGCACCGGAACTGAGATGGATGGAAATCCGCGCGCTCAGCAAGCGTACGTCGCCACTGGACCAGACGTGTGCCTTCTCGACCCGGAAGCTACCCGCCGTGCCGGCATGCAGGGCCGCACACCAGAACACCGACAACACGAGCAGCCGACGCCACAGCACCTGCCTGCCCGCTGCCGGAGCGCGTGGCGGTGTCCCGCCTAGACGGTCTTGAGTAAGCATGCGTAATAAAATCCGTCCATCCCGTTTTCGCCCGGCAGTATCTGCCTGCCGACGGCAGGAAATCCCGGCCGGGCCGAAGCCTGCGGACGTTCCTGCGCATCACCGCGGATTTCCAGAAACCCGCTCACCCCGGCACTGTTTTCCGCCTTCAGAATCGAGCAGGTGCAATATAGCAGGATACCGCCTGGAATCAGCAAGGGCCACAAGGCATTCAGCAGTTCCGACTGGCGGACGACCAGCGCCCCGATGTCCGCTGCGCGCCGCAACACCTTGATGTCGGGATGTCGCCGTATCACACCGGTGCCGGAACACGGGGCATCGAGCAGGATGCGATCAAACAACCGGCCATCCCACCAGGTTTCGACCCGCCCGGCATCGGCGGCAAGCAGCTGCGCCTGCAGGCCCAGTCGCGCGAGGTTGTCCTGCACACGCGCCAGCCGGCCCGCATCGATGTCCAGCGCGGTGACCTCGATGTCCGGATGGCGTTCCAGCAGGTGCGCGGTCTTGCCGCCGGGCGCGGCACAGGCATCCAGCACCCGCATCCCGGGTTGCACGTCGAGCAATCCGGCCGCCAGTTGCGCGGCCCCGTCCTGTACGGAGACATCACCGGCCGAAAAACCGGGTACCCGGCTCACGGGCACCGGCGCAACGAGTTGCACGCCCTGCTCCGTCCCCGGGATCGGCGCCGCATCGATGCCTCGTGCCTGCAGCAGCTCGAGGTACTCGGCACGCGTAACACGGCGGTGGTTGACGCGCAGGCAGAACGGCGGGCGTTCATTGTTGGCGGCGAGAATCTCCGTGAACCGCTCCGGCCAGTCCGCCTGGAGCTGCCGGATCAACCAGCGCGGATGCGCATACCGTGCCACCTCGTCGGCGCGTACGATCTCATCCAGCTCCTCACGACGGCGCTGGAAGCCGCGCAACACGGCATTGACCAGGCCGGCGGCCCATTCCCTGTGCAGGGCGTGCACCGCCTGCACGGTCTCGTGGACGGCGACCCGCTCCGGTACGGCCAGGCGATCCAGCTGATAGAGACCCAGCAGCAGCAGGCAATGCAGATCCGCTGTGCCCTTCTTCAGCGGCTTGTGCAGTAACTGCAGGAGCACGGCCTCGAGACGGAAGTACCAGCGCAGGGTGCCATAGACCAGCTCCTGCACCAGCGCGGCCGCGCGCTCATCCGCGCAGGCAGACTGCGCCGGCGGCAACGCCTCGGCGGTCGAGTGTCCGCCATCGAGTATCCCGGCCAGTGCCTGCGCGGCCAGCGCCCGTGGATCTGTGGTCATAACCACCGGTTCCGGGCCCGGCTACCCGCCTTCAAGACGTACACCCGCCAGTTCATGCGCATTGATAAAATCCGCCGCCGCGACGCGCCGGCCGCCCGGGAGCTGCAACTCCAGCAGGCGCAGCACGCCGTTGCCGCAGGCAACATCGATCCCCTCACGGGTTGCCGCCAGCACGGTACCGGGCGCGCGGTCGCTGCCTGCGTCCCGCGCACTGGCCGCCCAGATGCGCAGTTGCCTGCCCCGGTAGCGGGTTTCCGCCACCGGCCAGGCGTTGAACGCGCGTACCTTGCGCGCCAGTGCCGGTGCGTCCTGGCGCCAGTCCAGCCGCGCCTCGGACTTGTCGAGCTTGTGCGCGTAGGTGGCCAGGCGCTCATCCTGGATCTGTGGCGTCAGGCGTTGCCGGCGGATGGCATCCAGGTTGTCAGCCAGCAGCTGCGCACCCATGCCGGCCAGCCGGTCATGCAGGCGCGTACCGGTATCCTCCGGCCCGATCGCGCTGCGGGCACAGGCCAGGACCGGCCCGGTATCCAGACCGGCCTCCATCTGCATGAGACAGACCCCGGTCTCGGCATCACCGGCCAGGATAGCGCGCTGGATGGGGGCTGCCCCGCGCCAGCGCGGCAGCAGGGAGGCGTGCACATTGATGCATCCGAGGCGCGGAGTGGCGAGGAGGGCTGCCGGCAGGATCAGTCCATAGGCCACGACCACCATCAGGTCCGCCTCATGAGCCGCCAGCCCGGTGACCGCCGACTCGCCCTTCAGGCTGAGCGGCTGGCAGATCCGCAACCCGTGCCGGAGCGCGAGCTGCTTGACCGGGCTGGCGAGGGTGTGTCGCCCCCGCCCGGCGGGTCGGTCCGGCCGGGTGTAGACGGCGACCACTTCGGCGCCGCTCTCCAGCAGGACCTGCAGGGTGGGAACTGCGAAGTCGGGCGTACCGGCAAAGACGATTTTCATGCATCAGGCCGTGCGTGCAGGGGCCGGGCGGGACCGGGATCGCAATAAAATCGCGCCGGTCACGAGCGGGGTCAGATCACGCGCTTGCTGGTGCCGGCTTCCTGGTCTCCCTGCTCCTGGCGCTGGTCCTTTTCCAGTTTCCTGCGGATCCGGGTCCGTTTCAGCTGGGACAGGTAATCCACGAACAGCTTGCCATCGAGATGATCGATCTCGTGCTGGATACAGACCGCCAGCAATCCGTCGGCTTCCAGCTCGAACGACTGCCCGTCGCGGTCCAGGGCGCGGATGCGCACCCGGTCCGCCCGTTGCACCCGTTCGTAGACGCCGGGCACGGACAGGCAGCCCTCTTCCATCTCCTCGATCCCCTCCAGCTCCAGGATTTCCGGATTGATCAGGCATAAAGGACGGTTCCTTTCTTCCGATATATCGATCACGACGATGCGTTTGTGGACATTCACCTGGGTTGCGGCAAGGCCGATACCGGGTGCGGCGTACATGGTTTCCAGCATGTCTTCTGCTAACTGGCGCATTGCATCGTCCACCTGTTTCACCGGCTTGGCCACGGTTCGCAGTCGCGGGTCAGGGAAGTGCAGGATATTGAGGGTAGTCATGTGATTGCCGTCACGATTCAGGAGAAATGTATCCAATATACTGTATGAAAAATGCGCCTGTGGCAATTCTCGGGAACCGGCAAAAGGTTTTGTTCCATGTGGATTTTCAGCTAGACTCGCGGTCGACTGGCTGCCGCCCGTGCACAGATTGCGCTGGTACCGGATACGGGTTGAAACCAATGTAACTCGACACCCAAGGGACGACTATGTCAATCAAGAAAATCCTCACCGCAGTTTGCGCAGCCCTGCTCACCGGCTCGCTGCTCGCAGCAAATGTGGTGCTCAACCCGAATCACCCTGACCATTACACGGTCGTCAAGGGTGACACCCTGTGGGGCATCGCCGCCCGCTTCCTGCGCGATCCGTGGATGTGGCCGGAAGTCTGGTACGTGAACCCGCAGGTTGCCAACCCGCACCTGATCTACCCCGGCGACAAGCTCAACCTGGTCTACGTGGACGGCAAACCGCAGATCCGCCGCGAGGAGAATGGCACGGTCCACCTCTCGCCCAGGGTTCGAACCGAAAGCCTCGACAACGCCATCCCCACCATCCCGGTGGATGCCATCAAGCAGTTCCTGACCCGTGCCATCGTGGTGCAGAAAGGAGAACTGGACAAGGCGCCCTACGTGGTCGAGAGTGCCGGTGAACACGTAATTACCGGCGCCGGCGATCGCGTCTACGTGCGCGGTATCCAGAACCGGGATCACACCCTGTTCGACGTGTACGAACCACGCGGACCGTACGTCGACCCGGATACCAACGAGGTGCTCGGCTACGAGGCCCTGTACGTCGGCACCGGACCGATCCAGCACTTCGGTGACCCGGCCACAATGAAGCTGGTTGCCACCGCGCGCGAGGCCCGTGTCGGCGACCGCCTGTTCCCGGCCGAACACAGCGAGGTCACGACCCACTTCCTGCCACACGCCGCCCCGAACGGCACGGCGGGGCACATCATCTCGGTGGTGGACGGGGTCAGCGAGATCGGCCAGTTCAACGTGGTTGCACTGGACCTCGGCAAACGCGACGGCATGGAGGTCGGCCACGTCCTGCGCGTGTTCCAGCGCGGCGATGTCGTCAAAGACACCGTCAGCGGCAAGCACGGTGACATGGTCAGGCTGCCCGATGAGGAAGCCGGCATCGTCATGGTGTTCAAGACCTTCGAGAAGGTCAGCTACGGGCTGGTCATGACCGCGACCAACGCCATCCACGTCAACGACTTCGTCCGCACGCCCTGACCCGGCGGTAGGATTCGGCCACGGCCGGCGGGGGCTGCGTACTGACAACCCGCCGGCCGTGGTTGCGCTATAGTTGCCGCTACCATGGCAACCCGCGCATCGGACTCCCTCGAACAATGGCTGATCCTGTACCACGCAAACGATCTCGGTAGCGTGGCCATGCAGCGCCTGCTGCAGGCCATGCCGGACCCGGCCGCGGTACTTGCGGCCAGCCCGTCCGCGCTGCAGCAACTGGGCTTGTCCCGGCAGGCCGTCGAGGCCCTGCGGCATCCGCAGCAGCCTGCCATCGAACGTGACCTGGCCTGGCGCGCACAGCCCGGCAACCACATCCTCGTCTATACGGATCCGCGCTACCCGCCCCTGTTGCGGCAGTTGCCCGATGCGCCACCGCTGCTGTACGTGCACGGTGATCCCGGGTTGCTGTGCGCGCCCCAGCTGGCCATGGTAGGCAGCCGCAATCCGACACCCGCCGGGCAGCAGACCGCGACGGATTTTGCACGTCACCTCGCGGCAGCCGGACTGGTCATCACCAGCGGCCTGGCCGCGGGAATCGACGCGGCCAGCCACCTGGGTGCGCTGGACGCCGGTGGGCGGACCATCGCCGTAACGGGCACCGGGCTGGACCGGGTGTACCCGGCCGGCAACCGCGCCCTGGCCCGCCGCATCGCCGGGCAGGGGGCACTGG
Source organism: uncultured Ectothiorhodospiraceae bacterium (assembly GCA_964443845.1). Lineage (GTDB taxonomy): Bacteria > Pseudomonadota > Gammaproteobacteria > UBA9214 > UBA9214 > UBA9214. The sequence continues at coordinate 12,566 of CAYUFA010000024.1, forward strand.
TGTCGGAATTTCCGCTCGGCACACCGCCGCTGGCGGAAAATTTTCCGCGCCGCAATCGCATCCTCAGCGGACTCAGCCTCGGCACCCTGGTGGTGGAAGCGGCGCTGCGCTCCGGGTCCCTGATCACCGCCCGCTGTGCCACCGAGCAGGGCCGCGAGGTGTTCGCGATTCCCGGCTCCATTCACAACACGCTCGCGCGGGGCTGCCATGCCCTGATCCGCCAGGGTGCCAAGCTGGTCGAAACCGCCGCCGATATCCTCGAGGAACTGGGTCCGCTGGCCGCCAGCGTGGACACCGATCCGGTCAGCGCGCCCGGCACCGAGCCGGCAGAGGACTGGCTCCCGGCCCCGGAATACTCACAACTCCTTGATTTTATGGGTTTCGATTTGATTCCCATCGACGCTCTGGTGCACAGAAGCGGATTGACGCCAGCGGAAGTTTCCTCCATGCTCCTGCAACTCGAGCTGGCCGGCTACGTGGCTTCCAGTCCGGGCGGCCACTATATCCGATTGAAATAAAAGGTCTTTAAATGAAAGAAAACGTCTTCGACGTACTGATGTACCTGTTTGAAAACTATTATATGGATGAAGACAGCCCGGTCCGTCCGGACCGCGCGGTCGTCCAGCAGGAACTCAGTCAGGCGGGTTTCCCGATGCGTGAAATCGACCGGGCGTTTACCTGGATGGACGGCCTCACGAACGAGCAACAGCGTCCGTCCCTGCAGGCGAAACACTCCATCCGCCACTTTTCCGCCGCCGAGCTCGATCGGCTGGATACCGAGTGCCGCGGCTTCCTGCTGTTCCTGGAACAGATGGGAGTCCTGAACCCGGAAACCCGGGAACTGGCCATCGACCGGGCCATGGCGCTGGAAACCGAGGATTTCGACATGGACCAGCTGAAGTGGGTCATTCTCATGGTGCTGTTCAACCAGCCGGGCGCGCAGGAAGCCTATGCCTGGGTCGAAGACCTCCTGTTTGACAGCTCGTCGCGCAGCCTGCACTGAACCAACTTACCCGTCGCCCGTGACACGGGCCGACCGCCGTCCATGCAATGAGCAAGAACCTCGTCATCGTCGAATCTCCGGCCAAGTGCAAGACCATCAAGAAGTACCTCGGCAAGGGATATGAAGTCATGGCCTCCTACGGCCACGTGCGTGACCTGGTGCCGAAGGAGGGTGCGGTCGATCCCGAGCATGACTTCACCATGAAGTACCAGCTCATCGAGCGCAATTCGAAACACGTCGACAACATCGTCAAGGCGATGAAGAAAGCCGACGCCCTGTACCTCGCCACCGACCCGGATCGTGAAGGCGAGGCCATCTCCTGGCACCTGTGCGAACTGCTGACCCAGCGCAAGGCACTCAAGGGCAAGGATGTGCATCGCGTGGTCTTCAACGAGATCACCAAGCGCGCCGTGAACGAGGCGCTCGAACACGCGCGCGACCTGTCCACCGAGCTGGTCAATGCCCAGCAGGCGCGCCGTGCGCTCGACTACCTGGTCGGTTTCAACCTGTCACCGCTGTTGTGGAAGAAGATCCGGCGCGGACTGTCCGCCGGTCGCGTGCAAAGCCCGGCCCTGCGCATGATCGTGGAGCGCGAGCTCGAAATCGAGCAGTTCAGGCCGCGCGAGTACTGGACCCTGGAAGGGGATCTGGCCAGGAACGGACAGGAATTCATTGCCCGCCTCAGCGAACTGCACGGAGAGAAAGTCAGGCAGTTCACGATCAACAACGGCACCTCCGCCGCGCAGGCCCGCGCGGAACTGCTCGCCGCCGCCGCCGGCAGGCTGGTGGTCGACGCGGTCGAGAAGAAGCAGCGCCGGCGCAATCCGGCCGCGCCGTTCACCACCTCCACGTTGCAGCAGGAGGCCTCGCGCAAGCTGGGTTTCACCGCCAGCCGCACCATGCGCGTGGCCCAGCAGCTCTACGAAGGCATGGACATCGGCGGCGATACCGTCGGCCTGATCACCTACATGCGTACCGACTCGGTGAACCTGGCCCAGGACGCGCTGGACGAGCTGCGCGCCTACATCCCGGAACGCTACGGCCCGCATGCCCTGCCGCAGGAGGCGCGTGTCTACCGTACCAAGGCCAAGAATGCCCAGGAAGCCCACGAGGCGATCCGTCCCACCTCGATCCGGAATGCGCCCGAGGACATCCGCCAGTACCTGAATGCCGAACAGCTGAAGCTGTACGAGCTGATCTGGAAGCGCACCATCGCCTGCCAGATGATCCACGCCACCATCAACACCGTCAGCATCGACTTCGCCTGTGGCACGGGCAACCGCTTCCGTGCCACCGGTTCGGTGGTGGTCGATCCCGGTTTCATGGCGGTCTACCAGGAAGGCGAGGACGACAAGCAGGCCGACGGCGAGGAACGCCTGCTGCCGGCGCTGGAGAAGGGCGACAGCTGTGAACTGAAAGACATCCGTGCCGACCAGCACTTCACCGAGCCGCCCCCGCGCTACTCGGAGGCCAGCCTGGTCAAGGCGCTGGAGGAATACGGGATCGGCCGTCCCTCGACCTATGCCACCATCATCTCCACCCTGCAGGCACGCGAGTATGTCGTGCTGGAAAGCAAGCGCTTCTACCCGACGGACGTCGGGCGCGTGGTGAGCCGGTTTCTCACCGAGCACTTCTCCCGCTACGTCGACTACGACTTCACCGCCAGGCTCGAGGACGAACTGGACGCGGTGGCACGCGGCGAGAAGGACTGGATTCCGGTGATGAAGGAATTCTGGAAACCGTTCAAGGCCCTCGTCACCGAGAAGGAAAAGATCAAGCGCGAGGACGTCACCACCGAGGCCACCGACGAGACCTGCCCGAAATGCGGCAAGCCGCTGCACATCCGGCTGGGGCGGCGCGGCCGCTTCATCGGCTGCAGCGGCTATCCCGAGTGTGACTACACGCGCAACCTCGACGACGAGCACGGCAACGGTGAACCGGAGATTGTCGAGGGCCGCAAGTGCCCGGAGTGCAACTCCGACCTGATCATCCGCAGCGGCAAGTACGGCCGGTTCATTGGCTGCAGCAGCTACCCGAACTGCAAGTACATCGAGTCGCTGGAGAAACCGGAAGACACCGGCGTGGAATGCCCGCAATGCCACAAGGGCACCATGCTCAAGCGCAAGTCACGCCGTGGCAAGGTGTTCTATTCCTGCGCGCGCTACCCGGAGTGCGAGTACGCGGTCTGGAACGAACCACTGGCCATGCCCTGCCCGCTGTGCAACTGGCCGATCACGACGATCAAGACCACCAAGCGCTCCGGAACCCAGCGGGTCTGCCCGCAGCCCGACTGCAAGTTCGTCGAGCCCTGGGAAGAACCGGCCGCGACTGGAACGGAAGCCACCTGACCCGGGACCAGCGGACGTGAACTGGCAACTGCACGCAGCCGTCCGCAGCCTGTCCCATGGCGGGGTGATCGCCTGCCCGACCGAAACCGTGTACGGACTGAGCTGTGACCCGTTCAGCGCAGGCGCGGTGCTGCGCCTGCTGACGCTGAAGCAGCGCGGCATCGAACAGGGGGTGGTCCTGATCGCCGGCGGGTTTGCACAACTGGAGCCGTTGCTGCTGCCGCTTGCGGGCGGCGTACGCAGGCGGGTGGTGACACCCGCGCGGACACCCACGACCTGGCTGTTGCCGTGCCGGCCGGACATCCCGGTGTGGCTGCGCGGCCTGCATGATACGCTGGCGGTACGCATCACCACCCACCCGCTGGCGCAGGCACTGTGCCGGGAGTGGGGCGGCCCCCTGGTTTCCAGCAGCGCCAACCTGCACGGCCGGAAGCCGGCCTGCAGTGCGCTGGCGGTGCGCAAGGCCTTCGATGATCAGCTGGACTTCATCCTGCACGGCAGCACCTCGGGTACAGGTGCCCCCAGCCGCATTCGTGACGGCATCAGCGGGAAGCTGCTGCGCGGCTGACCGCGGGACGGATCGTGCACCGGCAGGCAGGAGGCGGCGCGGACCGGGACACTGAGTCACGCACCCTGCCAGCGCCCCGGACAACACGCGAGTAACCAACCCGGACGGAACACCATGACGCTCACCCGCATCGATGATACGCACGTGCAGCTGGTCAGGGATTACCTGCTCGAGCTGCAGGACCGGATCTGCCAGTCCTTCGAACAGGCCGATGGCGGCGGCCGCTTTCTCGAGGACAGCTGGCAACGCCCGGAGGGCGGCGGCGGACGATCGCGCGTCATGGAGGGTGGTGCCGTGTTCGAGAAGGCCGGGATCAACTTTTCCCATGTGTCCGGACCCGGCCTGCCGCCGTCGGCCACCGCCAGCCGGCCGGAACTGGCCGGCCGCCGCTTCCAGGCCCTGGGTGTCTCGCTGGTGATTCATCCGCGCAATCCCTACGTGCCCACCTCGCATGCCAATGTCCGGTTCTTCGTCGCCGAAAAGGCAGGCGCAGACCCGGTCTGGTGGTTCGGTGGCGGCTTCGACCTGACGCCGTATTACGGCTTCCTCGAGGATGCCCGGCACTGGCACCGTTGCGCGCGCGAAGCCTGCAGCGCGCACGGGGCGGAGGTCTACCCGCGCCTCAAGCAATGGTGTGACGACTACTTCTTCCTGAAGCACCGTAACGAACCGCGCGGCATCGGCGGGCTGTTCTTCGATGACCTGAACGAGGGGGGATTCGAAAATGCCTGCGCACTGATGATGAGCGTCGGCAATCATTACCTGCCTGCCTACCTGCCCATCGTCGAACGCCGCAAGGCGCTTCCCTGGGGCGAACGGGAAAAGGCGTTTCAGCGTTACCGGCGCGGCCGCTATGTCGAGTTCAACCTGGTCTACGACCGCGGCACCCTGTTCGGCCTGCAATCCGGTGGCCGCACCGAGGCCATCCTGATGTCACTGCCACCGGAGGTGAACTGGCGCTACAACTGGCAGCCCGAGCCGGGCACGCCGGAAGCCGAGCTCTACGAGGTGTTCCTGAAACCGCGCGACTGGCTGGCAGAATAGCCGTTGTTCCGGGGTCTCCCGGAGGCACCTGCGCAGGGACCGGCCGGGCCCGTTCCGGGGAAGAATGCAGGCCACCGGCGCGCGTTCATGACGTTGTCATAATCCACGTTCACACTCTTTGGCGTCGACATCCCCGCCGAAGGTATTTCATCATGTCCATGCAGGCTGCAAACGTCACCAACCGGGAACAGGACGAACTGCTGAAGGAGCTGTCCGCGCTCTTTAGCGGTATCTGCCAGGAATCGGACCACCGGCTCGCCCCGTACCGCGCCCGCTACCCGGACGGCTTTTCCACCGCGGCACGCAATCTCGCCGATTACCTGGCCCTGCGCAGCCAGGACCTGCGTCCCCTGCAGCAACGCCTGGTCAATGCCGGCCTGTCCTCACTGGGCCGCGGCGAATCCAGGGTGCGCGCGAACCTTGCCCGCGTGATCGACATGCTGCGCCGCGCCTCCGGGGTCGAGGTCGGCGTGACCGAGACCGACAACGGCAGCGAACGGCTCGCCACCAACACCGCCCGGCTGTTCGGCAGCCGTAACCGGGAGCGTTACGCGCGCATCATGGTTACCCTGCCCGCGGCAGCGGCCGCGCAACCGGAACTGATCCGGCAACTGGTCGACAACGGGATCGATTGCGCGCGCATCAACTGTGCGCACGACGACCCGGACACGTGGCAGCGCATGATCGGGCACGTACGCAGGATCGAGGCGGACGCCGGCAGGAGGATACCCGTGTTCATGGATCTCGCCGGACACAAGCTGCGGACCGGACCGATCGAACCGGGTCCGGCCGTCAGACACCTGCATGTGCAGCGCGATATCTTTGGTCATCTCACGCGGCCGGCCCGGGTGCTGCTCACCGCGGCCGCGGGCACGGACGATTCAGGCATGCCCTGGCTGCCGGTCGACGCTGCACTGCTGGCCGGGCTGCGCACCGGTCATACGCTGCATTTCCGGGATTCCCGGGACAAGTACCGCGTGCTCCAGGTGAAGGAGCCGGGTCTGCACGGCGGCTGGATCGCGGAGTGCGAGGCCAATGCCTATGTGCTGCCCGGAACCCCGCTGCGCTGGCAGGGCGTGACCGGGGAAGGCACGCTCATCGCCAGCGCTGATTTCCGGATCGGTACGTTCCCCGGCAAGCCGCAGATTCTCGTGGTGCGGCGTGGTGACCACCTGCTGTTGCGCCACGATGCACAGGCGGGACAGTGCGCCTCCGCGACCGGTCCGGCGCAGATCGGCTGTTCGCACCCGGAAATCGTCGGCCTGTTGCAGCCCGGTGCCAGCGTCTGGTTCGACGACGGCAAGCTCGGCTGTGTCGTTGCGCAGCGCGTTCCGGAAGGTGTGCTGCTGCGGGCCACGCATGCCGGCCCCCGGGGGGTTCGCCTGCGCAGTGGCAAGGGAATCAACCTCCCGGACACCGAACTCCCGCTGCCGGCCCTGACAGACCAGGACCTGGCCGATCTCGATTTCATCTGCGCGCACGCGGATATCGTCGGGTTTTCGTTCGTGCGCAGGCTCGAGGACATCGATGCCCTGCGCCACGAACTGGCCGCGCGGGGCAAGGCCGGGCTGCCGATCGTGCTGAAGATCGAGACCGCGGCCGCCGTGAAGAACCTGCCGGACCTGCTGCTCGGCACCCTGGGCAAACATGCATTGGGGGTCATGATCGCGCGCGGCGACCTCGCCATCGAGCTGGGCAGCGTGCGCATGGCGGAAATCCAGGAAGAAATCCTGTGGATCTGCGAGGCCGCTCACGTGCCGGTGATCTGGGCGACCCAGGTGCTCGATTCCCTGGCGCGCAAGGGGGTGATCGCACGCCCGGAAATTACCGATGCCGCGATGAGCGTGCGCGCCGAGTGTGTGATGCTGAACAAGGGCGAGTACATCCACGACGCCGTCAGCGTGCTGGATCACATTCTCACGCGCATGGATGCACACCAGTACAAGAAGGTCTCGCGGCTGCGGCAACTGCACTGGTAAGTACCAAGCGGTCACCGGCTGCGGGTCCCGGCCGACCGCACGCAACCACGGCCCGTCCTCGCCTCACCGGCCATGCCCTGCGCGCAAAAAAAACCCGCCGTGGGGCGGGTTAAAAACGCTTTTCAGCGTCGGAGGAGCCTTGATACTCAGTGCAACGACAAAACCGATGGAGCCGGTTGGAACCTTGCGCCACACCCGCTGCAGTGTGCTGCGCTCTTGTCCAGGGTATCGACGCCGGGCGTGGATTCTTTAGCGGGCAAAACCATCGGGTTTTCGTGGTTATAGCTTTACAACTCATTGTTTTATATGCGTTATTCACTACCCAACACCAATCCACGGTAGCGCTGCAGCCAGGCACTCGCACCGGCCGCGGTGAGGATGCACCAGACGGCGAACAACGCGCCGGGCAGGGCCGCCTCCGGGGAGAAATGCCGCAGTGCCAGCGCCACGCCCAGGCCGGCATTCTGCATGCCGATCTCGATGGCCAGGGTGAACCGGTAGCTGGCGTCAAACCGGTACAGGCGGCCCAGGTACCAGCCGGCCAGGTAGCCGAGCGCATTGAGCAGGATCACCATCGCGATCACCCAGCCACCCACCGCGGCGAGACGGGCCTGGTTGGCCGCCACCGCGTAGCTGCAGATGACGACGATGGCCAGCGCCGCAACCGCCGGCGCCAGGGTCTCGGTCAGCGCACGGTGTGCGCGCAAATAACGCTGCAGCGTGATCCCCACCCACAGCGGCAGCACCACGGTCAGCACGATGGTCCACAGCATCGGCCAGAACTCGATGTGCAGGATCGCGCCTCCCAGCCACTTGACCAGCAGCGGGGTGACCACGGGAGACAGAAAGGTGGCGACCGTGGTCAGCGCCACCGAGTACGCGACCCGCCCGCCGGCCAGGTAGACGATCACGTTGCTGGCCATCGCGCCCGGCGCACAGGCCACGATGATGAAACCCAGCCGGACGGCATCCGGCAACGGTGCCAGCATCGCCACGGCAAAGCCCAGCACCGGCATGACGACAAACTGGGTCAGCACGCCGAGCCCGACCCGGCCGGGCTGGCGCAGTGTGCGGTGCAGTTCGTCGATATCCAGCACGACGCCCAGGGCAAACATGGTGGCCGCGAAAAACCACAGGAAACTGCTCCTGAACACCAGGAAGGCGGGCGGATACAGGTAGGCCGCGATGGCACCCAGCAGGGTCAGCGGCGCCAGCTGCCGGGACAGCAGACTGCAGGTGAGCAGGAACCAGCGCATCCGCGCCTCAACCGAGCGTATCGCGATGGCCGGTGTCGCGCACACCCGGCCGCCGGCCGCGCTGCAGGCGTTCGATCACGGCCGCCTCGGCCAGCAGTTCCGGCAGGTCGCAGCCGGCGCCGGGCGTGCTCCCCAGGCCCAGCAGGCCAAGCATTTCGTGACGTCGCAGCAAACGGAAATATTCCGCGCTGCCGAGCAGGGCGGCCGCATGCCGGAAGCCCGTGGCCAGCTGCTCCCCGGCCGCCGAAAGCCTGCGGCTGGCCAGCAGCTGGCCATATACCAGGTGCAGCAGGGCCCGCTCGTGCCCGGAGGCCGCGACGTGCCGCAACTCCTCGAACAACCCGTGCACCTGCGGGCGAAGCCACCACTGGCAGATCATGACCAGCAACCCGGGCTGGAACCCGGACGTCCCGTTGCGCAAACGCCGCTGGATTTCCCGCCGGGCCTCCTCCTGCAAGGCCTGCGCCTGCCGGGGCGTCAGCGGGGTGGCATACCAGTCGGCCAGCCCCGCCGGGGCGGCCTCCAGCAGGACGTGGCAGACAGGATGCTCGTGCCTGGATCCGGACATGGCACGAGCTTACACGCCGTACTGCGCACACGGTAGTCGCGTGGCGGGCAGGCGGGGGACTGACCTGGGGCGGCCATGCACGGTACACTGTTCCGGAACCTGCCAGTTCCCGAACCGGAGCGCTGCCGTGACCGTACTCACCGGACCCTTCCCAGCCACGCGCATGCGGCGCATGCGCCGTGACGACTTTTCGCGCCGGCTGATGCGCGAAACCACGCTGAGCCCCGCCGACCTGATCTACCCGGTATTCGTACTGGAGGGCCGGGAGCAGCGTGAACCCGTCGCCTCGATGCCGGGGGTGGAGCGGCTCAGCATCGACCTGCTCGTGCAGGAAGCCCGTGCTATCCATGCCCTCGGCATCCCGGCCATGGCGCTGTTTCCGGTCACCCCGGCGGAACGCAAGACCCTCGATGCGCGGGAGGCATACAATCCCGACGGCCTGGCCCAGCGCGCGGTGCGGGCCCTGAAGGAGGCCGTCCCCGAACTCGGCGTGATCACCGACGTCGCGCTCGACCCGTTCACCACGCATGGCCAGGACGGCCTGATCGACGACGCCGGCTACGTCATGAACGACGAAACCGTCGAGGTGCTGGTCCGCCAGGCCCTGTCGCATGCCGCAAGCGGCGCCGACGTGGTCGCGCCGTCCGACATGATGGACGGCCGGATCGGCGCCGTGCGTGCCGCGCTGGAAGAGGCCGGCCAGCGCCACACCCGTATCCTCGCCTACGCCGCCAAGTACGCGTCCAGCTTTTACGGCCCGTTTCGCGATGCCGTCGGATCGGCCGGCAACCTCGGCAGCGGCAACAAGTACACCTACCAGATGGACCCCGCGAACACCGACGAGGCCCTGCGCGAGGTCGCGCTGGACCTGGCCGAGGGCGCGGACATGGTGATGGTCAAGCCCGGCATGCCCTACCTGGATATCGTGCGGCGTGTGAAACAGGAATTCGGCGTGCCCACCTTCGCCTACCAGGTGAGTGGCGAATACGCCATGCTCAAGGCCGCCGCGCAGAACGGCTGGCTGGACGAACGCGCCGTGGTGCTGGAGGCGCTGGTCTGTATCCGGCGTGCCGGGGCCGATGGCATCCTGACCTATTTCGCCAAAGCGGCCGCCACCTGGCTGCAGGAATAGCGGCCGGTCATGGCTGACCGCTACGCAGTCATGGGCAACCCGGTTGCCCACAGCAGGTCACCACGCATCCACAGCCTGTTCGCCCGGCAGACCGGGCAGGACATCGAGTACACACGCATCCTGGTCGAGCCGGGCGGCTTCGCCGCCGCGGTCGCCGGATTCCTCACGCAGGGCGGCAGGGGGCTCAACGTCACCGTGCCCTTCAAGGAAGACGCCTGGCGGCTCGTCCACACCCGCAGCCCGCGTGCCGAACACGCCGGTGCCGTGAATACCCTGGTGCTGGACCCGGACGGCCGGCACCACGGGGACAACACCGACGGCGTCGGGCTGGTGCGTGATTTACGCGACAACCATGGCGCCCGGCTGGCCGGTACCCGCATCCTGCTGCTGGGTGCCGGCGGCGCGGCCCGGGGTGTCCTCGAACCCCTGCTGCTGGAACGTCCCGCGTTGCTGGTGATCGCCAACCGCACCGCGGACCGGGCCGTGGAACTGGCACGCCGGTTCTGCAGCCTGGGCCATACCGAGGGCTGCGGGTTGCCGGACGTGACGGGGCAGCACTTCGACCTCATCATCAACGCCACGGCCGCCAGCCTGGCCGGCGCTGTACCGGCCATCGATCCCGGCGTGATCACCCCGCACAGCTGGTGCTACGACATGATGTACGGCAACGCGCCGACGCCGTTCCTGCAGTGGGCTGCGCGCCACGGCGCCGGGACCGCCCTGGACGGCCTCGGCATGCTGGTGGAACAGGCGGCCGAATCCTTCTGGCTCTGGCGCAAGGTGCGCCCGGCCACCGCACCGGTGATTGCGGCCCTGCGGGAAAACCACTGAGCACGTGGTTCCGGTACGCACCGGCGCCACCTGCCAGGGACGCCCCGTGCAGCGGTAACGGGTCAGCGATTTTGCTATAGTGCGTGCGCGTATTCACGACAGGTCACGACGGATGGCAACGTACCGACCCGGACAATTCCACGGCTGGCTGCTGCTCGTTGCGCTGGCAGCCACCCTGTGCAGCGGCTGCGCCTCCGACCAGATTCATTCCTCGGCCCACCACTCCAATATCGCGCTGCAGAAGGGCGACCTCGAGACCAGCGGACTGGCCTTCATCACGCCCTCGACGGTGACCGGCCAGGAAGAGGACAAGCAGGCACTGGGCTTCATATTCGGTGAAGTGATGCGGGAAATGCGGCCCGACATCCCGCTCGTGTCCCTGCCGCAGACCCTCAGCGCCATCAACAAGGCCGGCATTGCGGACAGCTACAAGGCCATGTACGCGGACTACGGCGATACCGGCATATTCCGCTACGACATCCTCAAGGAAATCGGCAAGGTGACCGGGGCCCGGTACCTGGCACAGATCAAGCTGTCCAGTTTCGACCAGCAGTCGAAAGGCCGCTTCAGCGCACTGGGCCTGCGCATCATCCAGACCCAGGAGGCCAATATCCGGCTGTTCTTCCAGATCTGGGACAGCCAGAACGGTGCGATCGTCTGGGAAGGCACCGAAGAGGTGACCTATTCCTGGGACAGCAGTTCCGAGCAGCCGGTCACCTTCCGCAAGATCGTCGAGAAGACCGCGCGCAACCTGATCAGCAAGCTGCCGTAGCCGCGGGTAACCAGTGGCCGGCTGCGCCGTGCACCGTCCACCACCGGTCTGTCCTGTGGCCGGCCGCCACGCAGGCCGCGACAGGGCCGGGAGCCGCCCCGCATGACCGTCACGCGTGCCGGGACCCTCATCGCCGTGCTTGCGATACTCGGCAGTCTGCTGCAGGTACGCCGCACCACCACGGGCAGGACACGCCAGGAAATGATCCTGTTCGTCGGCATGGATTTCCGGCTGCTGGTGTTTATCCAGCGGATCGCCGCCGCGCTCGCCGATGTGCTGGTGAAGCGCTGAGCCGGCGCCGGGCAGACGGCTAGCGGCCGGCCCGGTGGCGATCCTTCAGTTCCACGTAGTGCTGTGCCGAGTAATCGAGAAAGGCGGTTTCCTGCGCGCGCAATGCGCGCACGCGGCGTGCCGGCGAACCGACCCACAGGTAACCGCCCTCCAGTTCATGCCCCGGAGGCACCAGGCTGCCCGCACCGACGATGGCGCCGGCGCGCACCACGGCGCCGTCCATGATCGTGGCCGCCATGCCGATCAGGCAACGGTCCTCGATGGTGCAGCCGTGCAGGATGGCCTGGTGGCCGACCGTGATGCCGGCACCGATGCGTAGCGGGAAACCGCCCGGTGCGAATTCACTGTCGTGGCTGACGTGCAGGATCGTGCCGTCCTGGATGTTGGTACGCACGCCGACCTCGATGAAATTGACGTCACCGCGGGCGACCACCCCGGGCCACAGGGATACGTCCTCGGCCAGCGTGACCGCGCCGATGACCAGCGCCGTCTCATCCACGTAGGCGCTGGCGGCGATGGTCGGGCGGATGGTCTCGAAATCCCGTATGCTCACAGGTCACCTCGGTTGTCCGGAAATTGCTGCATGCGTGCGCCGGAAACGTTACAGGCAAGGCACATGCGCTGGCAAGCAATGCCGTGCTAAAGTTGCGCGCATCCACCACGAGGACCCCGTTGCATGTCGAATCCACTGCTGAACCCGGACGGTCTGCCGCGCTTTTCGGAAATCCGCCCGGAACACGTGCAGCCGGCCATCGAACGGCTGCTCGCCGAGGGGCGCGCGCAGGTCGAGCAGCTGCTCGCCGCGCACGAGCACTACACCTGGGACAACCTGGTTGCACCCCTGGAGGCGATGGACGACCGCATCAGCCGGGCCTGGTCACCGGTCAGTCACATGAACTCGGTCGTCAACAACGAGGCCCTGCGCAAGGTCTATAACGAGTGCCTGCCCCTGCTCAGCGCGTATGGCACCGAGCTGGGCCAGCACGAGGGCCTGTACCGGGCGTGGCGGCAGATTGCCGCGGGGGACGAGTACCGGCGTCTGGATACCGCGCAACGCAAGATCGTGGACAACGCACTGCGGGATTTCCGCCTGTCCGGCATCGAGTTGCCGCAACAGCAGCGCGACCGCTTCAAGACCATCCTGCAGCAGTTGTCCGAGCTGACATCGAAGTACAGTGACAACGTGCTCGACGCCACCAACGCCTGGCACCGGCAGATCCGGGACGAGGCGCTGCTCGCCGGACTGCCCGGGAGTGCGCGCGCACTGGCACGGCAGACCGCGCAGCAGCGCGGACTCGAAGGCTGGGTGTTTACGCTGGAATTTCCTTCCTACTACCCGGTGATGATCTACGCGGAGAACCGTGCGCTGCGCGAGGAGCTCTACACGGCCTACGTGACGCGCGCCTCGGACTTCGGACCGAACGCCGGACAGTTCAACAACGACGCGATCATGGAACAGATCCTTGCATTGCGCCACGAGGCCGCACGGCTGCTCGGTTACCACAACTACGCGGAGCGCTCGCTGGCCACCAAGATGGCACACAGCACCGAGCAGGTCATGTCGTTCCTGAACGACCTGGCCGGCCGTACCCGTGCAGCGGGTCAGCAGGAACTGCAGGCGGTGCGCGACTTCGCCACCGCGCACGGCTGCCAGGAGCTGCAGGCCTGGGACATCCCGTATTACTCGGAACGGCTGCGCCAGCAGAAATACAGCATTTCACAGGAAGAACTGAAACCGTGGTTCCCGGAACAGCGCGTGCTCGCCGGCCTGTTTGCCATCGTCGAGCGCCTGTACGGACTGCGCATCATGCCCGTGGACGGCATCGACACCTGGCACGATGACGTGCGCTTTTTCCGCATCCTCGATGCCACCGGCACGGTGCGTGGCGAGTTCTATCTCGACCTGTATGCGCGCCAGCACAAACGCGGCGGCGCCTGGATGGACGAATGCGTCAGCCGGCGCAGGACCGCCGGCGGGGTACAGACACCGGTGGCTTACCTGACCTGCAATTTCTCGCCACCGATCGGCGCCGACCCGGCACTGCTCACACACGACGAGGTCATCACGCTGTTTCACGAGTTCGGCCATGGCCTGCATCACATGCTGACGCAGATCGATTACGCCGGCGTCTCCGGCATCAACGGCGTTGCCTGGGACGCGGTCGAACTGCCGAGCCAGTTCATGGAGAACTGGTGCTGGGAACGCGCTGCGCTGGACCTGGTCTCCGGCCACTACCACACTGGCGAGACACTCCCCGAGGAGCTGTACCAGCGCATGCACAGGGCGCGCAATTTCCAGTCCGCGCTGCAGATGCTGCGCCAGCTGGAGTTCGCGCTGTTCGATTTCCGCATGCACCGCGACTACGATCCCGCCCGGGGCGCACGCATCCACGAGACACTGGAAGCCGTGCGCAGGGAGGTCGCAGTGCTGCAGCCGCCGGCATTCAACCGCTTCGAGAACAGCTTCACGCACATCTTCGGGGGCGGCTACGCGGCCGGCTACTACAGCTACAAGTGGGCCGAGGTGCTGTCGGCCGATGCCTTCTCCGCCTTCGAGGAAACCGGCATCTTCAACCGCGACACCGGCGAACGCTTCCTGCACAGCGTGCTGGAACAGGGCGGCGCGCGCGAGCCGATGGAACTGTTCGTGGAATTCCGCGGCCGTGAACCCACCATCGACGCCCTGCTCCGGCATTCCGGACTGGCGGCGTAAGGAAATTGCCACAGAGGACGCAGAGCGCACAGAGATTATGAAGGAACCTCTGATTAAACCGGTAATTCCCGCCATTGCGAGCGCAGCAAAGCCATCTCATGCCATGGAATCAGCCGGTTGGAGATTGCTTCGTCACCGCGTTCCTCGCAATGACGGATTAATCAGAGCTTCCTGAAATAATTCCACCTCTGAACGGAGGCCACGGATGGCCGATGAACTGACAGGCAGAATTACCGGTGCTGCAATCGAGGTCCACAGAAATCCGGGACCGGGGTTGCTTGAGTCAGTCTACGAAGCTGCACTCTGCCATGAATTCAATTTGCGACGGATACCGTATGAACGGCAAGGGTGTATAGACATCGTATACAAGGGCATGCCGATCGAGGGACAGCGGATCGACCTGGTCATAGCAAACGGGGTAAGCGTCGAGTTGAAGGCTGTAACGCAGCAGCACCGGATAGTCCTTGCGCAAACACTGTCCTGTCTGAAAGCCACGGGACTCAGGAGAGCATTGGTTATCAATTTTGGCGAATGCCGGCTCACAGATGGTATAAAACGTGTCTCCCTTCAGATGCCAACAGGTATTTTCCCCTGTGAACCCTGTGCCCTCTGTGGCCACAGGATAAATCAATGAAAATCGCCACCTGGAACGTCAACTCCCTCAAGGTGCGCCTGCCGCAGGTGCTGGACTGGCTGGCCGCCGCGGCACCGGACGTCCTGTGCCTGCAGGAGACCAAGCTGACCGACGAGAATTTCCCGGCCGCGGAGATCCGCGCGGCCGGCTACCACGTGGTCCATGCCGGCCAGAAGACCTACAACGGCGTAGCCATCCTGAGCCGACGGGAGGCAACGGAGGTCCTTGCCGACATCCCGGGGCTCGACGATCCGCAGCGGCGCATCCTCGGCGCCACCATCGATGGCGTGCGCGTGCTCAACCTGTACGTGGTCAACGGCCAGGAGGTCGGCAGCGAAAAGTACGCCTACAAGCTGCACTGGCTGGGCAAGGTGGCGGACTACGTTGCAGACCAGCTGCAGGTTCACGCGCGCTTCGTCACGCTGGGCGATTTCAACATCGCCCCGGAAGACCGTGACGTGTACGATCCCGAGGTCTGGCACGGGCGCATCCTGTGCAGCACGCCGGAACGGGCGGCGTTGCAGAAGATCCTCGAGCTCGGACTGAGCGATGTGTTCCGCCGCTTCGAGCAGGAAGCAGCGAGTTTCAGCTGGTGGGACTACCGCGCTGCGGCCTTTCGCCGCAACCACGGTCTGCGCATCGACCTGATCCTGGCCAGCCAGGCACTGGCAGAGACCTGTACCGCCTGCACCATCGACAGGGAACCGCGCCGGCTGGAGCGGCCGTCCGATCATGCGCCGGTGGTGGCGGAATTCAGGCTCTGACGCTGCGCAGCCGTATTCCCAGCAGCCCCAGGCCGGTCAGGAACAACCCGAGTGCGGCCGGTAGCGGCACCGTGGCAATGTAGTACGACTGCCTCGTGAGAGTACCCGTGGTATCCATCGTGTTCGGGTCGTACCCGTACGGGTCATAATATTGCAGCTGGTAGAGCAGCGCCCGCGTGTCGGCCGGGTAGAAGGCGAGTATTGCGCTGCCACTACCGTTATCGAAGTACAACAGGTAGAGCAGGTTAAGACTTGCGCGTGAATAACAACCCTCCGCCAGACACGGTTCCAGCGCATCGCCCCCCTGGTCACCCAGCAGGTTCATCGTCCCCTGGTCGATGGAAGTGAGGTCGGAGTCGAGTCCGACCTCCTGGTAGCCTGTACTCGAGAACAGGGCTGCATCCTGCATGTCGATGGCGACGTCCAGGCCATTGCTGTCACCGATCAGCAGGTTTGCGGGCGTCGGACTGACCTTGTCCGTATAGACCGTGACCCGGGCGGCATCCATTGTCAGATCGTAGCTGTCGTAGACGGTCAGCCAAAGGTAACCGGTATAGGGTGTGAAGCCGCTGTCGCCGCTGTCCTGACCGGATGGCGGTGTCAGTAGATAGCGTAGTGCATACCCGGACCCGACACCATCGCTGTAATCATAGGCCTGCATGTTGCCGAAGTCGTACACCGGGCTTCTGAAATCGCTCGAACAGGGACCATTGACAACACAGTCCTGTATTTGCGATGGCAGATCCGATAACGGGATCGCCAGGACCGCCCGCACAGAACCGAGCAGCAGCAAGATGGCCGCGATGACCTTCACCATGGCGAGTCCCTCCCGTAGTTTATTATGTGAACTCGTATACCGGTCTCAGTATAGACGCGTCAGACCGGCCTGTCTGCTCAGCGTTCGAAACAGCTGCGCAGCCCGCTTTCCAGGTCGGGGTAGGCCAGTTCGATGCCGAGTTCCTGGAGCAGCCTGGCGTTTTTCATGCGCCGTGAATCCTGCAGGAACGACAGCATGCCTGCACTCAGTGCGGTATCCGCTTCGGCCCGCGAGACTTCCCGCGGGCGCGGCAGGCCGGCGGCGTCCGCGACGCGGAAAAAGTAGTCGGTCATGTTACCCGGGTGCCCGTCGCTGACGTTGTACAGCGTGTCGTGGTGTACCGAGTGCATCGCCGCGATCGCGATCGCAGCAAGATCGTCCGCGTGGATGCGGTTGGTAAACGGGGCATCCGCCTCGCGCAGTACCGGCAGGCCCTTGCGCAGGCGTTCCAGCGGCAGCTTGCCCGGTCCGTAGATTCCCGGCACGCGCAGGATGATCCATTCACTGCCGTGCGCAGCGGCCCAGGCGGTCAGTTGCCGTTCCGCGTCCAGGCGGCGCCGGCCGCGTGCGGTGGTCGGTGCCGCGGGCCGGCTTTCATCGATCCATGCGCCCGCGCAGTCCCCGTACACGGCGCTGGTGCTGATGTATACGATGCGGCGCGGCGGCGCCGCAAGCGCGGCCAGGAAACGTCCCATCCGGGTATCCGTCTCACCCGTGGCCGGGGGTGGCGCGAAGTAGTACACCTCACGTGCACGCAGGGCGGGCAGTGCGCCGTCCAGGTCGGCCTGCAACGCGGCGCCGCCCTGCGCCTGCAGCTGGCGCACGCTGTCCGCGCTGCGCACCAGCCCGGTCACCGCGCGGGACGTGGCGGCAAGCCGGGCGGCCACGCGCCGGCCGATATAGCCACAACCCACGATAAGCACAGGGATTTCCGGTTTATCTTGCTGCATAAATCAGCGACAATGCGCGACCGGTTTGCGATTCGCACACGCCATGTCCTATTCCGTCACCATCCAGTCCAGCGGTCATCGCTTCCGGGTCGAGCATGGCGAAAGCGTGCTGGACGCCGCGCTGCGCCATGGCGTCATTCTGCCATACGGTTGCCGCAATGGCGCCTGCGGCTCCTGCATGGGGACCGTATCCAGGGGCTCCGTGACCTATCCGCACGGCACACCGCCGGCACTCGGGGCCAGCGATGCCACCGCGGGCCGCGCCCTGTTCTGCCAGGCGCAGCCGGCCAGTGACCTGGAGATCCTCGTGCGCGAGGTCGACGGTGCACGTGACATCGAGGTCAAGACCTTCCCGTGCCGGGTGGAAAAGCTTGAACACCTGGCCCACGACGTCATTCGTATCTACCTGAAACTGCCCTCCAGCGATCGCATGCAGTTTCTCGCCGGCCAGTTCATCGAGGTCCTGATCGAGGGACACGAACCGCGGGCCTTCTCGATTGCCAATGCGCCGCACGATGACAGCCTGGTGGAACTGCACATCCGTTTCGTCGCGGGTGGATTGTTCACCGACCAGGTGTTTCACAGTATGCGGGAAAAGGCGCTGTGGCGTATCCGCGGTCCGCTCGGCACCTTCTTCCTGCGCGAGGATTCCGCGCGCCCGGCCATCCTGATCGGAGGCGGCACCGGCTTCGCGCCACTCAAGGGCATGCTGGAACACGCCTTCCGGACCGGGCTCGCCAAGCCGCTGCACCTGTTCTGGGGCGTGCGGGCGCAGCGCGACCTGTACCTCGACAACCTGCCACGGCAATGGCTGCGCCAGCATCCGAATTTCCGTTACACGCCGGTGTTGTCCGCGCCCAGGGACGGCGACGACTGGCCGGGTGCCACCGGCTACGTCACCGATTGGGTGGTGCAGACCTACCCGGACCTGTCCGGCCACGATGTCTACATGAGCGGCCCGCCGGTGATGGTGCAGGCCGGGCACGACCGGTTCATGCAGCATGGCCTGGACGAAACCCGGTTCTTTTCGGATGCCTTTGTATACGCGGCCGTGGCGGAGAGTCTCAAGGGCCTGCAACGGGACTAGCGCCATGGACGGGATGCAGGATGCGGCACCGGACCTGGACCGGGCAACGCTGCTGGAAGTGGTGCGCAATGCACCGCTGGTTTCCATCGACCTGGTGGTGCGCGACCCGGCGGGCCGCCTGCTGGTCGGCCTGCGCAGCAACGAGCCCGCCAAAGGCACCTGGTTCGTACCGGGCGGCCGCATCCGCAAGGGAGAAACCCGGGCGCAGGCGCTGGCGCGTATCTCGCAGTACGAACTGGGAGTGACCCTGGGCTGCGGAGACGTGCACCTGCTGGGTGTCTACGATCACCGGTACGAAACCAATTTCGCGCAGGTCGAGGGCATCTCCACACACTACGTGGTACTGGCCTACGCGATGAACGCGGTACTCGACGTGGAGGCGCTGCCGGCCGATCAGCACAGCAGCTGGAAATGGCTGGAGCCTGGCGACACCAACAACGTGCATCCCAACACGCTGGCCTACCTGCGTGACTGAGCAACGCAGTAGACCTGCAGGAGCGGATCTCATCCGCGACAACCTTCAGCCAGAATTTTGCAGGAACGGATCTTTCATGCCCCGGGGTTTGGGGTACATCCGCGAACAACCACAGGTATCACCTTGCAGGAGCCTGCGCAAGCAGGCGAAAGAATTTCACACCGCCCTTTCGCCGCCAGGGTTGCTCCTGCAGGACAGGGGCATGGCAGGAGCGGACCTCGTCCGCGAACATATTCCTTGTAGGAGCGGATCTCATCCGCGACAACCTTCAGCTGGAATTTTGCAGGAGCGGATCTTTCATGCCCCGGGGTTTGGGGTACATCCGCGACAACCTCCAGGCAAAATCCTGCAACAGGTCCAGACCCGATTGATCCGCTATCATTAGCGCAAATCAATCGAGTCCGACCCCTTTGATCCCTGACACCTTGTTCCGGAAGCGAGTGAACATGATGAAGTCCGCCACGGGTCTGCTCGGCGCAATTGCGCTGCTTGCGTTGCTGCCGTTGTGCGTAACAGGATGCGCCCAGAGCAGGATGACGCCTCCGGACCTCCCGTTGCATACCCTGCAGTTCGACGGCATGGAACGCAGTTATTACCTGCACCTGCCGGCGACCGGAAAATCCACTGCCCGGCCACCGCTGGTGCTGGTCCTGCACGGCGGGGGCAAGGGTGACGGGCGTGCGCCGGCCAGGTACCTGGGGTTTACGGCACTGGCAGACCGGCATGGCTTCATCGTCGTCTATCCCAACGGGATCGACGCACGCTGGAACGACGGCCGCGGGTTTACGCACAGCGGCAAATCCGACACCCGCATCGACGATGTCGGGTTCATCTCGAAACTGATCGACCACCTGGTCCACACCTACGCAGCGGATGCCAGCCGCGTCTACGTAACCGGGATCTCGAACGGCGGCATGATGACGCTGCGGCTCGGCTGCGAGATCAGCCCGAAACTGGCCGCGATCGCACCCATAGCAGCCAACATCCCGAAGAACATCCTGCCCGGGTGCCACCCGGCCATGCCGCTGCCCGTACTCGTGATGAACGGCACCGGGGATCCGCTGGTGCCGTGGAATGGCGGCTATGTCCACTTCTTCAATCGCACGATGGGGGAAGTGGTGTCCACGGCACAGACCGTGTCATTCTGGGTACAGCACAATCACTGCAGAACGACGCCCGCAGTGAGCCAGTTGCCTGACCGGGACAGCGCCGACCATTCGACCGTCACGGTCAGCACGTACAACTGCCCGTCAAAAGAAAGCGATGTGGTGCTCTACGCCATCAACGGCGGCGGGCATACGCTGCCCGGCAGCAACGTACCGGACAGACCGCACCTGCTCGGGCACAGGAACAATGATATCGACGGCGCGGCAGTGATCTGGGAGTTTTTCAGGAGTTACTCGAGATAAGCAGAGAGAACCGGTATCTGACCCTGGTTTTTTGTTGGCCCCGGTCAGGTAGCCGGCAGGTGGCCGGTCTTGACCAGGATCAGGGTCTCCTGCTCGACCCGGGGAAAGTGACTGCTGAGATGCGGACTGCGGACCCAGCTGCCGGCCGGGTAACGGCCATGCTCGTCGATGAATTCACCGGAGATCACCAGGATCTCCTCGCCACCCCAGTGCCGGTGCGGCTGAAAGCGCTCGTGCTCGGGCCAGTACACCAGCGCGGTGTGCTGCGTTTCGAACGTGTGCAGCGACAGCACCTGCAGGTTACCGATGCCCTGCTGCCACTGGTGGTCCTCCGGGCGTATCACCACGCGAGCATCATCGTCCGGGTGAAACTGGTCCAGTTTCACGAACAGCCTGCAGCCCTCCCGGCTGAACGGTGCATGGGCCGATCCTGGCGGGTTGCGGAGATAGCTGCCCATCGGGTAGTCCCCGGACTCGTCCGAAAACGTGCCTTTCAATACGAAGATTTCCTCGCCCAGCGGATGCATGTGCGGGGCAAAGCGGGAGCCGGGCGCAAAGGTCACCAGGCTGGTGGTATGGCCGGATTCCTCAGCGACGCGTTCCAGGTGTACACGTGACACGCCATCGGCCGGACTGGTGACCCAGCTCTGATCGGCCGGTGTGCTGATGGCAACGCGGCTGAAATCCATGTTGAGCCGGAAATCAGGCGCCCTGCTGTCTGCGCTATGTACAGTGTGGGTGGTCATACGGTCAGTATAAGGGAAAGCGCGGCAGGTGCTAGCTACGGTCCAGCGGGCTGCGCACCCCGCGCCCGCCACGGTTCAGCACGTGGGTGTAGATCTGTGTCGTGCGCACGCTTTTGTGTCCGAGCAGTTCCTGTACGGTACGAATATCATAGCCGTCCTCGATCAAGTGGGTGGCGAAGCTGTGGCGCAGGGTGTGGCAGCCGGCGCGTTTGCTGATACCGGAGCGCCGTACGGCACGGCGCATGGCCTGCTGCATCGTGCGCGGCGACATGTAAAAACGCCGGATCACACCGTCCTCCCGGTCCGGTGACAGCGTCGCGGACGGGAACACAAATTGCCAGATCCATTCCCTGTCGGCATTCGGATATTTCCTGTCCAGCGCATGCGGTAGCCAGGTGCAGCCATAACCCCTGTCCAGGTCACGCCGGTGCAGGAGCCGGACGGATTCAATGTGCTGTGACAATGGTTCGCGCAGCGTGTCCGGCAACAGGGTCACACGGTCTTTCTGACCCTTCCCGCTGCGTATGACAATCTGTGTATAACTGAAATCGATATCACAGACGCGCAGCTTCAGCGCCTCCGTGAGCCGCATGCCGTTCCCGTACAGCAGAGAGGCAATCAGCCAGTAAACACCATCCAGTTGATCCAGAGTGGCCCTGACTTCCTTGCGGGTCAGTACCACGGGCTGGTGACGGGATTGACACGCACGCTGTACACCACTGATCAGCTCAAGCGGTTGCTCCAGCACTTCCCGGTACAGGTACAAAATGGCGCACAGGGCCTGGTTCTGGATAGAGGCGGCCACCTTGCGCTCAACCGCCAGGTAGTCGAGAAAGTGCCTCACCGCAGCCTCCCGCAATTCGGACGGATGCCGTAACTTGTGGAAATGAATATAAAATCGTATCCACGAGACGTAGGCTTGCTCGGTCCGGTGACTATAATGCTTTCTTCTTATAGACAAACGTACCTGATCCAGTAGCCTTGGCTTGTTCATTTGCGGTGCCGGTGAGAGAACACCCGGAGAATGGGATACGTGGCAAACCGGTGCAGTCGGACCGCTCTGAAATACAGGTACGCATTTGCAAATGATTTATGACCTGCGTATGCACTCACAAGTGCATTTAACTATATGGTTCCGGGGGATCTAATAATTGTTATGGTCAACATATATCCAGACACATCGGCGCATTGGTACGCCGAATAGTAGTCAGGCAACAAGTGTGGCAAACGGTGGCTGGTACGGTACAAAAGAAGAATGGGATCGGATCGAACGTCCACTATTGGAAGTGGATCCGATAATCGAAGCTTTCGCAAAAGAATATGGTCTTCCCATCGGCAGGAATCACAAAGATTGGCCCGAACGCTCACTAGTTTGGGGCGATGAAGTTCGGTGCCTCATCCAGCTGTATTTAGCTGACGAAAAGTCACTTACGTTTAATCTTTGGCTTTGTGTCTCAGAAGACCGTGGTAGCAAAAGATACTGGAAACATGAAACCCCCATAAAGCAAATGCAGGTTCCCGATTTCAAGGACAGCTTGGCTGCTCAACTAAAAGAGGGTCGCAGGAAACTCTTAGAGTGGAGCAATAATAGAGACCAGCTTGAGTTCGCGACAACTCTTGGTTAAAGGACATGTTGCCTAACCACTCAGTCAACCGGACGCCCCAACAGCTGCGCTGTTGGGGTTCCCTCCGCGCTGCGCGCTCCGGCGCCGGTTACTTCAATCGTTATACGTCACAAAGGAAATAGATGAGTCCGACGATATACAGGGAAGGTGGAT
>CAYUFA010000025.1:0-35546 GCA_964443845.1 uncultured Ectothiorhodospiraceae bacterium
CCTGTTGTACTTCGAACGGACGCCCGATATTGGCGAACAGGTGGATCTCACTACCGTTCCGGGTTGTACATTTGCGCCCCTCGGCGGCAACGGCGTATTCAGTTTCCCTGTCATAGCGTTCCCTGCTGGCGATCGAGGCATGGAGCCGTTCGGGGTCGGGTTCAAGCACCACCTCGCCGGTCAGCCCGTCGATAACCAGCGGCATGGCGGGTTCGATGATCTGCGTTGCGTCGGTAATGCCTGTTACCGCGGGGATGCCGAGCGCGCGGACGAGGATTGCCGCATGACCGGTTTCACCACCGGTCTCGGTGATGATGCCCGCGACATGCCTGCGATCGAATTCGAGCAGGTCGGAGGGCAACAGTTCTCTTGCGACCAGAATCGCGCCAGGTGCAAGCTGTGCCAGCTGCATGGTGCGGGACGGGGCGAGATGACGCAGCAGCCTGCGCTGCAGGTCGCGGATATCGGCGGCACGCTCGCGCAGGCAGGCGTTGTCCGCTTTGTCCAGCAGTCCCAGCAGTTCATCGATTGTCAGCCGGATCGCCGACTCCAGACAGAGCCGGTCATCACGAATGCCTGCTTCCACCCGGGCGGTGAATTGCCGGTCCTTGAGAAACAGCAGATGCGCCGAGAAGATGTCTGCCGCGGCACTGCCGAGTTCGGACTGTACGCGTGCCTGCAACTGTTGCAGTTCGCGGTGGCTTGCTTCCAGGGCGGCATGAAAGCGTGCCAGCTCCGCATCGACCCGCTCCGGAGGAACCGCTCCCCCGGGCAGGCCGGACGGTCCGGCATCCAGGAATACCGCATGGCCCTGGGCATAACCCGGAGAGACCGGTTTGCCGGTGACGGATTTCATGTGTTGTGCATCCTTCGAACGACATCCCCCATGCACGCGGAACCGCAGGCAACAATCTCCGGTCGAGGGTGACGAAAAATTCTTCCGCAAGGGCGGTGATACTGTCAAGCCGATGAAGAAGGGGCCGTAGCAGCGGCGGCCGAACCCGACCGCCCAGCACCCGGGCTGCCTGCCCGGGAGCACGCTCCGGGCAAGCGCATCAGCCCGCTCGTCCTGCAGCGAGGGGCTGCGGGCCGGCATCTGAAATGAAGAAATAATTCGTAAAATCAATAACAGGCAAACAGCTTCCCGAATGCGCGCTGGCGCATGGCAGGGTACTTGAAACTGCGGCAACCGCACCTATATGGAGTACTACCAAGGTTCATCCGTACACAGAGGAGGTGCTGATATGTTTGGCAGCTTGAGCAATTCTGGAGGGAGCTTCTTCGACGACTTCAGGCGGCTGGAGGAAGAGATGGACGGACTGTTCGGCCGGTGGCCCTGGCCTGCCGGGATCCGCTCCGTGGCGCGGGGTACCTACCCGCCGATCAACGTGGGTTCGACACCTGAACAGGTGGACGTCTATCTGTTTGCGGCGGGGCTTGACCCGGCGTCACTCGATATCTCGCTGCAGCAGAACCTGCTGACCGTCTCCGGCGCACGCAAGGCGCCGATGGAGAAGGACGTGGACTACTTCCGCAAGGAGCGTTTCGATGGCGCCTTCCGCCGCATCATCACGTTACCGGAAGACGTCGACCCCGATCAGGTGGACGCACATTACCGTGACGGGGTGCTGCAGATCCACATCAGGCGGCGCGAGGCGGCCAGGCCGCGGCAGATCGAGGTGAAGACGGCCTGATCGGCCTCGTCCGCAGATCCGTTTCCTGAATGAATGCCTTGAGGAGGTGCCACAATGGCCGAGAGCAAAGATGTGAAAACCCGTGATACGACTGAAGTGCAGAAACGTGAACCCGAACTGATGCTCCGTCCGCCGGTCGACATTTTCGAGGATGGCAACGGGATTACCCTGATTGCGGATATGCCGGGTGTCAGCAAGGACCGCCTGGATCTTCAGGTGGACAGGGATTCCCTGATCGTGGAAGGTGAGGCAGAGATCGACATGCCCGAGGGAATGGAAGCCCTCCATGCGGATGTACGCTCGACCCGCTACCGGCGCAGTTTTGCCCTGAGCGGTGAACTCGAAACCGACGGCATCGATGCCGGTCTCAAGGACGGGGTGCTGCGGGTACATATTCCCAAACGTGCTGAAGTGCGGCCCCGCAAGATTGAAGTCCGCGCAGAGTGATTCCGTATGCATGCAGCCTGATCCTGCCGGGGTGGACAAACACCCCGGCAGGATCATGCGCACCGCCAGACTGAATCCCGGGGCAGGTTGTTGAACTACGGGATACCCGGGATTCGCGCAGGGTCGACAGGGCGGATGCGCGGCGGAAACGCTCATGGGGAACCGCCCGGTCCCGGGCTTCACTCATTTTGTCATCCCGTCCGCCACCCCCGGTTTCCCTGAGCTGTTTTTTCCCCGGGCCAGGTTCTACCAGAGGTCCCGCTCATATGGCCTTCCGGGTCATTCGCCAGCCGCGGTATTCGCAGCAAGGGTAGCTTGCTATGATACCGACACCTCTTCATTCTGGCAGGCATGCCGGGATCGGACGGTTGCGATCCCGGCAGCAGATTCATGGCACACAATCTCTATATCACCGGTGCGGAACCCGACAGCGGAAAATCACTGATCGCACTGGCGGTGATGGAGATCCTGACCGGGTCTGCCGAGCGGGTCGGTGTCTTCCGCCCGGTGGTACGTGAAGGTCCGGACAGTGACCCGCTGCTGCAGCTGATCACCACGCGCTACCAGCTGGACTATCCGTCCGGATCGCTGTACGGCGTTGATCTGGAAACGGCCCGCCGCCTGCTCGACCGGAACCGCTATGACGAGTTACTGCGCGTCATCCTCGACAAGTTCTCGACACTGAGTGCATGCTGCGAGCGCGTGCTGTGTATCGGCACGGATATTTCCGGTTCCGGCGGCATGCTGGAATTCGATTTCAACGTGGATGTCGCGAATAACCTCGGCTGTCTGCTGGTGCCCGTGGTCCGTGGCAAGGACCGGACTCCACGCGAGGTCGCCGACGCGGCGTCGGCATTCCTGAAGTCACTGCAGGACCGGGACAGCGATATCGCGCTCATCGTCGTCAATCGCGTCACCAGTAGCGATCTGGCCGCTGCCGGTGACGAGCTGCAGCGTCGCCTGGGTTCCCGGGTGCCGGTGTATGTCGTGCCGGAAGAGCCGCTGCTCGGCAAGCCGACCATGCGCGACATCGTGCGCGCCCTGGGTGCCCGGGTCTATCCCGTCGCGGAAGACTGTCTGGACCGGGAGGTGCGCGATTTCAAGGTGGCCGCGATGTCGCTGCCGGATTTCCTGCCCCATATCGAGGAAGGCAGCCTGATCATCACGCCTGGCGACCGTGCCGATATCCTGCTGGGCAGCATCATCTCCTACACGTCCCGGGCCTATCCGGCGATCGCCGGCATCCTGCTCACCGGGGGGCAGGAACCGGCGCCGCCGGTGATGAAACTGATCACGGGGCTGGGCAACCCGCTCGTACCCGTCATCGGCGTGGAGACGGACACCTTCACGACGGCGGTGAACGTCTCCCGGGTTACCGCGGCGCTCACTGCCGGGGATTCGCGCAAGGTTGCCGCCGGCCTGGGTGCCGTCGAACAGTCGATTGACCTGGGGAGCCTGCGCCAGCGCCTGCAGGCCGTGCAATCGGCACGTGTCACGCCCTTCATGTTCGAACACGAACTGATCCAGCGCGCCAGGGCAAAGCGGATGCGTATCGTGCTGCCGGAGGCGCTGGACGAGCGCATCCTGCGTGCGACCGAGATGCTGCGCCTGCGTGACGTCGTGGCAGTGGTCCTGCTCGGTGACCCCCGCGCGGTACGCGCGCGCATCGGCGAACTGGGCCTGACGCTGGATAACGTCGAGATCGTCGATCCGTTCCACTCGGAGCACCGCGAGTTGTTCGCACAGACGTACTACGATCTGCGCCGGCACAAGGGCATCTCCCGTGACATGGCGTTCGATGCCATGGCCGACGTGAATTATTTTGCGACCATGATGGTGCACCATGGGCAGGTGGATGGCATGGTGTCCGGTGCGGTGCATACCACGCAGCAGACGGTGCGTCCGGCGTTCGAAATCATCCGCACACGGCCGGGGACCTCGATCGTCTCCAGCGTGTTCCTGATGTGCCTCGAGGACCGGGTGCTCGTGTACGGTGACTGCGCGATCAACCCGGATCCGACTGCGGAACAGCTGGCGGACATCGCGATCAGCTCCGCCGCGACGGCCCGCATGTTCGGAATCGAACCGCGCGTGGCCATGCTGTCCTATTCCACCGGGGAATCGGGCAAGGGTGTGACCGTCGACAAGGTGGCAAGGGCCACGGCCATGGTCAGGAACCTGCAGCCTGCCCTGCTGGTCGAGGGGCCGCTGCAGTATGACGCGGCCGTTGATCCCGACGTGGCCCGGCTGAAGCTGCCCGGCAGCCAGGTCCGGGGACAGGCGACGGTGTTCGTATTCCCCGATCTGAACACCGGCAACAACACCTACAAGGCGGTGCAGCGTTCGGCCAACGCAGTGGCGATCGGTCCGGTATTGCAGGGCCTGAACCGGCCCGTCAACGACCTGAGCCGGGGCTGCACGGTCGCCGACATCGTCAACACCGTGGCGATCACCGCCATCCAGGCCCGGGACGATGGTGCCTGACTGCGCATGTCCCGTCCTGCGGTTGCACGGGACCCGCTGCAACGCCGCCCCGGAAGCCCGCAGGAACGCGTTCAGGATGCATTCGAGGTGTGTCTTCTTCTGGGGTGCGGACATACCCCGGTTGACCTGCCCCCGGAAACTGCTGATGATGAACGCACGTTTGTACCCGTCCCGGATCCCATGTCCTCGATACGCAACCTGGTGGGGCTGATCTGCCTGCTGTGCCTGTCGGCGCACGCCCGCGCCGCCGTGCATCATGCCATCGAGGCGACCATCAGCCCCGAGCGCGGCCGCATCGAGGTAACCGACACCATCAGCATCTCCGGCAGCCAGCCCCGAGAACTGGTGTTCGCGTTGCATCCCGGGCTGGCGCCGGTACTGCAGTCCCCGGATGCGGTGCTGTCGGTCATCGACAGCGGGAGCACTGCTACTGCCACCAGCCCGGCGTTCAGGCCCGCGCAGTATCGTGTGGAACTGCCGGCCGGCCGGCACCGCTTCACGTTGCACTATGGCGGGCGCATCCGCCACGCTTTCCAACCGGGCGGCGCGGAGTATGCAGGCGGGTTCCGCACCACGCCGGGCACGATCACGGCGCAGGGCGTGTTCCTGTCCGCCAGCAGTGACTGGTACCCGCAGGTTGCGGATGAACTCTTGACCTTCGACCTGACGCTGTCCCTGCCGCCGGGCTGGTACGGCATGAGCCAGGGCGAACGGTTGGCGCACGCAACCGGCGGGAAACAGGTCCGCGAACGCTGGCACTGTGACCGGCCGCAGCAGGAGATCTACCTGGTCGCCGGGCCGTATACCGAATATGCACAGACAGCCGGCGCGGTGCAGGCGATGGTGCTGCTGCACCGGCCGGACCCGGCGCTGGCGCAGAAGTACCTGGATGCGACCGCGGAATATGTCGGGCTCTACAGCAAGCTGATCGGGCCGTATCCCTATACCAAGTTCGCCCTGGTGGAGAACTTCTGGGAATCGGGTTACGGCATGCCGTCCTTCACCCTGCTGGGTCCGACGGTCATCCGCCTGCCGTTCATCGTGCATTCCTCGTATCCGCACGAGATCCTGCACAACTGGTGGGGCAACGGCGTCTACGTCGATTATGACCATGGCAACTGGGCCGAGGGACTGACCAGTTACCTGGCCGACCACCTGCTCGAGGAGCAGCGGGGCAGGGGTGCCGCATACCGGCGCAACATCCTGCAGAAGTACACCGACTATGTGCGTCGGCAGCAGGACTTCCCGCTGACGGAATTCCGCAGCCGCCACAGTGCCGTGACCGAGTCGGTGGGCTACGGGAAGACACTGATGCTGTTCCACATGCTGCGCCGGGAACTGGGCGATGCGCGTTTCATCCGCGGGTTGCGGGCTCTGTACAAGGAGTACCGGTTCCGCGTTGCCGGTTTCCGTGACGTGCAACGGGTCTTCAGTGCGGCCGCCGGCCGGCCGCTGGATCACTTCTTCCGGCAATGGGTACAACGCCGCGGGGCGCCGCAACTGCGCCTGTCGCAGGTGCATGCCAGCCGGCAGGGCAACGGCTATCGTCTCACGGCCGTGCTCGAGCAGGTGCAGCGGGAGGATCCCTATGACCTGCAGGTGCCGCTGGCCATCCGGCTGGAGGGCCGGCAGCCGGCGCAGGAGAGCGTGGTGCGGCTCGCGGCACGGCGCAGGGAGATCGACCTGGATCTGCCGGCGCGACCGCTGCAGCTCGCGGTCGATCCACGCTTCGACGTGTTCCGGCGCCTGGACCGCAACGAGATCCCGCCGGCCATCAGCCAGGCGCTGGGTGACGCCCGGTTGTTGATCGTGTTGCCGGATGCGGCACCCCCGGCGCTCGGGAATGCCTACCGGGCCCTGGCCCGTGACTGGCAGCATACCCGGTCCCAACAGATCGAGGTGGTCACCGACCGTGAGCTGGAGCATCTGCCCGGGGATCGTGGCGTCTGGCTGTTCGGGTGGGACAACCGGTTCCGTCCCGTGCTGCGCCAGGCGCTGGCAGACGTTGACTATGTGGACCAGGGCAACCGCGTGCGGATCGCCGGCACCCGCCTGAACCGCGACGAGCATGCCGTCGTCGTGCTCGGACGCCGGGCCGTGAGCCCCGATCATGCGCTGGGCTGGCTCGCGGCCGGTCAGGCCGCGGCACTGCCTGGACTGGGGCGCAAGCTGCCGCATTACGGCAAGTACAGCTATCTGGCTTTTACCGGGGCAGCACCGGACAATGTGCTGAAGGGGCAGTGGCCGGTAGTGCACTCGCCGCTGTCGAAGGCGGTGGTGCAGGACGACGGGGTGCCGGTGGTGCCCGGGACCATACGACTGGCACCGCGATCGCCCCTGGTGGCACCCGCACCGGCGACTTCCCGCCGTGCGCACCCGCGAGATCAGACAGGTGAGCCGTTATGAAGAGTCGTACACCTTTCCGAGGTTTCTCCACGCCGGCAGGAAGCGGGGACTCGCCGCCAACCGGTTCTGAGGGCAGACGGGGGAAACCGGTCCCTGCAGCGCGGACTGGCGATCGCCGCAGGCAGGGGAGCCTGGTAACGGTATTCCTGCTCCCGGTGGCGCTGCTGGTCAGCGGCTGTGCCGTGCCGGCACACCCTGTCCCGGTGACCGTACCGGTCAGCCGGCCGGGCACTCCGGCGGAGCCGGCCGCGAAACCCGCCGCGGAGCCCCTGTCTGCCACCCCGGTACTGGATCTCGGCGCCATGCCGGATCTGGCCGGCATCATCCCCAGGCTGGCGAAAAAGCGCGTCGTGTACGTCGGGGAGACGCATGACCAGTTCGCCCATCACCTCGTGCAGCTCGAGATCATCCGCCGCCTGCACAAGCTGCATCCGCAGCTGGCGATCGGCATGGAGGCCTTCCAGCAGCCGTTCCAGTCCGTGCTCAATGACTATATCGCCGGCAATCTGGGCGAGCGGGAGATGCTGCGCAAGAGCGAGTATTTCAGCCGTTGGCGGATGGATTACCGCCTGTATGCCCCGATCCTGCGCTATGCCCGCGAGCAGCACCTGCCCGTGGTCGCACTGAACCTGCCGGACGAAATTACCAAAAAGGTTGCGCACGAGGGAATGGACGCCCTGAGCAAGTCGGAACGGGTACAGTTGCCCGCCACCATCGATCGCTCCGACAAGGCCTATGAACAGCGACTGCGGAAGATTTTTGGCATGCACCCGCACCACGCACTCCGTTTCGATCACTTTCTCGACGTGCAGTATCTCTGGGATGAAGGGATGGCGGAGCGGGCGGCAAACTGGCTCGCGGCCCATCCGACGTACCACATGGTGGTACTGACCGGCAGTGGCCACCTGGCCTGGGGCAGCGGCATTCCGCGGCGGCTGGCGCGCCGCCTGCCGGTGAGCAGCGCCATTGTGCTGAACGACTGGGAAGCTAACCTGCAGCGGGGCGTGGCCGACTTTCTGCTGTTTCCGGCGCATCGCGGCTTGCCGCCGACCGGCCGGTTCGGTGTTGTTCTGCAGGCAGACCAGCAGGTGCCGACGGTGAGGAGTTGCCAGCCCGACAGTCCCTGTGCCCGTGCCGGCCTGAAACAGGGCGACCGGTTTCTGTCCATCGATGGCGAACCCGTGCAGGACATGACGGATCTGCACGTGGCGATGTGGGACAAGCGGCCGGGAGATACCGTGACCCTGCGGGTTCGTCGCAAGCACTGGTTCTCCACGCCGCAGGTGCTGAGCTACACCATCCGGTTGCGCTAGTAATCTCACGAGATTGCTGCGCTGCGCTCGCAATGAACGAGGATGGTTCATTGCGAGCGCAGCGCCGCGGCCATCCGTCGCGGGCGTTTCAAGCACAGCGCAGGGATCTCCGGAGATTGCCACGGACCCGGCGGAGTCCTCGCGTAACGCGCTGGTTGCGCTGGCTGCTTCCGGGTTACGCCGGCCGGGTGGCTTCCCCGCTGATTCCCGGGCTTTCCAGCGTAATCACGCGGATCAGGTCGGTGCCCCCGGCGGTCTGGTGATGGCCCGCGGTCGCGACCACGATGTCGCCGTCCTGCAGGTAACCCAGTGCCTTGCCTTGCTCGATGGCGAAGTCGAGCCGCGCACGGTCGGAGGGCTCCCCGTCGTACACGATGGGGATGACCCCCCAGTTCATGCACAGCTTGCGTGCCACCCGGGTCGATGAGGTAATGGCCAGGATGGGAATTTCCGGGCGGTACTTGGAGATCAGTCGCGAGGTGAAACCGGTATCGGTCAGACTGATGATGGCCGCCGCCTTGAGATTCGCGGACATGCCGACCGAGCCCTGGGCGATGGCCTCGGTGACCACGTTTGCAGGCAGGGGCTTGATGCGCTGCAGGTAGCCGAACTCACCGAGCGAGGCCTCCGCGCGGCGCGCGATGGTGGCCATGGTGCTGACGGCCTGCACCGGGTACTTGCCGACCGCGGTCTCGCCCGACAGCATGACGGCCGAGGTCCCGTCGAGGATGGCGTTGGCGACGTCACTGGCCTCGGCGCGGGTCGGTTTCGGGTTGTGTTCCATGGAGGCCAGCATCTGCGTGGCGGTGATCACGGGCTTGCCTTCGCTCACGGTGGTGCGAATGATCTGCTTCTGGGTGGCGGGCACGTCGGCCAGCGGCAGTTCCACGCCCATGTCGCCGCGCGCCACCATGATGCCGTCCGCGGCACTGACGATTTCCTCGAGGTTGAGCACGCCGGCCTTGTTCTCGATCTTGGCGATGATCGGGATGTTTACGCCATTCTCGACGAGAATCTCCCGCATCCGGTAGATGTCATCGGCGGACTGGATGAAGGAGGCGGCGATGTAATCGACGTCGTTCTCGGCCGCAAAGCCCAGTTCGCGGACGACATCCTCGCGGTTCTCCGGGCTGACGGCGCTGAGCGCCAGCCGGGTGTCGGGCAGGTTGACGCTTTTGCTGTTGCCGAGCCGGCCGCCATGGATGACCCGGCACTCGATGACCGTACCGGTCGTGGCCGTGACCACCAGTTCGATGGCGCCGTCATCGAGCAGGATGGGGATGCCGGGCCGGACTTCCTCGGCCAGTTTCCGGTAGGTGACCGCGACACCTTCCACGTTGCCGGTACGCGGTTCGGTGTGCAGCCGGAAGGTCGCGCCTGCCGGCAGCTCGACCGATCCGCCTTCCATCAGGCCGGTGCGAATCTCAATGCCACGGGTGTCGATCATGATGGCGATGTTGGCCCCGGCCTGGCTGGCGGCCTGGCGCAGCAGGGTGATCTGGTCGCGGTGGGATTCGAGGGTGCCGTGCGAGAGGTTCAGGCGTGCCACGGTCATCCCGGCACGGATCATGGCAATCAGTGTGTCCAGGGAATTGCAGGCCGGGCCGATGGTGGCCACGATCTTGGTCTTGCGCAGGGTATAGGTGCCGGTCGTTGGGATGGTCATATGGGGAGGGCGTGGGCCGGTGGATGCAAAGGGGGGTGAAGCTTAAATCCACGGACCGCCGGCTTCAAGCGCCCGCTGCGGTTGCCCGGCGTCGCGGCCGTCCGGCTTGTCCTGCCGGGCCGGGCGGGTCGCATCCCCGGCCGCGCCGCGTGCTTCCCGCCCGCCGCTCCCGGCACGGCCCCCTGCGGCAATACCGGGACTGGCGGCGGGCCACAGGGCCGATCAGTGCCGGCAGTCCGGCCCGGGCGATCCCGTGACCCAGTAGTTCACCCGTGCGGGATGACTGCGGATGTAGTCGTCGACCGCCTTGTCGTACGAGCTGTCGTTCGCCGCTGCCATCAGGGATTCCAGTTCATCCATGGGGAGGAACATGCGGGTCAGGAACTCGGTGACCTGCACCGGGAAGTCCTGGTAGAAGCCCTTGCGCACCAGGGCGTCGATGTGCTCGCGGCCACCGAGGGCGTGTTGCGGATCCTGCAGGTAGCGCAGTTTCCAGCGTGCAAACATCCAGTGCGGGCTCCAGCCGGTGACCACGATCCACTGCTTGCGCCGGATGGCGCGTGCCAGCGCCGCGGTCATGCCGGCGCCCGAGGAGGATACCAGCCGGTAGCGGTCCAGGCCGTAGGTCTTGAGGGCCTTTTCCGAGGCCTGCATCAGTCCGGCGCCGGGATCGATGCCGATGATCTGCCGGTCCAGCTTGCGGGCGACCTGGCGGTCCCTGAGGTCTTCGATGCTGTCCAGCCGGTCCCGTGGGATGTAGTCCGGCACCACCCAGCCCAGCCGGGCGCGGGTATACAGCGGTCCCAGGTCGACCACCCGGTTGCCCACCTTGTCCAGGTAGGGCTTGTGGGTCAGCGGCTGCCAGGACATGAGCATGGCATCGATGTCGCCGTTGGCCAGCCCCTGGTACTGGATGCCGATGTCGAGCAACACCAGTTTTACGGGCTGGTGCAGCCGCGTTTCCAGCAGGCGTGCGGCCAGCCGGGTGACCGCCTCGGCATCCGACCAGGCGGTCCAGCCGATGCGTAGCACCGGCCGGTCCGCGGCCTGCGTGGTCGCGAGGCACACCAGGAACAGCAGCGGGAACAGCAGCCAGCGTTTCATGTTTCTCTCCGGATTGCGTCGTGCGTGACGGTTGTGCGGTTCATTTGCCGAAACTCTGCGTGATGCGGTCGAGGATGATGGCCAGGATCACCACGCCCAGGCCGCCCTCGAAGCCCAGCCCGACGTCGAGGCGCTGGATGCCGCGCAGGACCGTGTCGCCCAGTCCGCCGGCGCCGATCATGGAGGCGATCACCACCATCGACAGCGCCAGCATGATGGCCTGGTTGATGCCGGCCATGATGGAGGGCAGGGCCACCGGCAGTTGCACCCGGACCAGCAACTGCCGCCCGGTACAGCCAAAGGCCAGTCCGGCCTCGACCAGTTCTTCCGGTACCTGGCGGATGCCCAGGTTGGTCAGGCGCACGGCCGGCGGCATGGCGAAAATGATGGTGGCCACCAGGCCGGGCACCTGGCCCAGTCCGAAGAACATCGCCGCCGGGATCAGGTACACGAAGGCCGGCATGGTCTGCATCAGGTCCAGCACCGGCCGCACCACCCGTTCCACGCGGTCGCTGCGTGCACAGGCGATGCCGAGCGGGATGCCCAGCAGCAGGCTGACCAGGGTCGCCGCCAGCACCAGCGCCAGCGTGGCGACCGTCTCCCGCCACAGCTGCATGCCGACGATCAACGCCAGGCCCGCGGCGGTAAAGGCGGCGAAGCGCCAGCGGGTGCGCCACCAGGCCAGCGCGGTCAGCAGTCCGATCAGCAGCCAGGCTGGCGGCAGCAGGAGCAGGTCCTCGATGCCGAAGGTCAGCGTCTCCAGTACGCGGCTGACCAGATCGAAGAACGGCTGCGCGTGGTCCATCAGGAAATCGACCAGCGCCGTGACCCAGTGATCGACGGGGATGTCGAAGCTCATGCCGGCGGTTGTCCGTTGGCCAGGGTCTGCAGCAGGCGTGCCCGGTCGATGCAGCCGACGATCCGGCCCCGGTCGTCCGCGACCGGCAGCGGGGTCGCGCTCGCGGCAGCGCGTGCCAGCAGGTCATCCAGCAGGGTCCCCGCCGGCACGGGCTCGCCCCGCGGATCGCCGTTGCACGGCGCGGCGATGTCACCGGCCGTGAACAGGCGCCCCGGGCGAACGTCGCGAAAGAACGCGCGCACGTAAGCGTCGGCCGGGTTGCGGACGATCTCCGCGGGGGTACCGACCTGGCGGATCTCGCCTTCGGCCATGACTGCGATGCGGTCCGCGATACGCACCGCCTCGGCCAGGTCGTGGGAGATGAAGACGATGGTGCGGCGGTCGCTGCGCTGCAGTTCCAGCAGGGCATCCTGCATCTCCGTGCGGATCAGCGGATCGAGCGCGGAGAAGGCCTCGTCCATCAGCAGGATCTCCGGTTCCTTCACCCAGGCCCGCGCCAGGCCGACGCGCTGCTGCATGCCGCCGGACAGTTGCGCGGGATCGTGGCCGGCCGTCTCCGCGATGCCGACCCGCTGCAGGGCGTCACGCGCCCGGGCGCGGGCCGCCTGCCGCCCGACGCCGGCGACGTGCAGCCCGAACGCCACGTTGTCGAGGACACTGAGGTGCGGGAGCAGGGCGAAGGACTGGAACACCATACCCATGCGCTCGCGGCGCAGGGCGACCAGGTCGCGGCTCGACAGTGCGGTCACCTCTACACCGTCCAGCCGTACGCGTCCCTCGCTGGGCTCGATGAGGCGGTTGATCATGCGCACCAGCGTCG
Source organism: uncultured Ectothiorhodospiraceae bacterium (assembly GCA_964443845.1). Classification (GTDB taxonomy): domain Bacteria; phylum Pseudomonadota; class Gammaproteobacteria; order UBA9214; family UBA9214; genus UBA9214. Next base: position 12,794 of record CAYUFA010000025.1, read on the forward strand.
ACTTGCCCGAACCGGACAGCCCCATGACCACGAACAGTTCGCCACGCTCGATGTCGAGACTGACCTCACGCACCCCGATCACGTGACTGGTGGTCGCGAGCAGCTCGGCCTTGGAGACGCCGCGGTGCAGCGCCTCCAGACCGCTAGCCGGGTCCGGCCCGAAGACCTTGCTGAGCTGTTCCAGTTCGAGATGCACGGGCGTACTGCCACTGCAACCGGAGGCGGGCTCAGGCGATCTTGCGCCCGGCTTCCGCGCGCAGGGTATCGGCCTTGTCGGTGCGCTCCCAGGTCAGCTCCGGTTCGCTGCGCCCGAAATGCCCGTTGCTCGCCGTCTGGCGGTAGATCGGACGCAACAGGTCGAGCATCTGCACGATGCCCTTGGGGCGCAGGTCGAAATGCCGTCCGATCAGGGCCTCGATGGCGGTCTCGGATACCTTTGCCGTGCCGAAGGTTTCCACGTGTATGGACACGGGACGGGCGATACCGATGGCGTAGGCCAGCTGCACCTCGCAGCGCTCCGCCAGCCCGGCCGCAACCACGTTCTTCGCGACGTAGCGCGCGGCATAGGCGGCGGAGCGGTCGACCTTGGACGGGTCCTTGCCCGAGAAGGCGCCGCCGCCGTGGCGTCCGACGCCGCCGTAGGTGTCGACGATGATCTTGCGCCCGGTCAGCCCGCAGTCCCCGACCGGCCCGCCGATCACGAAGCGGCCGGTGGGATTGATGAAGAATTTCGTGTCCGCGGTCAGCATGTCGGCCGGCAGTACCGGCTTGATGATTTCCTCCATCACGGCCTCGGTCAGTTGCGTGTGGGAAACATCCTCGTCGTGCTGGGTCGAGACTACGACCGCATCGATGGCCCGGGGTGTATCGCCCTCGTAGCGTATCGATACCTGCGACTTGCAGTCCGGCCGCAGCCAGGGCAGCGTGCCCTGCTTGCGTATCTCCTGTTGCCGTGCGGTGAGGCGATGCGCGTACTGGATCGGCATCGGCATGAATTCCCCGGTCTCGCAGGTCGCGTACCCGTACATCAGGCCCTGGTCGCCGGCGCCCTGGTCCAGGTCGAGCCCGCTGCCCTCGTTGACCCCCTGTGCGATATCGGGTGACTGCTTGTCCAGTGCCACCAGCACGGCACAGGTGTGGCCGTCGAAGCCCATGCGGGCGTCGTCGTAGCCGATGTCGAGAATGGTGTCACGTACCACGTCGGAGTAATCGACGACCGCGCGGGTCGTGATTTCACCGGAGACCAGCGCCATGCCCGTGTTGACCAGGGTTTCGCAGGCTACCCGGGCGTGCGGGTCCTGGGCCAGGATGGCGTCCAGGATCGCGTCCGAACAATTGTCGGCGATCTTGTCCGGATGGCCTGCGCCGACGGATTCGGATGAAACGATGTAATTTCGTGCCATGGAAATTCCTCTCAGTTATGCGTTGTGAAAGTGCGACCGGATCAGGCGGCCAGGCCCGGTTCCGGCTTGCGGAAGTGCAGGATTCCCCAGGCCAGGTAGCCCTGGCTGCCGGCATCGATCCACTTTGCCAGGCCGAGAATCATGCGGTCGATGTACTCCTGCGATACCTTGTCCGCCAGTTCCTCGCGCCGTTTCGCCAGTTCCTGCCGGACCCGGGTGTAGTGCGTGACGAGTTGCGGGGTGAGGTCGATGCAGTCCAGTTCCACCCAGCCCAGCCGTGCCGCCTGTTGCCGGTAGAAGGCGAAGGAACCCAGCGTATCGAGGTGGATCCGTTCCAGCACCGGCTGCAGCACGCCGGCGGGGCAATCGTCCGCCTGCATGGGATCGGTGAAGATGAACTCGCCACCCGGGACCAGCACCCGGTCCACCTCGTTGAGCACCTGTGCGCGCCGGCCGGAATGCAGGATGGCGTCCTGCGACCAGGCCAGGTCGAAACGTGCATCCGGAATGGGTATCTGCTCGAAACTGCCGTCGACGACCTCGATGCGTCCGTCCAGATCCTGCTCCGCGTTGAGTGCCCGGTTGCGGGCGTTCTGCGCCTCGCTGAGATTCAGGCAGGTGACATGAGCCCCGTACTCGCGTGCCAGCCGGCGCGCCGCACCCCCGTAGCCGGCGCCCAGGTCGAGCACCCGGGTCCGCGTTCCCAGCTCGTCGCAGCGTGAGGCCATGGCCGTCACGGTGGCCGCAGAGGCAAGGGCGATGTCCTCGGCCGGATCGGTATAGATACCGACGTGGATGTCCTCGCCGCCCCAGACGTGGTAGTAGAAATTGTCGGCATCGTCGCTGTTGTAATAGTCCTGTGCCGTTCGTTCGACGCTGCTGTAACCCTGGTTCATGGTTGCTGCCCTCCGTCGTGGTAGCGCTTCTCGGCCACGTGGATGAAGAAGTCGGGCTCGCTGTGGCGGTAGGTTTCCTTGAAGTCGCCGTAGGTGGTCACCCGCTGGAAACCGACTTCCAGCATCAGACGCTCCACATAGGCCTTGCGCAGGGGAAACATGTTGAGATGGAAGGTGGCACCGTCCGCGAACTCGTAGCGGAACCGCGCCAGACTCTCGTCGACGTATTCCGGTGCGGCCCGTACCTCGTCACCGCAGTAGTAATAGTCGTGGCCGGGTTCGATATTATGATCGAGAATCGCGTCGTAGTTGCGCTGGTCGAGGATCAGGATGCCGTCGTGGCGCAACGTGGCATAGTACTCGGCCAGTGCCTTGCGCCGGTCGTTTTCATCGTGCAGGTGGGTGAACGAGTTGCCCAGACAGATGACGGCGTCGTAGAGGTCGTGCACGTTCTGGTTGAGCCAGCGCCAGTCGGCATGAATGGTGCGCAGGATGTGGCCGCGCCGGCGCGCGTTCTCGAAGGCCTTGGCCAGCATGGCGGGACTGCCGTCCACGCTGGTGACCTCGAAGCCCGCCTCGATGAGCTGCACGGAATGGAAACCGGTGCCGGTGGCGACATCCAGAACCTTGCGCGCGCCGTGCTCGCGCAGCTTCTCGATGAAGAACTCGCCTTCCGTGCTGGCGCGTCCGTCCCAGTCGATGAGTTCGTCCCACTTGTCGACGAAGGCGTGGACGTATTCTTCCTGGTACTTGTCGGATTCCCGTACGGTGAGCGGGTCATCCCCGTAGTCCTGTTTGGTAATCTTGTTGAGCATGATCATCCTCCTGTTACCAGATGTTCACGGTTTGAAGCCGTGTGGTTGCGATCGGCCGTCCAGCCCAGTTCCACGGCCCGGCGCCGGGCCAGGGCAGGAATGTCGGTGGCGATGAAGTGTTGATGCAGTACCTGGACACCGATCAGGTGATTGATGACCGCGTCGAGCTGTACCTGGGTGGCGGCGGTGGTGTCGGACGCCTCGTGCAGCCGGAACAGGTCCTCCACGCCCTTTGCATCGAGCAGACCCGCGGCGTCGATGGCGGTCGGGTTGAGGTGACGCCGGGCCAGTTCGCGCATGGCGGCCCACTTGACCGGGTCGGTATGCGCCGGCGGTGCCATGAAGGCGAATTTTTCGCGCCGGTACAGCGTCTCGGGCAGCAATCCCTGCATGGCCTCACGCAATACGTATTTCTCGGTACGGCCGTGGATGCGCATGGCCGGCGGCAGCGCGGCGGCGTATTCCGCGAGGTGGTGGTCCAGAAACGGGGGGCGCGCCTCCATCGAGTTGGCCATGTCCACCCGGTCGCCGCCCCAGGTGAGGATCTGGCCTTCCAGCATGGTCTTGATCCACACATATTGCGCCCGGTCCAGCGGGTGGCGCCCCGCAAGGGCGGCGGCGTCCAGTGTTTCGGCAATGGCCGCCCCGGGCGCGTAGCCGGCCAGTGCGGCGCGGTGCCGTGGATGCAGCAGGGCAGGCACCCGGCGGCTGCTGGCCAGCCAGGGTTGCAGGCAGGAAGGCGTGAAGCCGATGCGGGCCGTCAGCGCCGGGTCATCGATACTTTCCTCGGCCAGCATGGCGCCCCTGAACAGCTGGTTGTTTCCGGCCAGCAGCTGTTCCCACTCGCTGCGTTCCTGCGTGGACAGGTGGTCCATGCCGTGCAGCAACATGTCGCGCCGGAACGCCGGATAACCGGCGAACAGTTCATCCGAGCCCTCGCCGGTCTGCACCACCTTGTAACCGGTTTCCCGCACACGCCGGCTCATCAGCAGCTTGGCGACACCCAGGGTGTTGTAGATCGTGCGCTCGGTATGCCAGAGGGTTTCCTCGAAGTGGTCGTAGAGGTGATCCGCTTCGATACGCAGGATTTCCTGGCTGGCGCCCGCGGCCCGGGCCATTTCCGTGGCAATCGGCGTCTCGTCGTAGTCGGCGCTGTCGAAGCCGATGGTGAAGGCCTTGACCGGCCCCTGCGTGCTGGCGGCGGCCATGCCGACGATGGCACAGGAATCGATACCGCCGGAAAGGTAGCAGCCGACCGGCACGTCCGCCTCCAGCCGTAACTGCACCGCCTCGATCAGTCGCGCACGCACGCCCTCGATGTATTCCTGTTCGTGTGCGGACTTGCCGCGCGCCTCCTCGCGCGGGAACGGCATATCCCAGTAGCACTGTTCCGTGATCTGCAGGCGGCCGTCCCGGCGGCGTACCGTGAGCACGTGGCCGGGTTTGACCTGGTGGATACCGGCAAAAGCGGTGGTGCCGGGAACCATGGTCTGCATCAGCTGGTGATACAGACCGGCGGAATCGAAGCGGCGTGTCACCGCCGGGTGGGCGAACAGCACCTTGAGCTCGGACCCGAACACCAGGCCGCCGTCGATCCCGGTCCAGTACAGCGGCTTGATGCCGAAGCGGTCACGTACGAGATGCAGAACGTCCTCGTCCCGGTCGTACAGGGCGAAGGCGAACTCTCCGCGCAGGTGCGGCAGGGTCTGCTCCAGACCCAGGCGCGGATAAAGGTGCAGCACGATTTCGGAATCGCTGCGGGTCTGAAAGCGTGCACCCCGCGCCGTGAGGTCCGTGCGCAGGCGCCGGAAGTCGTACAGTTCACCGTTCTTGGTCAGCATCAGGCGCCGGTCGGCGGAGACGAAGGGCTGCCGCCCGCGTGCCTGGTCCAGGTCGATGATGGACAGGCGCGCGTGGCTGAAGCCGATGCCGTCCATCGTCTCCCAGCCGAAACCGTCGGGGCCGCGGTGCTGCTGGATGGCCGCCATCGCCACCAGTGTTTCGGGGTCGACCGGGCGATTCCGGTCCGCGTGCAGGTATCCGGCGATGCCACACATAGCGATCAGGTAAACGTTTTCATGATGGAGGACAGCAGCGCCATGCGCATGAACACGGCGCCGCGGGCCTGGGCGAAATACCAGTTGTGCGCAGTGTCGTCGAGTTCGCGCACCAGTTCACTGCCGCGTGCCAGGGGATGCAGGATGATGGCGTCCGCCTTGAGGGGCGATGACAGGTCCAGGCGATAGTGGCTGCCCAGTTCCTCGTAATCGTCTCCGACCCAGTTGATGGTGTTGATATAGACGACATCCAGTGCCGGCAGCTCGCCGTCCAGGTCGGCGCTCACGCGCAGCTGCAGGCCCGCTGCGGCCAGGTCTTCCTGCTGGCCGGCGGCAAACGGCCGGTCGTGGTCGCTGATGATGACCACCTCGTCGATGACGCTGGCAAACAGGGCCAGCAGTGTGAGCAGGCTGCGCACCGTGCGCATCTTGCCCGGCACGCCGATGATTCCCAGGCGCACGCGTTGCGGCTCCGGGATCTCGGGCTCGCAGAGCCGGGGGCGCCACTTGAGCAGGGCATAGATATCCGCCATGGCCTGGGTCGGGTGTTCATCGGTGCCGTTGCCGGCGTTGATGATGGGGATGCGCAGGGATTCCAGCATCTCGTACACCGCCCTGCGGTCACTGTCGCGCAGCACCACCAGATCGCCGTAGTGATTGAGCATCTCGCCCACGTCGTACAGGGATTCGCCCTTGGCGATCCCGGTGGAGGCCGGGTCGGTGATGGACATGATGTCACCGCCGAGGCGATGCCAGGCGCTCTCGAAGGACAGGCGCGTGCGGGTGCTGGGTTCGTAGAAGGCGCTGATGAGAATCTTGCCGGTCAGCGGCCGGGTGATCATCTGGGGCTGTGTCTCGTAGCGCGCGGCCAGCCGGGCGAGCTGCAGCAGTTGTTCGCGGGTGAACTGGCTGGCCGACACCACCGGGCGCTGGGTCAGGTCGAGCAGCGGCGACAGGTCCTCGCCGATTGCGTTCAGCAGGTTGCGCGGACGCTCGAAGCCCTGGATGTCCAGCGGCTGATCCATCAGGGGCTCGCGCAGGCGCGGGTTGTGCTTGTCTACCATAGTTCCCCCCGGAGCCAGTCGCGAATCCAGAAAATCACCAGCACCACCGGCACCAGCGTGGTCACCAGCGTGGCCGTGCCGACCAGTACGGCGAGTGCCGTTACGGAGATGGTCATCGATGCGTCTCCCGCGCGGGGCTCAGCAACGCCCAGTCGAATTCACCGGGCCGCAGCCAGGTGCTCAGCAGCACGATGGACATGGAAACCGCCGCGGAGATCAGCGCCGCGACATAGAAACCGATCAGAAAGTAGCCCGCCAGGCCGGCGACCGTGCCGGCCAGCATGGCCAGCGCCGCGCCCGCCGGGTTCACATTGCGCCAGAACAGCCCTGCCGCAATGGGCCAGATGGTACTGGCCACGAAGGCGCCCATGAAATACAGCAGCTGGGCCAGCGTGGTGATGCGCGGCAGGCACAGCAGCCAGGCCAGCAGGCCAAGGCCGAGGATGACCCAGCGTGCGGCACCGGCCAGTTCGGTCTCACTGGCCTGCGGCCGCAGGTGACCCTTGTAGAGGTCCGTCAGGATCAGGTCCGAGGTGGCGGCCAGCAGCGAGTCCAGGCTGGAGGCCAGCGCGGCGAACACCACGATGAACACGATTACGGCACCACTGGAGCCGAGCAGTCGCGCCGCGACCAGCGGGCCCACCATGTCCGCGGACGGCACGTTGATATGCAGTGCCGGAACGGTGAGTGCGACGAACCCGGCAACGATCGGGATCGGCATCCAGAAGATGCCGGCAATGAGGTAGGCCTTGAAGCCGACGCCCTCGCGGAACGCGAAGGCACGGCTCCACCAGACGTTGGAATGGAAGATCTCGCCGATGCCGAACAGCAGATTGTTGAACAGGAACATGAGGGCGGCGGGAAACAGCAGGTTGAGCAGTTCCGGGCGCCTGGCCAGCACCGCGTCGTGCATGCGTTCGAATCCCACCCCGGAAATCGCCAGCCAGGCCAGCGCCACCACGCCGACCAGGATGATGAGGGTCTGCAGGAAATCGGTGCCGATCACCGCGCGCAGGCCGCCGAGCAGGGTGTACAGCACGCACACCGCCAGGATCACGGTCATGCCGACGCGGTAGTCGATGCCGGTGAGCGCATTGACCAGCACGCCGCCGGCCATGCCCATGGAGACCAGCCAGCCGAACCCGTAGACCAGCGAGATGACCAGGAACACCCGCCAGGCTGTGTTGCCGTAGCGCAGGCGCACGAAATCCCCGCTGGTGAACCCGGTGGGCATCAATGCGTGGATGCGTCTGGCCAGCGGTGCGAACAGCAGCAGGCCGACTGCACCGAGGGAATAGCCGAGCATGCCCCACACGCCCATCTGCAGGGCGAGTTGCGGTGCCGCCATGGTGGTATTGCTGGTCACCCAGGTCGCCATGGTGGTGGCGGTGCCGAGCGCCAGCCCGATCTTGCGGCCGGCCAGCATGTAGTCTTCGAGTCCGGCCGTGCGGCGCCCCAGGTGCGCGCCCAGTGCCACCCAGATGAGCGAGAACACGGCCAGGATGAGCCAGCCCGTGTCGGGATCGAGCGCGGCGTGCGGCAGGCTGTTCACGTGTCCACCACCATGTGTATCTCCTGGATCGCTTCCTCGGTGTTCAGTACCCGCGCATAGCGGTCCTTCATGGTGATCATGGTCGCGCGCTGCAGTTCCGGTGTGACGGTCGCGCAGCCGTCGGAGATGAGCGTCACGTGGAAGCCGAGGTCGCAGGCATCGCGAATGGCCGTGGAGACGCACTCGTTGCTGTAGACGCCCGTGACGAACAGGCCGGTGATCTCCATATTGCGCAGGATGTAGGCGATGTTGGTCGAGTTGAACACGCCGCTGGCGGTCTTGTTGATCACGATCTCGTTGTCCTGCGGCGCGATTTCCTCGAGAAACTCGGCTTCGTGCGATCCCGGCGCGGCGTGCAGGCCCAGGCGCTTGTGCCCGGGGCTGCGGTCGCGGCCGTCCCTGGTCAGCGACTGGATGCGTGTGTGGATGATTTCCAGCTTGCGTGACCGGAATGCCTCCTGCAGCCGGCGTACGTTCGGCAGCACGGTGTACTTGAGGCGGTCGAAATAGTATTCCTGTGCCTCGGGCGGTACACCGTAGGCACCGACGCTCGCGAACACGCCGATGCCGCGCGCGGCGTCCAGGTACTGCATGTCGATGCACAGCAGCGCGGTGCGGTGGGTCTCGAGCGAGCGGGTGACGGCCGGTGCGTGGGTGATGGATTCCCGGTAGGCATCGCGCAGCGGATCCACCTCGAGAAAGTCCTCGGTGGTCAGCGACTGCTTGCCGTGCTCTTCCGTACTCACGCCGCCAGCCGTCGCAGGGTGTGCAGCAGGGTGTTGGCGCCCGCCTCGATATCGGCCCACGCCGTCCATTCCGCCGCCGAATGGCTGCGGCCTTCCTTGCTGGGCACGAAGATCATGCCGGTCGGTGCGATGCCAGCAATGATCTGGGCGTCGTGCGCCGCGCCGCTGTTCAGGTGCGTGGCGGACAGGGCCAGGTCGTGAACCGTGTCCTCGATGGCGCTGAGCACGGACGGTGCGCAGTGTACCGGTGCGATCCGGCTGAGCACGCTGAACCCGAACATCAGGCCACGCTGGCGCGCGATCGCGGACAGCGCGGCGCGCATCGCGTCGCCCAGCCGGTCGAGCACCGCGTCGTCGGCATCGCGGACGTCGAGCGTGAATACCGCCTGACCGGGGATGACATTGGCGGCGCCCGGCTGCAGCTCGACGCGCCCGATGGTGGCCGTGCTGTGCGGGCTGCCGTGTTCGGCCAGCAGCGCGTCGATCTGCATGCTGAACTCCGCCAGCCCGCGCAAGGCGTCGCTGCGCATGTCCATGGGCGTGGTGCCGGCATGGTTGGCGGTGCCCGTCAGCGTGATCTCCCACTTGAACAGGCCGGTGATGGCGTCGACGATGCCGATGCTGTATCCCTTGCGATCCAGTACCGGGCCCTGCTCGATATGCAGTTCCACGTAGGCATGGATGCTGTCCGGGTTGCGCTGTGCATGCAGCGCCGCGCCGGCATCGAGTCCCTGGTCCGCCATGGCCTCACGCAGCGTGACGCCGTCGAGGTCACAGGCGTTGTGCAGGTATTCCGGGGTGACGAGGCCGGCCATCGCCTGGGAGCCGAACATGCCGCCGAAGCGTCCTTCCTCGTCGGTGAAGGACACGGCCTCCAGGGGGCGTTGCAGATCGAGGCCGGACTCGTGCAGTACCCGCAGCGATTCCAGGGCGCAAACGACGCCGAGCGCTCCGTCCAGGTGACCCGCGCCGGGGACGGTGTCCAGGTGCGAACCGGCGATGACGCAGGACGTGTCGGTGCTCCAGTTCAGGCGCGCGGAGAGGTTCGCGGCACCGTCCTGGTGAAACTCGAGCCCGCTGTGCTCGATGCGCTCACGCAGCCAGTTGCGGCCCGCCATGTCGCCCGCGCTGAAAGCCATGCGGTAGATGCCGTGATCCTCGTCCCGCCCGATCCGGGCCAGCGCATCGAGATCCGTGCGCAGCCGTGTGCTGTTGACCTGCAGCTCCCCGGGACTCATTCGGGCTCCCTGGCGCGCAGGATCATCAGTACGATGGCAAGAAAGACCAGCACGCCGAGCGCGAGAAACAGCATGGCACGCCCCAGGCTGTGGTGGGCGACCGTCACCCGGACGGCACGGCTCCAGGGCGAAGGGCGGTTGCCGTCCTCCGCGCGCACGCGGTAGAACCATGTGCCATTCGGTTTGCCGGAGAGCAGGGCCGCGTGATCCGGGCCGGAATACAGGGTGACCGGGTGCTGGAATCCCGCGTCGGTGGCCTCCTGCAGTTCGACCCGCCGGGCGCTGGTCGTCCAGCTCAGGCGATAGAACCCGGCTGTTGCGCGGCTGGTATCGGTGGTCAGCCCGGGAGCCGGCACCATGGCGCGGGCCGGGGCGGCCGTGGCCAGGCCGGTACACACTCCCAGCGCCAGCATCTGCGCGGTACGATGGAGGCGATACCGGCAGGGTGTGCCGCGGGGTCGGGCGTTGTGCCGCTTGCCATGGCAGCGGCCACCGGCCGCTGCGCCGTGACCTCCCGCTGCCGGACAGGCGGGGGCTCCGCGGCCCGGCGGGTTCGTTTGCCTCCCTGCGTGTAAGCTGGCTGTATTGCTGGACATGGAATGACTGCAGGATCCCGCCGCAACGGGATCGAATTGATTCGGGTCGAAATCAAAAGATCGTGCGAAGTATAAAGCAAGCGCCGATGAAATACAGTATGTTGTTAATTTACATGTAATAGTTTTTTGAAATGGGGGCGTAAAGTCCGGATAAATTGCTTATGACACAAAACAGTAGCGAGTGGCGCAGCCTCCAGAAACAAAATGACATGGCGGATCAGGTGATCGTGGCCATCCGGCGCGTGATTCGCGCCGTCGACCTGCATTCCCGGATGCTGGCCGCCAGTCACGGCCTGACCGGTCCGCAGGCGCTGATCCTCAAGGCGCTGCACGCGGGGTCCCTGTCCGCCGGGGAGCTTGCCAGCCGCATCAATCTCAGCCAGGGAACGGTCACCGATATCCTCAACCGCCTGGAAAGGCGGGGACTGGTCAAACGCATCCGCGATACGGAAGACCGGCGTCGCGTGCTGGTGGAGGCCACGGAGGACGCGCTGTCCCTGCTGGCGCAATCCCCGCCGCTTCTGCAGGAGAGTTTCGCGCTGCGCTTCCGGAGCCTGAAGGAATGGGAGCAGACCCAGTTACTGGCCTCGTTGCAGCGTATCGCCACGATGCTGGATGCCGAGGACATCGATGCGGCGCCCGTGCTTTCCAGCGGATCGGTACGGGCGAGCGCCCAGGCGGTGGAAGAGGTGGTGGAGCCCGGCGCCGCCCGTATCCCGGAAGGTGGAAACAAACCGTGATCGAACGCGCAGCACCGGAACCCGTCGCTGGCTGACCGCGTCGTGGCATCGCAGTCATTGCGAGGACCGCGGACAGAATTCGCCTGAGTATCGCCACGGGAGGGCAGGCGTGGTGCCCCCTCGCTGTACGGGAGATATGTCTTTATTAATAAATAACAACAAGTTACTGGTTTCCCGTGGCCCGGGCGCGCGGCTCGCCTGCGCGTGCCGGGTGCGGTTCAGCCCGGGTTGGAGCGGACGAAATAGAAGTAAATCATCTATATAATGGTGCAGATGCGGTTGCGTGTTGCCTGCACGGGGATTGCGCACCCGGATCCTGGAAAATCATTGGTGGCGGAAAACATGACTGGCAAGATCGATTGATGGAATCAAATACACACCTGGTGTCGGGACCGCCGGTCCTGAGCGCGGCCCCGCAACCGTCCGGGGGCGTCAAGCAGGCCGCGTCGCCGGACTTCGACCTCAAGGCTCCCGAGTGGTACCTCAATCGCGAGCTGACCTGGCTGGAATTCAACCGGCGCGTACTGCAGATGGCGACCCACGAGGACGTCCCGCTGCTGGAGCGGCTCAAGTTCATCGCCATCGTGAGCAGCAACTTCGATGAATTCTTCATGAAGCGCATCGGTGGCCTGAAGCAGCAGATCGCGGCCGGAATCCGCACACCGACCATCGACGGACGTACCCCGGCCCAGCAGCTGGCCGAATGCCAGGCGGTCGTGCGCGAGATCTATGGACGGCAGAAGGGAATCCTGCTGACCCTGTGCGAGATGCTGGCCGAACATGGCATCCGCATCGTGCGTCATGGCGATCTCGAGCCACAGGAACGCGAATTACTGCGCGAGCACTTCATCCGCAATATCTTTCCGCTGCTGACGCCGCTGGCGATGGACCCGGCCCACCCGTTCCCGTTCATCTCGAACCTGGCGCTCAACCTGCTGGTGACACTGCGCTATCCGGGCAGCGGGGCGACGCACATCGCACGCATCAAGGTGCCGGTGATGAAAGACATTGCGCCGCGCTTCATCCGGGTCGGCGACGGCAACACCTTCGTGACTCTCGATGACCTGATTGCCGCCAACCTGGACCTGCTGTTTCCGGGCACCGAGATCGTTACCTGCGAGCTGTTCCGGGTGACCCGTAACGCCGTGGTCGAGGTGGACGAGGAAGAGGCCGACGATCTGCTCGCGATGATCGAGTCGGAACTGCGCGACCGGCATTTCGCCCCGATCGTCCGGTTGCAGGTGGCGAGTACCATGCTGCCGGAGCATCGCGGCATGCTGGCCGCGGAACTGGGGCTGGACGAAGAGGCCGACGTGTATGAGGTGGACTCGCTGATGGGGATGCGCGACCTGTTCGAGATCGCCGCACTCGACATTACGGAATTGCACGACCCGGTCCACAAGCCGATCGACCACCCCACGCTGGCGCACGACAAGCGCAACATCTTCTACATCATCCGCGAACGCAAGGCACTGCTGTTGCAGCATCCGTACGAGTCCTTCACGACCAGTGTCGTGCGTTTCCTGCGCACCGCCAGCGAGGACCCCAAGGTGCTGGCGATCAAGATGACGCTGTACCGAACCTCGGAGGAGGGCGGCGTGATCGACACCCTGCTGCAGGCGGCGCTCAACGGCAAACAGGTCGCGGTGCTGATCGAGCTCAAGGCGCGCTTCGACGAGGCGGTGAACATTCGCTGGGCGCGCCGGCTGGAGCAGGTCGGTATCCACGTTACCTACGGCGTGGTGGGGCTGAAGACCCACAGCAAGATCATTCTCGTGGTGCGCAAGGACTACAACGGCCTGCGCCGCTACGCACACGTCGGGACCGGGAATTACCATCCGGGCACCGCCCGGCTGTACAGCGACCTGGGTATGCTGACCTGTGACGACGGCATTACCCAGGACCTGACCGAACAGTTCAACTACCTGACCGGATATTCACCGCCGCCGCGTTTCCGCAAGATTCTCACGGCCCCCTACACGCTGAAAAAGGCGATGCTCGAGAAGATCGAGCGCGAGATCGCCGCACACACGCCGGACTCGCCGGGACACATCCAGTTCAAGCTGAACGCGCTTGAGGACGAGGATATCACCCGGGCGCTGTACCTGGCCTCGCAGGCCGGGGTCAAGATCGACCTGATCATTCGCGACAGCTGCCGGCTGCGTCCGAAGGTGCCCGGTCTGAGTGACAACATCACGGTCATCAGTGTCATCGGGCGATTCCTCGAACATTCGCGTATCTACTATTTCCGCAACGGCGGCAGAGACGGCGAGGAGTACTTCATCGGTTCTGCCGACCTGATGAAGCGCAACCTCGAAAGCCGGGTGGAGGTCGTCGCGCCGGTCGAGGAACCGAAGCTGCGTCAGGAACTGCGCGTGATCCTGGATGCGCAACTCTCCAGCGTGAAGCACGTGTGGGAGATGCAGCCCGACGGCAAGTATCTCGAGCGCCAGGACGCGGGCAGCAAGGAAACGCGCAACTGCCAGGAAATCTTCATCGAACTGGCACAGAAACGCCTGTCCGCCGCCAACAAGCACCGCCAGTCCAAACTGCGCATGCGCCTGCTCAACCACTTCCACCGCCGGCTGCAGATCAATACCGGGCAGACGTAAGGCCCGTCCGGAAAACCCCGCGGTCGACGACCGTCCCTGCAAAATTACCGCCTACGGCCTTCCATCGTAGGCGCGCTCCTCGAGCGCGATTGCGCCCGTGCTGCGATCTTCGCGGCCGATGACCGCTCCTGCATAATTATCACCCGTGTTTCCAATGCAGGAGCGCCTGCCAGGCGCGATACCAAACGTGCAGCATTCCTCGCGGTCGGTGACCGCTCCTGCGGACGTTTCGATTGTTGCAGGAGCGCTCCTCGAGCGCTCGACCCGGGCCGGTGTCTATGCGGCATGCCGGCCCTGCCGGGCCGCAAACACCGCCGGGCCGTACAGCGCGGTCCGGTCATTCAGGATGACCTGCACGGGAATCCGTTCCAGCACGGACTGCATGCGGCCCTTGGCGAGGAAGGCGCGCAGGAAGCGGCCGTCCTGCAGGACCGTGAGGATCTTCGGTGCGATACCGCCACCGAGGTAGAATCCGCCGGTGGCCATGACCTTGAGCGCCAGGTTGCCGGCCTCGACCCCGTAGAGATGGGCGAACAGCCCGAGCGCTTCCGCGCACAGGGCATCGCGCCCGGACTGGCCGGCGCCCGAAATCGCCGCCGCCGGATCCCCGTGTTGCATCTCGTCGGCCAGCCAGGCCGGCACCTGGCTGCGATGGTGGTGGCGGAGGAAGTCGTGGAGGTTGACCAGTCCGGGTCCGGACAACACGCGCTCCCAGCTCACGTGTGCGTAGCGCTGTTGCAGGAACCGCAGCAGCTCGATCTCCAGCTCGCTACCCGGACTGAAATCCGTGTGTCCGCCCTCGGTGGCGAACGGTCGCAGGCCGGTACCGTCGTGACACATGCCGGCCTCACCCAGACCGGTGCCGGCGGCAATGATGGCGCAATTGCCACCGGCATCCGCGGCGCCGGCCTGCAGCGGGGTGAAGTCTTCCGCCGGGAGCGCGCGAATCCCCCAGGCGTTGGCCTCGAGGTCGTTCAGCAGGTCCACCTGCGCGATGGTAAACCGCTGCTCGAGCCCGGTGGCGTTGATGTGCCAGGGCAGGTTGGTGGTGTCCGCCTCGTTGTGGCGAACCGGTCCGGCGATCCCGAAAGCGGCCGCCTCGACGGCCAGCGAGTGCCGCGCCAGGAATTGCCCGATGATATCCTCCAGCGAGGCATGGCCGCGGCTGTGGAAGGTCTGCTCTGCGACGGTCTCCAGCCGCGTCCCGGCGACATCGAACACCGCCAGCCGGGTCTTGGTGCCGCCGATGTCGCCGGCGAGCACCCGCCGGCGGTCCGTGCTGCCTGGCCGTTGATTTCCCACGTGTCGATCACCTTCCTGCCGGATAACGGCAGCCATTGTACCCGGAGTGACGGTCCAGGGAAGAACCGGGGACGGGTACGCGGCAGCCCCGCTGCAGGGACCTCCACGTGCCCGGAAAGTTGCCACGGAGTTGCTTTTGCGCATCCCGGCGCTATGGTTGGCAGGGCGGCACGAGGCCGGAGCCGCCACCGCCGGACGCAGGAACACGTCACATGCAGATCAGCCATTATCTTCCCCGCACCCTGCCGGAATCCCTGGAGGCACTTGCCATCCTGGCGCTGGACCTGCGCTGGAGCTGGCACCATGGAGCCGATGCGTTGTGGCGGGTCGTTGCGCCGGAATTATGGGCAGCGACCCGCAATCCCTGGCTGATCCTCGAATCCGTTTCCGACCGGCGGCTGAACGAACTGGCCGGTGAGGAGGCTTTTATCCAGGAACTGCAGCAGCAGTTATCCGCACGGGAAGAGTATTACCGGACCGAATCCTGGTTCCCGTCCCGCTACGGCAAGGGTCTCAACGGCCAGATTGCCTACTTCAGCATGGAGTTTGCACTCAGCGAGGCGCTGCCCGTTTATTCGGGCGGCCTGGGTGTGCTGGCCGGGGACTACCTGAAGACGGCGTGTGATCTGGACGTTCCGATGACCGGCGTGGGATTGCTGTACCAGCAGGGCTATTTCCGCCAGGCGCTGGACGCGCGCGGCGAGCAGCTCGAATTCTATCCGCTGAACGATCCGACCCAGCTGCCCGTGGTGCCGTTACGCGATGAGTCGGGGGAATGGGTGCACGTCACGCTCGAGCTGCCCGGCCGGCCGTTGCACCTCCGGGCCTGGCAGGTCCAGGTCGGTCGCCGCGTGCTGTTGTTGCTGGACAGCAATGACCTGCTCAATACGCCGGGCGATCGCGGCATCACCAGTGAGCTGTACGGTGGCGGACCGGAGCTGCGGCTGCAACAGGAGATCATCCTGGGCATCGGTGGCTGGCGCCTGCTGGAGAAGCTCGGCATCGATTGTCCGGTGTGTCACCTGAACGAAGGGCATGCGGCCTTCACGGTGCTCGAGCGCGCCCGCCATTACATGCACCGCCACGCCCAGCCGTTCGAGGTGGCGCTGCGGGCGACCCGCGCGGGCAACCTGTTCACCACCCATACACCGGTCGAGGCGGGATTCGACCGCTTCGATCCGCAACTGTTTGCCCTGTATTTCCATGACTACGCCCGGGAGCTGGGCGTGCCCGTGGAGCGATTGCTGGCGCTGGGGCGCGGTGCTGGCGGCAGCCGGGACGAGCCGTTCAACATGGCCTGGCTGGCGGTACGCGGCGCTGCCGCGGTCAACGGGGTCAGCCGGTTGCACGGCGCGGTCAGCCGCGGGATCTTCCAGCCACTGTTCCCGCGCTGGCCCCGCTGTGAAGTGCCCGTGGGACATGTCACCAACGGCATCCACGTGCCGACCTGGGATTCGGCCGCGGCCGATGCGCTGTGGACGGGGTGTTGCGGCAAGGGCCGCTGGCGCGGTGCGCTGGAGACGGTGGAGGAGGGCCTGCGCCCGGTCGCGGACGAAACGCTGTGGCGCCTGCGCAGTGACAGCCGCCACCAGCTGGTGGCCTTCCTGAGAGAACGCCTGGAGCGCCAGTCTCGCTGTCGCGGCGCAGCCAGCGAGTTGGTGCGCGCATGCCGCGGGCTGTTCGACCCGGATGTACTGACCCTCGGTTTTGCACGCCGCTTCGCGGAATACAAGCGCACCAATCTCCTGTTGCACGACCCCGAACGGCTGGCCCGGTTGCTGTGCAGCCGCGACCGGCCGGTGCAGCTGGTGATCGCCGGCAAGGCCCATCCGGCGGACGGGCCGGGCAAGCGGCTGTTGCACCAGTGGCAGGTCTTCCTGGCGCGTCCGGAGATTCGCGGGCGGGCGGCGTTCGTGGAAGACTACGATCTCGATGTGGCCGGGCAGCTGGTGCAGGGGGTGGATGTCTGGATCAATACGCCACGCCGCCCCTGGGAGGCCTGCGGCACCAGCGGCATGAAGGTGCTGGTCAACGGCGGCCTCAATCTGTCCGAACTCGACGGCTGGTGGGCGGAGGCCTACACGCCGGCAGCAGGCTGGGCGCTGGGGGACCGGCAGGAGCACGCGGATGCCGCGGCCCGGGATGCGCAGGAGGCGGACCAGCTCTACCGCATCCTGGAGCAGGAACTGGTACCCTGCTTCTATCGGCGCGACGCCACCGGTCTGCCCCGGGAGTGGATCGCCCGCATGCGCGAAAGCATGGCACGCCTGACCGCGCGGTTTTCCACGAACTACATGCTGCGGGAATACGTGGAACGCTATTACCTGCCGCTGGCGGAGGCCCGCCGCCGGCGCGATCCGGAAACCGCGGCCGCCATGCAGCACTGGCACGGGCAACTGGCACAGCACTGGCAGCGCCTGCATTTCGGTAACGTCACCGCGCACCACCGGGCAGGGTACTATGACTTCGAGGTGCAGGTGTACCTGGACGAGATGCCGGTGGCAGCCGTGGACGTGGAGCTGTTCGCCGATGCGGTCGACGGCAACGGGCCGGTGCGACAGGTCCTGCGGCGCGGACCCCGGCTGGCCGGTGCGGCCAATGCCTACGTCTACCAGGGCGCGGTCCCTGCCACCCGGCCCGCGGACGATTACACGGCGCGCATAGTCCCCGTATACGCGGGTATCTCCGTACCGATCGAGGCCGGTTTCATCCTCTGGCACCGCTGACTGCAGGTGCCGCCGTGACCATCGGGGTTAGCCAATGAACGACGCGATTCTGGTGCTCAACGCGGGCTCGTCCAGTGTAAAGTTCGCGGCCTTCCCGGCAACGCGCGATGCTGCCGCCGGCCGCTACTGCGCCGGCAGCGTGGACGGCATCGGCGCGCCACGCGCCCGCTTCCTCGGCACGGTGTTCAATCCGGCCGGGGAGGTCAGCGGCACCCTGACGGACCGGGCGTTGCCGGCCGGCGATCACGGGACGGCACTGCGGCGAATCTTCGACTGGCTGCAGGAGAAGATGGACGGCCTGCGCTTCGTGGCGGCCGGCCACCGCGTGGTACACGGCGGAACGTCATTCCACCGGCCGGTCCGTGTGGATGCCGGGGTCCTGGACCGGCTCCGGGAACTCGTGCCGCTGGCGCCGTTGCATCAGCCCGGTGCCCTGCTGGCCATCGACGCGCTGCGGGCACAGTATCCCGAGCTGTTGCAGGTGGCCTGTTTCGATACCGCTTTCCATGCCGGCCGGCCGTTGCGGGAGCAGCGCTTTGCGCTGCCGCGCGCCCTGCTGGAGCAGGGGGTACGTCGCTACGGTTTCCACGGCCTGTCCTACGAGTACATCACCGGCGTATTGCCGGCTACCCTGGGTGCGGTGGCGGACGGCAGGGTGGTGATTGCCCATCTGGGCCAGGGCGCGAGCCTGTGCGCGGTGGAAAACCGGCAAAGCGTTGCGACCACGATGAGTTTTACCCCCCTGGACGGGTTGCCGATGGGCACGCGCAGTGGCGCGATCGACCCGGCCATCGTGCTGTACCTGCTGGAACAGGGGTGGAGCCACGCCGACCTGACCGATCTGCTGTATCACCGCTCGGGGTTGCTGGGGCTGTCGGGAATCAGCGGCGATATGCGCACCCTGCTGGCCAGCGACGATCCCGCCGCCGCCGCCGCGGTGGACTACTTCTGCTACCGGGCCGGCCGCGAACTCGGCTCGCTGGCCGCGGCACTGGGTGGACTGGAGGCCGTGGTCTTCACCGGTGGCATCGGCGAACATGCCGCCACGGTGCGGGCCGGGATCTGTGAGTCTGCCGGCTGGCTGGGTCTGGAATTCGACGCGCAGGCAAACCGGGCACAGGCAACCAGGATCAGCACTGCCGACAGCCGGGTGTCCGCCTGGGTGATCCCGACCGACGAGGAACGGGTGGTGGCACGGCACACGGCAGACCTGCTGTATGCCGAACCGGGACAGTCGTGAATGGTCTGCTGGTCCGTGACCGGCGACTGCGGGGGGAAGGACGATGGCCGGCACCACGGCGGAACCTGCCGGCACCCCGTTGTCCGCGCCGGAACCGGAATGCATCCATGCCGGCTGGCGGGCGGCAGATCATCTTTCCATCGGCCAGATTTACCTGCTGGACAATCCGTAGCTGGAAGCACCGCTGCAGCTTGCGCACATCAAGCCGCGCCTGCTGGTTCACTGGGGGAGCACGCCCGGCTCAACCTGGTCTACGTACACCTGAACCGCGTGATCCGCGCGCCACCTGGACAGGATCGTCGTGACCGGGCCGGGGCACGGTGCGCCGGGCTGCCGTGCGCGGCTGTTAGCGGGGATGCTGCCGGCTCGTGTCCGGTGCACTGTCCGGAGCGGGCGGGCGGCCGTGGACTTCAGCGCACGGGGCCAGTATTCTTCTCGTGGCAGGCGCACGGGTACCGGAACGATACAACAGTATGAACAGAGCGCAGGATGCGGGCACCGGTATCTGGCAGCGTCTGGCTGACCACCTCAACGATCTGTACCACGGCCCCCGGCGGCGCTCGCGCTGGTTTCGCTGGTCGCTGCTCGCGTTCGACAGCATCACCATCCTGTACTTCATCGTTGCGTCCTTTTTTCACCATATCGACGACCTGCACGTGGTGGAAGAGGCGATCGGCGTCGTCTATCTGGTGGAATTCCTGGCGCGACTCTACATCAGCCGGCAGCGCCTGCGCGCCGTGTTCAACCCGGTCGGCCTGGCGGACCTGATCGTCATCGCCTCGCTGCTCGCGCCGTCGCTGGCCGAGAACTTTTCCTTCCTGCGGGTCATACGCGCGCTGCGGCTGCTGCGTTCCTACCACATGATCAGGAACCTGCGCCAGCAATCGAGATTCGTGCGGGTGCACGAGGACGTGATCTTCAGCGTCGTCAACCTGCTGGTGTTCATTTTCGTGATCACGGCGGTCGTGTACGTGACCCAGGTGGGCAGCAATCCGCATATCCACGATTATTTCGATGCCCTGTATTTCACCGTCGCGACCCTGACGACCACGGGTTTCGGCGACATCACGCTGGTCGGCACCAGCGGGCACATCCTGGCGGTGCTGATCATGATTTTCGGAATCTCCCTGTTCCTGCGTCTGATCCAGACCATCTTCCGCCCGGGCAAGGTGCGCTACGAGTGCCCGTCCTGCGGACTCAGCCGTCACGATGCCGACGCCGTGCATTGCAAGCACTGCGGGCGGGTGCTGCACATCACGACCGAGGGAGCGGACTGACCCGGGAGCCGGTTGTACGAACCGGGATCAAATCGTTCGGCAGGCTGCAGGGTTATACTTTCCGCGCGTGCCGGGGTCGCCGGCTCGCAGACGCAGCGGCAGAGCGGGTCCCGTACCGGGCCCCCCGGCCGCCACCCACTCACCCGACCCTGCAAGGATCCTGAAAAACCATGTCCGTATACCAGCACATTCTCGTTGCCGTAGATTTCAATGACCACAGCACGACCGTGCTCCAGCAGGGCGCTGCGCTGGCCCGGTTGTGCGAGGCCGAGCTGAGCGTCCTGCACGTCGTCGACTACAGCACGCCATCCGATGCAGACAACGTGATCGCGGTCGAGGATGCCGCGGAAAGCCGCGAGATCAACGCGGCCGAGCGGCAGCTGCGCGCACTGCTGGAGCGCGAGGCGCTTTCCCGCGGCGTCCGGGCCGTGGTCGGGAGCGGGCACCCCGGGATCGAGATCGTGCGCCAGGCCGAGCGGGAAAACGCGGACCTGATCGTCATCGGCCTGCGTACCGGGCACGGGCTTGCGGTGCTGGCCGGCCACACGGTGCACCACGTTTTGACCAGTGCCGGGTGCAATGTCCTGCTCGTGCGCTGAGCACAGGCCGGCCCGGCCGTGCGCGGCGCGCGCCCGGGACGTGCTGACACAGGAGTGAAGGCATGCAGGAAGTGACACGGCACTCGGACGAATACGCCACACAGCCCGTTGCCACGACGCTGGACCAGCTGGAGGTGACCGCCGCCACCGGGCTGGCGGACGCCGCGGTCGGCGCACGCCGCCGCCGGTATGGCTACAACGAAATCGAGGAGCGGGAGGAGCCGCTCTGGCACCGCATCTTCCGCCGCTTCTGGGGGCCGATCCCGTGGATGATCGAGGTGGCGGCGTTGCTGTCGGCGCTGGTCGGCAAGTGGGAGGACTTCACCATCATCGTCATCATGCTGCTGGTCAACGCCGGCCTGGACTTCCTGCAGGAGCACCGCGCACTGAATGCCCTGAAGGCGCTGAAACAGCGCATGACCGCGGAAACCCTCGTGTTGCGCAATGGCGCGTTCCGCAGCATCCCGTCCCGGGAACTGGTGCCCGGCGACATCATCCGTCTGCGCATCGGCAATATCGTCCCCGCCGACGTGCAATTGCTGCAGGGCGAATACCTGGCGCTGGACCAGTCGGCCCTGACCGGCGAGTCACTGCCCGTCGACAAGAAGGTCAACGAGCTCGCTTACGCCAGCACCATCGTCAAGCAGGGCGAGATGCTGGCGGTGGTGGTGAATACCGGTACGCACACGAACTTCCACAGCGTGGTCGCGCTGGTGGCGCAGGCCTCGCTGGAGGCGACCAGCCACTTCCAGAAGATGGTCATCCGCATCGGCGATTTCCTGATCCTGATCACCATCGCACTGGTGGTGCTGATCGTCATGGTCTCCCTGTTCCGCCAGGAGAACTTTCTGGAGATTGCCCGCTTCGCCCTGGTCCTGACGGTAGCCTCGATTCCGGTGGCGTTGCCGGCCGTGCTGTCCGTGACGCTGGCAGTGGGGGCGGTCAACCTCGCGCGGCGCCAGGCCATTGTCTCCCGCCTGACCGCGATCGAGGAGCTGGCCGGTGTCGACGTGTTCTGCTCCGACAAGACCGGTACGCTGACCCGAAACGAGATGCAGGTGGCCGAACCGGTCGTGTTTGCCGGGCACGACGCGCGCGAACTGTTCCTGGTCGCGGCGCTGGCCTCGAAACCGGAGAACCGCGATCCCATCGAACTGCCCATTCTGGCCTACATCGAGAAAGAACTGGCGGAGGTGGACTGGCAGTCCTGGCGGCAGACCGGCTTCACCCCCTTCGATCCCGTGCGCAAACGTACCGAGGCGACTGTCGAGAAGGATGGCGACTCCTTCGTGGCGATGAAGGGGGCGGCCCAGGTGTTGCTGGGGATGACCCGGCTGTCCGATGCGGCGATACACGATATCAACCAGACGGTCGACCGGCTGGCGGGCAAGGGCTATCGCACGCTGGCGGTGGGACGCAGGAGCGGTGATGCCCCGCTGGAACTGCTCGGGCTGATCCCGCTCTACGACCCGCCGCGCGAGGATTCCCGTGAGGTCATCGCCGAGATGCGCAGGCACGGCGTCGAGGTGAAGATGGTGACCGGCGACAACCTGGCCATCGCGCGCGAGATCGGCGGCCTGCTCGGGCTCGAGCAGCGTACCCTGCGCGCCGAGCAGCTTACGGGTGCCGCCGCCAATGAAATGCTCGGCCTGGCGGAGGTGCTGGCGGCAGCCATCTACCAGCGCCTCAGGCCGGAAGTGACGCACAGGGAAGCGCAGCGCTTCGCCGCCGAGGTCATGGAGGCGGTCAACGGCATGTACGACACCCGCCTGCTGGAACGCGAATTCATCCATACGCACGAGTCGGCCATCATCGAGATGATCGAGTCCGTGGATATCTTCGCCGAGGTGGTGCCGGAGGACAAATACCGCATCGTCGACACCCTGCAGA
>CAYUFA010000026.1:0-33487 GCA_964443845.1 uncultured Ectothiorhodospiraceae bacterium
GTCTGCTCAGCATCATGTTTTCAGTTCGGCAGTGTATGTCGTCTCACGACCCAACACGGGCGAGCCAGCGATTACACCGAATGGCTGACTTGCGCTATGAACACGACGTAGGGCGGAACGCGCAGCGGTTCCGCCGTTCGATGCCTGGTGGTGGAACCCGCTGCGCGGTTCCACCCTACGGTTCTCCGGCCGGGAAATTGTCCTCTGTCCTGTTACCCGCCCAGTCCGGTGGATACACACCTGCTGACACCCAGCGATGGAACGTGGAATAAGGCCATTCCTGTACCGTACCCGACCAGCCATGTTTGACGGGATTGATATGGATGTAATCCACATGGCGTGCATAGTCCGCCTCGTCACGGATGACGTGTTCCCAGAAACGCCGTTGCCAGATACCGCGTTCACCGCGCCGCGCGCGGGTATTTGAGCGCGGTTCCTGTGCTGGCAGACGTTGCACAAAGCGTATCTTGATCGACTTCCAACGGTTGGCGAAATCATCATCGCCCGGCGGCAGGGTCCACAGGCAGTGCAGGTGATCCGGCAGCACCACCCAGGCGTCGATACGGAAGGGTCGCACCGCAAGGGTAGCGCGGACAGCCTCACGCAGGGCGTCGATGTGTCGTGTCAGCAGGTCACCGCTTCGATCCAGCAGGTTGACCGTAAAGAAGTAAGTGCCTCCGGGAGAGCGCAGGCGGCGGTAATTGGACATGGGGGAATTATCGCTGCCGGTGCGGGTTGAATCGGTCGGACGCACGACAATGAGGTTGTCGGAAACGGGATAGGGTGGAAGCGCGTAGCGGATTCCACCGAGGTAGCCTCGAATGGCGGAACCGCTGCGCGCTCCGCCCTGCGTCTGCCGTTGTTCATGCAATGAGCGCCAGGGTCTGGTGCAATCCGACGTTCGCAGGTTTGCAGTTCGATGACCGGAGTTGGCCGTAGTACGACTTTCCAGAGAGGCTTGCCCTACGTTTTTCCTCGATACCGCATCACCTTCTCCGGCCAACCCACTATTTTCCCGGCCATTCACCTGGCAACAAACCCCCGATTCGCGGACGCAGACCATCAGCGATCAGGGCGGCAGCCGGGGGGCGGGACCATCACCGGGGTGTCCGTACAGCAGCAAGGCCCGGTCGTGGAAGCGCCGGAAGATATCACGCGTCATCAAATCCAGCAGCCGTTCGCCGGCAAGCTCCAGCAGCAACGAGCGCATCTCGATACTCGCAGCCTGCCTGACCACACAGCCTTGCCGGGGACCGGGCCGGAACCGCCAGTCGATCACGAAGCGCCGGAACGGCCCTCCCGACGAGCGGACACACAGCCGCACGGGCCGTTGCAGTTCGGCGTACGACTCGAATTCAAGCCGCACGGGTCCGGCCATGATCGCCTGCCGGACCGTCAGGCTGGTGCCCTGGCGTTGCGTGATCCGCGCCTGCGACCAGCCCGGCAGAAACTCGTGGTAGCGTTCGATATCGGCCACCAGGTCGAACATCTGCTCCACAGTCCAGGGCATCTGCTGTTCTAACTGACGGAATTTCACCGGATCACACGACGTTGCGGCTCCCCATGCGCATTACCGGCTTGCCCCCTCGCGCGGCGTCACCGCTCAGACGCCGCCACTGTGGATGATCCGGTAGTACTCTGCCTCGAGTTCACGCTTGTGGCGGGTCTCCTCGTTGGCCAGCCAGGAGAACAGGTCCTGTACCGGCCCCGGGTCGGTACTGTCCGCCAGCTGCCGGTACTGCTCCATGGCGGCGTGCTCACGGTACAGTGCATACTGCAGGATGGCCTGGTCATCCGGGTGTTCGCCCAGGTCGGGGGCCAGAATGCAGTCGGAGAACCGGTGATCGTTCACCGGTACGGCGATCTGCTGGAGAATCTGTGCGTCGATATCCGGGCTCGTGGCCAGCTGGCTGAACAGGTCGTAGTGTTCCTGTTCCTCCGCCGCCAGTTCCTCGACCAGGTAGCGGATGCGCTTGCTGACCTTCGGGATCATGGCCGTGTAGAAATCCCGCGCCGTCTGCTCGAACCGGGTCGCCGTTTCGAGTATTTCCTGCAGACTCTTCTTGCCCGTCAGCTGTCCGTGCGCGTGGGCCGAGCCTTCACCGGCCAGGTCCCCGCCGCTGTTTTCCGGGTGGTCGTTCATGCGGTTGCCTCCGCGAATTCCGCCAGCCAGGCACCGATCCCGGTCGCCGCCCGGTGCCCGTCCGCCACGGCATGGATCACGTCCGGGCCGTTGACCAGGTCACCGGCCGCCCACAGCCACGGCTCCGAGGTCTGGCCACGGTTATCCGTCTGCAGGCGGCCGCGATCCCAGGCGAGCCGCTCGGTCAGTTCTTCGCCGAGCAGTGCCAGGTCCGCCTGCTGGCCGATCGCCTCGACGACCATGCCGGCCCGGTGCAGCTGGACATCGGAATCATCGTAGCAGGGCGCAAAACGCCCGAATTCATCGTAGATGGAACGCACCGCGACGGTGAACAGCCCGTCGATACAGGCGCTGTCGTCGATGTCGCAGCGCTGCGGACCCCGGGCGGGCAGGATCGTGATCCCCTCCTCACCCGTCTCGCGCAACTCCTCCTGGTCGGCCAGCAGGTGTTCCCGGTCCTCCAGCGCGGTGATCGTGACGCAGGCCAGCCCGTGTTGTGCAATCTGCAGCCGCGCCAGGCTGCGCGCCATGTCCATGGCCGTGTTGCCACCACCGATGACCACGGCCGCAGGAGGTACCGCCACGAATTCACCCAGCCGGATCCGCCGCAGCAGGTCGACCGCACTGTGCACGCCCGGGTGATCCGAGCCGGGTATGCGCGTGGAACGACCGAACTGCAGGCCGATGCCGAGCAGCACGGCATCGTGATTTTCGTGCAGTTGCGCCAGGGTGATGTCCTGGCCGATGCGGATGTTGCAGCGGATCTCGACACCCATCGAGCGGATGACATCGATGTCGTCCGCGATCCGCTCCGCCGGCAACCGGTAGGACGGGATCCCGTAGCGCATCATGCCACCCGCTTCGGGCAGGGCCTCGAACACGGTGACGGCGTGTCCCTCCCTGGCCAGATCATATGCAGCCGTGAGGCCGGCCGGTCCGGCACCGACGATGGCGATCCTGCGGCCACTGCTGTTCCCGCTGCGCTGACCGCCGGCAATGGCGCGGATGCGTTCGTGGCTGACGTGGTCCATGGCGTAACGCTTGAGCCAGCGGATCGCGACCGGTTCCCCGCGCACGCCGATGGAGCAGGCGGACTCACAGCGCCGGGTGCAGACGCGCCCGCAGACATGGGCAAACGGATTGGTGCGGTAGATCTGGCGTACCGCCTCTTCCAGGTCCTGTTCCCAGATGGCACGGATATATTCCGGCGCATGCATGTGCGCCGGGCAGGAATCGTGGCACATCCCGCACTGGACACAACGCGAGGCCTCGAGGATCGCTGCCTGGGTATCGTAGCCGTCGATGAATTCGTCGAATGACTGCAGGCGCTCGACCGGTTCCCGTTCCGGCATGGACTGTCGCTGCAGGTCGATGAGGTCCTCGTCGGCCGTCTTGCGCCAGCCGTGATCGTAGAAGCGTTTGTGCATGCCGTGCGGATCGGGCAGGATGAAATAGCTGTCCAGCTCGTGCTGTTCGCAGGTATGGATGTATTCGCGCGACAACGACAGGGACGCGGTCGGGCACACGTCCACGCACAACCCGCACCAGCAACAGCGGCCGTAGTCGATGGCCGGGCGCTGCGCACGCACCCCCTGCACCGGATCCTCCGGCAATTCCGGGATGTGGATCATGGTGATGGCCTCGTTGTCGCAGATCTTCTGGCAGGTGCTGCACCCGATGCACTTTTCCCAGTCGTTCAGGTGAAAGCCCCGGTAGTTGGGCGCCGCCGCGCGCGGCTCCAGCGGCAACGTTACCGGCTTGCGTGCCAGGAAAGACAGGGTACGCAGCGGGTTGAGTATGCTGCCCCGGCTCTTGTAGTTGATCTCGGACATCAGCGATCGACCTCCGGCGGGCAGGCATCCAGCGTGAACATGATCTGTGCGATGTCCTCGATGCGGCTGCCGACGGACAGGTTTTCCAGCACCTGCACGGCGTGCATCTGCGACGGTCCGCGGATGTGCACGCGCCAGGGCTTGTCACCGCCGTTCGACACGGTGTAATACGCCAGCTCGCCCTTCGACGATTCCACCCGTGCATAGCTGTCACCGGCCGGCACGTTCCAGGCCAGCGGGTTCGGCAACGGACAGCGCACCGGTCCCTTGATGTAGGGCAGTTGTTCCGCCACCTGGCGCAGGATGCGGATGCTTTCCTGCAGCTCGCGGCGCCGCACCAGGATGCGCGCCAGCGCATCGCCGGCCTCTTCGGTCGGGATGTCGAATTCGATCTGGTCGTACACCAGGTAGGGATCGTCGCGGCGCACATCGAAGGCCAGCCCGGTGGCGCGCAGGTTCGGCCCGGTCACGCCCCATTCCAGTGCCTGCTGCCGGTTCATCGGCCCGGTGCCGCGGGAGCGGTGCACGACCACGTAGTTGGAAAAGAACAGGTTGTCGTAGTCTTCCAGCCTCGACTCAAGATAGTCAAGCAAGGCTTTGAGCTTCCCAAGAAAACCATCCGGCAAATCGCGGCGCACCCCGCCCGGCACATTGAACATGCTGTAGACCCGCCCACCGGTGAATTCCTCGAACAGATCGAGCACCAGGTCGCGATCGGCCACCCCCCAGAACATGTTGCTGTACATGCCCATGGTGGCGGCGACGCCACCGAAGTAGAACAGGTGCGCGGTGATGCGCGAGAGTTCGAGCTGCATGACCCGGATCCACTGCGCCCGCGCCGGCACCTCCAGGCCGCCGAGCATCTCCACGCCCAGCGCATAGCAGATTTCCATGTGGGCCGGGTCCGGTACGCAGATGCGCGGCACCAGGGCGATGTTCTGCATCCACAGCCGCCCTTCCATGAGTTTCTCGAACCCGCGGTGCAGGTAACCGGCATCGGCGCGGGCCGCCACGACGATGTCCCCCTCGAGGGTGAGGCGCAGCGCGTAGTTTCCCTCGATACCCGGGTGGTTCGGGCCGATGTTGAGCTCGTACTCGTGGCTGGGCGGATGGCTGACCGCCTGGTAGTTTTCCGGCCTCATTCGACGATGCCTCCTCCCCGGGCGCGGATCTCCCGCAACCATTCCGGGTCATACTGCTGCCAGTCGAAGGTCGCGTGCACGTACGCGCGGGTGTCGAACTCCTTGCGCATCGGCGGTGGCCCGTCCCACTCGGTGAGGATGAACTTTTCCATGTCCGGACTGCCCTCGAAATACACACCGAACATCTCGTGGATGTCACGCTCGAAAAAGGCCGCCGGCGGGTACAGGTCGTACACCGACAGGTAGACACCGGGGTCGCGGGCGATGCGGATGTGCGCGGAAACCAGCGTGCCGGTCTCGTAGGACAACACGTGGTAGACGAGTTCGAACTGGCCGTCATCGATCCAGTCCACGCAGCTGATCGCGGACAGGTGCACGTAGCCGGCGCGGCCCTGCAGCAATTCCAGCAGGGCCGGCAGGGCATCGGCGTCGATGTCGATGCGCATGCGCCGGGCCGCTTTCCGCTGCACCTTCACCCCGTGGAATTCCTCCAGCACGCGCTCCAGCCAGCCGGTCAGTTCCTTGCTTTCTTCCATAATTATTCAGTCACTTGCAGAAAATTCTTCGTGTGAAGTAACAAGCCCCGTTAGCGCCCGGACTCATCCTTCTGGCGCCCGAACACCGGTTCCGACGGCAATTCCAGCGGCTGCTGGTACTGGTCCAGCAGGCTGGTGTGTGCGCCCAGCGTGCCCGGACCGAACAGTTCGAAGCGGCGCGCCTCCGCCACGATGTCGGTCGGGGTCTGCCAGCGCGGGCCGAACAGCGCCTGCTGCTTGCCGAGATAGGCGTCGTAGCGCCGGTAGTAGTCCTGCCACCCATTGGCGCGCCCGGCCTCGATCTTGTCCATCAGTTGCTGCAGGCCGGCAATCACCGCCTCCGGCCGCGGCATGCAGCCGGCAATGTACATGTCCACGGGCAGGTACTCGTTGAGCTTCTTCACCGTGGCGTAACTTTGCCAGTACATGCCGCCGTTGACCGTGCACGAGCAGATTCCGATCACGTAGCGCGGTGCCGGCATCTGCTCGTAGGTCAGCAGGATGCGCTTGAGCGTCTTGGTCGCGACGTAGCCGGTCACCAGCAGGATGTCGGCCTGGCGCGGCGTGGCCATGGGCTGGATGCCGAGCCGCTCCATGTCGTAGCGCGAGGTCATCGCCGGTGGCAGCTCGATCGCACCACACCCGGTGCAGTAATGCAGCAGGAACAGCGAGCGGGCACGGCAGAAGTCGAACAGCCGGTCGAAGACACCGGCATACGGGGAGCCACCGGCCGGCTGGCCGGCTGTGACCGGAATGTCAATCGCCTTGTCCTTGTCCTTGTCCGCCATGGCTACCTCCGCAGATAAATCAGCGCCAGCCCCAGCAATGCGATGGCTGTCGGCCATTTCCAGACCCACAGCAGGCCCTCGCCGGCCTTGAAGCGCGGGAACAGGACGGTGATGGCAAACGGCAGGAACATCACGGCGCACAGCTTGGGCAGGAACTCGAGCCAGCTCGTCCCGCCACCGAGAAACAGCGTCGTGTACAGTGCGCCGGCGGTGTAGACCTGGAAGGCCTGCACCACGAACAGCCCGCCCATGAACTTGCCGCCCATTTCCACCATCGGCCCGGTCGCGATCTCGGCCGGAGCGACGTAGGTTTCAAACGGTTCCTTGGCGAGCATGACGTGGGTGGTGACGAGGCCCGCGATGGCCATGACCGGCATCGTCACCACGCCCCAGGTAGCCATGCCGCCGCCTTGCTGGGCCGCGATGATGTCGGGCAGGCTGGTGGTGCCGTACAGGGTCGCCGCGGCCACGATCACCAGCATGAAGGGAATGTCATAGCCGAGCATGGCCATCAGTGCGCGGCTGATACCGATGGAGCCGTTCGGGTTCGCGCATTGCCCGACCCCCAGTGCCATGCCGAGCGAGGGCACCATCATGAGGTAGGCCAGCGTGATCAGGTCCCCGTGCGCCGCCAGGCCGTCCATGCCCGGCATCGGCAGGTACATCTCGACCGTGATGTAGCCGCCCACCACCATGATGATCCCGAGATCATGAATGAATCCGTGCGAAATCTGGACCCGCTTGCCGTACAGCTTGAGGATGTCGTAGAGCGGCTGGAAAAACGGTGGACCGACACGGCGTTCCAGCCGGGCCCGGATGCGCCGCATCATCAGCACCAGCAGCAGGCCCGTGGCAAAGGCCAGCAACGGCATCAGGGTGACTTCCAGCAGCACGCTGCCCCAGCCCATCAATGCCCTCCTCCCCATACCAGCCAGGCAATCACGGCGGCGGCCAGCAGGTACAGCGACGGGTGCACGGACCGGTAGATGCCCTGTGCCCCGGCGGACGCCAGTTGCAGCATGGACACCAGCGCCGATTCCAGCCACTGGAAGCTGTCGCGGTACAGTGGGGCGGCCAGGCGTGTCAGCGCGGGATAGAAATTATAACTGTACTGGTAACGGGTCGCGGCATCGAGGAAGTGTCCCCCGGCATAGTTGTCGAGCTGGTGCACGCGCCGGGCCCTGCCCCCCGCGTAGAACAGGACAGCACCGATGGCGAACCCGCCGAGCATGGAAGTGACTACCCAGATCATGTCGAGACTGCCGGCCGTTGACTGATACCCACCAAGGGTATAGTCCAGCACAGGCAGGCCAAGTTCCCTCTGTACCGGGGCGATCCAGCGCAACACCAGGCCGGGCAGGTACCCCGTGGCAAAGACC
Organism: uncultured Ectothiorhodospiraceae bacterium; assembly: GCA_964443845.1. GTDB lineage: Bacteria > Pseudomonadota > Gammaproteobacteria > UBA9214 > UBA9214 > UBA9214. The sequence goes on from CAYUFA010000026.1 coordinate 7,821, forward strand.
ACCGCGGACAGCAATATCATGGGCAGGGTCATGCTCCAGGGTGCCTCGCGGATATGTTCGTGTTCCACGCGCAACTGCCCGAGGAACATGTTGTGGATCAGCTTGTAGACACTGAGGATCGTACCCAGGGTTCCGATGACCGCCGCGATGAACAGCAGCGGGTGACCCTCGCGGATGAGTGACTGGTAGATCAGCCACTTCGATACAAAACCGTTCATCGGCGGCAGGCCGGCCAGGCCGATGATGCCGATCAGCATGGCCGTGAAGGAAATCGGCATGCGGGTGACCAGCCCGCCCAGCTGGTCGAGATCGCTGGTGCCGGTCCGGTAGACCACCGCACTGACCGAAAAGAACAACGCCGCCTGGTAGGTGGCGTGATTGAACACATGCATCAGGCCACCGGCACTGCCAAGCGCATCACCCATGACCACGCCCAGCAGCATGTAGCCGCCCTGGCCGATACCGTGCCAGGCCAGCAGGCGGCGCGCATCGGTCTGTCGCAGGGCGGTAAAGGTCGGCAGGATGATGGTGAATGCCGCCACCCAGGCCAGCAGGTCGAGCGCCGTGAACGGGGTCAGTGGCAACACCAGGCCGGCAAATCGTGCCAGACCGGCGAGCTGTACCAGCACCAGCAGGATGCCGAACAGGCCCATGCGCGAGGAGATCGCTCCCAGGAACGCAGAGCCCGGCCCGGGGGTATCGGCATAGGCCCTGGCCTGCCACAGGTGCAACGGCAACAGCCCCATCTTGACGGCGAAACCGCCCCCGAACAGCAACAGCAACAGCCAGAGCCGGCCTGCCGACAGCCCGGACAGCGAGGCGACGAAGGCGTCGAACGACAGTGAGCCGGTCGCGACATAGACCAGTGCGATTCCGGCCAGCACCGCCATCCCGCCCGCGACCGCGTACACCAGATAGTGCAGGGCATGGCGCACGGCCGCACCCCCGGCGCTGGCCATGAGCAGGAAACTGGCCCAGGACACCAGTTCCCAGCTGATGAACAGGCCGAGCAGATCCGCGCTGCACAGCAACAGCAGCATGCTCACCACGTTACAGGCCAGTGCCACCTGCAACAGGCCGGGGCTGCCGCCGGTGGCAGCATAGTGCCGCCCCCACGAGGTGCTGGCGTACCAGCTGCTGGCAACGGCGGCACCGAGGGTGATCAGGGCGAAGAACCATGCCAGCGGTGTCATCGCCCAGTGCATCTCGAAGCCAAGCACGTTGAAGTGCACGCCGGAAGGCACGGGCACCCCGTAGTGGATCGACGTGGACATGAACAGCAAGGCCATCAACTGCACACCGTACAGCAACGTGGTCAGCACTCCGCACCAGACCTGGTGCCGGCACGACAGGGTCAGCAGCAGCGTGACCAGGGACAGGGCCAGCAAGGCATCCAGTGGCGTCATGGTTGCACTCCCTGCGGAAAGACATTGTGGATGTAACTGTCGCGGTCAGCCGCCTGTGCCGCCGTCACCTGGAGGGAATTGCCAAGGGGTGCCAGCCACAGCGTGGCCGACACCAGTGCCGCACTGGCACAGGTTGCCACGGTCACCGCGGCGCGGGTCTGCCGGTTGGCGGACAACGGCTGCGTCACCCGCCGGTACAGGTGCGCCGCCACCCGTGCCAGGTAGCTCGCCTCGATCACCGCGGCAGCGAGAATGACGGCAACCGCTCCCGCATACGCGGGCGTGCCCTGCCCGAGCGCCGCGGTCACCACCAGGAATTTCGCCCAGAATCCGGGTAACGGCGGAATGCCGACCAGCGACAGCGCGAGCAACACGAAGCAGGCGGCCGCCAGCGGGGATTTCTGTGCCGCACCGGGCAGCCGCGTCAGGGCACCGCCCCAGCGCTCGGCCAGCAGGAACAGCGCCGGCTTGACCAGCATGTGATGCAGGGCCACCGCGAGCCCGGCGAACACGCCGGCCGGCCCCGGAATCGAGAAGGCCACGAACATCACCCCGAGCTGGCCGATCGACGAACAGGCCAGCATGCGCGTCAGGTCCTGCGCCCGCCAGGCGGCAAGCTCGCCGGTGATGACACCCAGCACGCCCAGGACCAGCAGGATCTGCTGCGCTTCCGGTTGCCGGAAGACCAGCACCAGCAGGCGCACGATGATCAGCAAGGCCAGCTTGGAAACGATGCCCGCGAGGATGCCGGCCACGCGCTGCGCTGCCGCACCGTAGACCTCGGGCACCCAGGCGTTGACCGGAAACAGCTCGGCCTTCACACCGGCGCCGAGCAGGATGAAGATGAACGCGATCAGCCCCTGCGGCCCGGCCAGGGCGTCCGACAGGACGGCCAGTTGCGCCAGGTTGAGCGTGCCGGTGGCCTGGTACACGAGTGCGATGCCGATCAGCATCAGGGCCGAGCCGAAACTGCTGATCACCATGTAACGCAGCGTTGCGGCACCGGCGGCGGCACTCCCGCCTGCCGCGGCCAGCCCGTAGGAGGATATCGCGGCGAGTTCGTAGCACACGAACAGGTTGAACAAATCACCCGACAGGGCCAGCCCGGTCGTAGCGGTGACCAGCACCATCGTCAGGGTGGAGATCCGTACCCGGTCCTTGTCCTGCGCCCATGCCGGCCACAGCAGCAGCACACCGAGGGCCACGCCCATGGCGAACAGCATCGCCATCCGGTCCACATAGAACACGATCCCGAGCGGCGGCCGGAAGCCACCCATCGCCAGCACCAGCGGCGCATCCTGCAGGTGCGGCCAGGCCAGCGCACCCAGCAGCAGGTTGCCCACCAGTACCAGCGGACCGATCCAGCGTCCGGCCAGGCCGGACAGGCGGTCGATGACCGGCAGCAGAAACGCGGTCAGCAGCGGCAGGGCAAACATCAGTACCGGCGCATTCATTGCGCACCCCTGTGCAGCACCGTATGCGGTTGCGCGAGAGGCTCATCCGGGCTCACCGGCAACGGCACGCCCGCCGCGTGCGTGATGTCACGCTCCAGCAGGGTGCGGATTTCGCGGATGTCCAGGGTCCCGTAGGCAGTGTGCACCCGCAGTACCAGCACCATCATGAATGCCTGCACCGCGACCCCGATCACGATGGCGGTCAGGACCAGTGCCTGCGGCACCGGGTCGACCATGCTGGCGGGCACCGTACCGTCTACCAGGATCGGGGCCGCCGCGCCCGGCCGGTAGCCGGACATGACCAGCAGCAGGTTGGCACCGGTTTCCAGCAGGGCGATGGACAGCACGATGCGCACCAGGTGATTGGTCAGCACGATACCGAAGATGCCGATGATCACCAGCCCGAAACTGCCACAGAACAGCACCTGTCCGATATCCGGCGTCATGGATCACGGGCCTCGTACGCGGCAATGCCGGCCATCAGCCCGGCCAGTTCGGTACCGACCTTGAGGCCGACGGCTGCATACAGCAAGGGCAGTGTTCCGGCCGACACGAGGTGGCCGAGCACGCCCTTGCCGAGCATCGGCTGCAGGAACGGTCCACCGTCGGTCAGCGCCAGCAGGCCGATCCCGATAAAGGCCGCACCGGCCAGTGCCTCCACCACGCCGAACACCCCGTGTCGGAAACGGGATGCGGGTCGTGCCAGCAGGGGCAGAAAGAAGGCAGCCGCCAGGATCACACCGCCCTGGAAACCACCCCCGGGTGTCAGGTGGCCATGCACGATAATGAACAGGCCGACCACGAGCAACAGGGGGAACAGCAGGTCGGCGGCGTGCCGCAGGATGAAACCCGCCTCCGGATCCGGCTGCGTGGTGGCCGGGCGCTGGCCGAGCAGCAAGCCGGCCGCTGTGGCCGCGGTGAACAGAATGGCCAGTTCACCCAGCGTGTCGATCCCGCGATAGGCCAGTACCACCGAGGTCACGATATTTGCCGCCCCGACCTGCCCCGGTGCCGCGCTGTTGATCGCACTGCCGACGCGCATCGGCGCGGCACCGAAACCGAACTGCATGGCCACGGCGAGCAGCAGCAGTGCCATGAGCATCAACAGTAGCAGCGCGAGGTATCTCCGCATCAGCGCTCTCCTGATTCATCCTCGCGGTGGTGCGCCGGATCATCATCCCGGTGCAGGCCAAGCCGGCGCAGGGACAACGCCATGATCACGCCAGCCAGACCGGTACCGACGGCGGCCTCGGTGAGCGCGACGTCGGGCGCCCGCAGCACCACGAAAATGACCGAGGCACCCAGCGACACCACGGCCGTGGCCACCACGGCCGCCATGTACTGCCGCAACACCAGCACCGACACTGCGCCCGTCAACATTACCGCGACACTCACCAGCACGATCCAGTACGCATACGCCTGCATCAGGTCTGTTCTCCGCCGGACTCGTCGCTCTCGAGCTGTGCGGGTTCCGGAACCCGCTGCCAGGGTTGAATGCCGGACAGCAACGCAGCACGGGCGATCGAGGACGAGCCGACCGGGTTGGTGAACAGGATCAGCACGCCGATCATCAGCAGGTTTGGCCACCAGTCGGGGTGATGCAGCCCGAAACCCGCCAGGATGGCCATCGCCCCCAGCGTGGCGGACTTGGTGCCGGCCTGGAGGCGGTTGAAGACATCCGGCATGCGTACGAGGCCGAGGGCCCCGAGACAGGAAAACGCGGCACCCAGCAGCAACAGCAGGTCACCGATCAGTTTCATGAGGAGCGACGTCCTTCCATGGCGCGGGCAAGGGCCACGGTACCGACAAAGGACAGGGCGGCATACACCAGGGCCACCCCCAGGTAGATACTGCTGTCGAGCAGGTGTGCCAGCCACACCAGGCCCGAGGTGATCAGGATGGACAGGGTATCGGAGGCCACAATGCGATCGGCAGTGGTCGGACCTGCCAGGAACCGCCAGGTACCGAGGACGAGGCCAAGACCAAGCAGTATCAGGGCCGCCACCTGCAGCGGGGATACACTCATTGCAGAAACCCGGTGAGGTGGCGCTCGAAGCCGCCGATAATGGCGCGGGTTTTGTCGCGCAGGTCGGCGCCGGGCGGACAGTCGATCCAGTGCACCATCAGCCGGTTGCCACGCACGTCAATCGACAGCGTGCCGGGTGTCAAGGTGATGGCACTGGTCAGCAACAGGCGGCCCAGCTCGGACTGCAGTACCGTCTCGACCTCCACCACCGCCGGGCGGATGGGCAGCGATGGCGACAGGACACGCCTGGCCACGTCGAGATTGGCCCGCACGAGGGCACGCAGAAAATCGAGCAGGAATCCCAGCACGTGCAGCGGTGCTTTCCAGGTGAAGCGAATGCCGGAATAGATGGCAAGGTGCCGACCGGACAGCCACGTGACCAGCAGGGAAACCATGCCACCCGTGATGACTTCCGCCGGTGCCAGGTTGCCGGCGAGCAACAGCCAGGCCAGCCAGCCCAGCAGAAACACCACAATGACGGGTGCCGCACGTGTGCCGTGCGCTGCCCGCACGTGTGGATCAGTCATGACGGATCCCGGGCGCAGGAATTGAGCACCCTGGACAAACACTCACCGGACTTCTGCTGGCCGAGCCAGTCCAACTGCACACAGAAATGCTGCTCCCACACTGGTGTTTTTTTCTGGTTCCCATGCCAGCGCAACTGCGTCGGCACTCTATGGCGTCCCGAATCTAGCGCGAGAATTTCATTCCTGCATTGACATGCGTCATCATTGCTCCGTGCATGGACGCAGCTGGCATCCTTACTATGAGCAGGCAAATTATGGGGCACTCCGGAGGTAATATACCCTTTAGTTGACGGGCGTCAAGATGACAGATCGACGCCTGTGGCAAACCGGGGCACTGGTATTACGGGGGGCGTAATACTTCATCCTGCACAACAATTACGAGGAGCACGCCTGATGCGTTCGTTCACCTATATCAGACGCTTCCGCGAACTCGGGATCGATGACGTTCCACAGGTCGGAGGCAAGAACGCGTCGCTGGGTGAAATGTACCGCTCGCTTTCCGACCAGGGGGTCAAGGTGCCGAATGGTTTCGCCACCACGGCCCAGGCATACCGTGACTATCTGTCCCACAACCGGCTCGAGGAACGCATCCGCGAAGCACTGGATCAACTCGACGTCCGCGATGTCGACGCCCTTGCCGCAACCGGCGCCCGGATCCGGGGCTGGCTGGTAGACGGCGAACTGCCGGCGCAACTGGCCGAGGAAATCCGTGCCGCGTATCTGGAACTGGCCGGGGAATACGGCGGCGAACCCGATGTCGCAGTGCGCAGCTCGGCCACTGCGGAAGACCTGCCCGACGCCTCGTTCGCGGGCCAGCAGGAAACCTACCTGAACATTCGCGGCGTCGAACACCTGCTGCGCACCTGCAAGCGCGTGCTTGCATCCCTGTTTACCGATCGCGCCATCCACTACCGTGTCGACAAGGGCTTCGAGCACATGAGCATCGCCCTGTCAATCGGCGTACAGAAGATGGTGCGCTCCGATCTCGCCTCCTCCGGCGTGATGTTCACGCTCGACACCGAGAGCGGCTTCCGTGACGTGGTAATGATCACGGCCGCCTACGGTCTGGGTGAAAACGTCGTGCAGGGTGCCGTCAACCCGGATGAATTCCTGGTGTTCAAACCCACGCTGGCCGAGGGATTCCGGCCGATCATCCGGCGCCATCTCGGCGAAAAGGCGATCAAGATGATCTACACCAAGGATCCGGTCACCGCCGAGGCCACGCGCAACGTCCCGGTACGTGACAGCGAGTGCCAGCGCTTCGCCATCTCCGACGACGAAGTACTGCAACTGGCCCGCTACGCCACGGCCATCGAGAAGCACTACTCCGACAAGGCCGGCAAGCCCCGACCCATGGACATCGAATGGGCGAAGGACGGGGAAAGCGGCGAACTGTTCATCGTGCAGGCGCGCCCGGAAACCGTACATTCCATCCGTACCGACGCGTTCCAGGACATCTTCACCCTGGGCCAGCGCGGCAAGGTACTGGCCCGGGGCAAGGCCGTCGGCGCCCGGATCGGCGCCGGCAAGGCCAGGATCATCCTCGAAGCCGCCCATATGCATGACCTGCAACCGGGCGAGGTGCTGGTCACCGACATCACCGACCCGGACTGGGAGCCGGTGATGAAGATCGCCAGCGCCATCGTCACCAACCGTGGCGGCCGGGTCTGCCATGCCGCCATCGTGGCACGCGAACTGGGCATCCCGGCCGTGGTTGGCTCCGGCAACGCCACCCGGTCGGTCAAGGACGGCCAGGAGGTGACGGTATCCTGCGTCGAGGGCGATACCGGCTACGTCTACGAGGGCAAGCTGCCGTTCAGCAGCGAGCGGGTCAACCTGAAGGGGCTGGAGCGTCCCGCGACCAGCGTCATGCTGATTGTCGGCAACCCCGTGCAGGCACTGGAATTCGCCGCCCTGCCCAATGACGGCGTCGGCCTGGCGCGGCTCGAATTCATCATCAACAACAGCATCGGCATTCATCCGCGCGCCCTGCTGGAATACTGGTCACTGCCGGAGGAGACGCGCGTCGAGGTCGATGCGCGAGTCGCCGGCTATCCGACCCCGCGCGACTTCTACATCGAGCGCCTCGCCGAGGGCGTCGGGACCATCGCCTCCGCGTTCTACCCGAAGCCGGTCACCGTGCGCATGAGCGATTTCAAATCGAACGAATATGCCGCGCTGCTCGGTGGCAGGCAGTTCGAGCCGACGGAGGAAAATCCGATGATCGGCTTCCGCGGCGCCTCGCGTTACTACTCGAACGCGTTTGCCGACTGCTTCGCGCTCGAATGTGCCGCCATGCTGCGGGTGCGCAAGGATATGGGCCTGGATAATCTGGAGCTGATGATCCCGTTTGCCCGGAGCGTGGACGAGGTGCGCCAGGTACTGGCACTGATGGCGCAACACGGCCTGCGCCGCGGCGAGAACGGACTGAAGATCAAGCTGATGTGCGAAATTCCCGCCAATGCCGTGCTGGCCAGCCAGTTCCTCGAACTGTGTGACGGATTTTCGATCGGCTCCAACGATCTCACCCAGCTGACTCTGGGCGTGGACCGCGACTCGGGTATCCTGAGCGGCTATGATGAACGCAATCCGGCGGTCCTGGCACTGATGGAAATGGCGATCCGGGCCTGCCGCAAGCAGGGCAAGTACATCGGGATCTGCGGCCAGGCGCCATCGGACTTTCCGGAGATCACGCGCTGGCTGGTGGAACAGGGCATCGAATCGATCTCCCTCAACCCGGACAGCGTCCTGAAGATGACCCGGGTGGTCCTGGAAATCGAGAGCGAAAGGAAACGGCAAACGGCGATGGCGAACTAGCGCCAGCCCCGGCCGCTCCGCTGCGCAGGTGACGGATGCGGGCGGCTGACGGGTCCCGCGCCGCCGGCAGTGACAAGACGCGACGAATCAGTCAACATAGCCCCGTAGCGGACAGCCGCACCGGCACATGCGGCAACGAGACAATAAAACCAGCATCCTCGGCAACTATTCAGACATGATCGAAATCCGCATTCACGGACGCGGTGGGCAGGGCAACGTGGTAGCCGCCTACCTGCTCGCCACCGCCGCCTTCGAGGTCGGCCGGCACGTCCAGGCATTCCCGAACTTCGGTGCCGAGCGGCGCGGCGCACCCGTCACCGCGTTCGTGCGTATCGCCGACCGCCCCATCCGCCGCCGCTGCCAGGTGCAGCATCCCGCCTGGCTGATCGTGCAGGATGAAAACCTCCTGCACCTGCCCGACATCACCACCGGACTGCTCGACGGCGGCGCCATCCTGGTCAACTCCACGCGCGCCGACGCCGAGCTGAGCCAGGAACTGGGCTGCCCGGTCGTGGCCCTGCCGGCGACCCGGCTGGCGCTCGACGTGCTCGGCAGGCCGGTGCCGAATACCGCGCTGCTGTCCGCGTTCCTGGCCCTCACTGGCTTGCTGCCGCAAGATGCACTGATCAGCGCCCTGGGCGCACGTTTTCGCGGCGAGATACTGGAACGCAACCGCGCACTCATCGAACAAGCCGCCGCCCGGGTACCGGCCGGCGCATGGCAGGAGCCGGAACATGCAGCACGCGCTTGAAGGATCCCAGGCACTCGCACGCGCGGTCTCCCTGTGCCGGCCACAGGTGATTGCCGCCTACCCGATCACGCCGCAGACGCACATCGTCGAAAACCTTTCCAGGCTGGTTGCCGACGGCGAGCTCGATTGCGAACTGGTGAGTGTGGAGAGCGAGTTTTCCGCCGCCTCGGTCGTGCTCGGCGCCGTGGCCGGCGGGTCCCGGGCCTACACGGCCAGTTCCTCGCAGGGCATCCTGCTGATGGCCGAAGTGCTCTTCAATATTGCCGGGCTGCGCATCCCGCTGGTGATGACCTGCGCCAATCGCGCGTTGTCCGGCCCGCTGTCGATCTGGAACGACCAGCAGGACTCGATGGCGGTACGCGATGCCGGCTGGGTCCAGCTGTACTGCACCAGCAACCAGGAAGCCGTGGATACCACCATCCAGGCCTATCGCATCGCCGAACTGTGCGAGCTGCCGGTCATGGTGTGCGTGGACGGCTTCACCCTCACCCACACCCTGGAAGTCATCGACCTGCCGGAGTCCGAACAGGTCGACCGCATGCTGCCGGAATTCCGCTTCGAGCGCGCGCTCGATCCGCTCAATCCGATCAGTATCGGCACACTGGTCTCACCGGACTACTTCACCGAGATCCGCTACAGCCATCACAGCGCATTGCTGGAAGCCCTGCCGGTCATCGAACAGGCCGCACAGGAATGGCAGGCGATCAGCGGGCGCGAACAACCGGCACTGCTGCGCTGCAGCGGCCCGGAACAGGCCCGCATCGGCATCCTGACACTGGGTTCGGTGGCCGGTACGCTGGAAGCGGCGCTGGAACTCTACACCGACGAACCGGCCACCCGCCTGATCGCCCTGCGCAGCTTCCGGCCGTTCCCGAGCGCGGCGCTGCAGGTGGCCTGCGAGGGACTCACCGACCTCGTGGTACTGGAGCGTGCGGTGTGTCCTGGCAGTGGCGGCATCCTCGGCAGCGAGGTGCGGGCTGCCTTCAGCGAAGTGGCGGACGCCCCGCGCGTGCACAACTTCAGCGTGGGCCTGGGTGGCCGGGATGTGCCGCTCGACATCTATCCGCGTCTGCATGCCGCGCTGCGCAACGGTGACGGCCTGCCGTACGCCATTCTCGATCTCGAGCCGGAACGCCTGCCGGCCAGTGCATGAAACCACCGGAGCAACCGTGAACGAAACGTCGGACAACAACCCCCTGCGTGAACTGCGCAAGCTCCAGCCGCGGTTTTCCGGCATGGAATCCGGACACCGCGCCTGTCTCGGCTGCGGCGAGGCACTCGCCGCACGCCTGGTGACGGAAGCGGCCGGTCCGGACGTGATCTATGCCAATGCCACCGGTTGCCTGGAAGTCTTCACCACGGCGTGGCCGGAATCGGCCTGGCGCGTGGCCTGGATGCATTCTCTGTTCGAGAACGCCGCCGCCATCGCGGCCGGCATGGAGGCCGCGCTGAAGCGCCAGGGCAAGGCCACGCGCGTCATCGCCATGGGCGGCGACGGCGGGACCTTCGACATCGGCTTCCAGGCGCTGTCCGGCATGCTCGAACGCGGGCACAACGTGCTGTACGTCTGCTTCGACAACGAGGCCTACATGAATACCGGCATCCAGCGCTCCGGCTCGACACCGCACGCCGCCGCCACCACGACCTCGCCGGCCGGCAAGTTGCGCATGGGCAAGCGCCACCTGAAGAAGGACATCGTTACCATCGTCGCGGCGCACCACATCCCCTACGCCGCGACCGCCTCTGTGGCCTATCCGTCCGACATCCGCAAGAAGGTCCGCCGCGCCCTGGCCATCGATGGCCCCACGTTCCTGCACATCCACTCACCCTGCCCGCTGGGCTGGGGTCACGACGGGTCGCGCAGCATCGAGGTGGCACGGCTTGCGGTACAGACCGGCCTGTTTCCCGTGATCGAACTGGAACGGGGCGGGCTGGCCGGTGTCATGCCGATCCGGGAACTGCGCCCGGTCACCGATTATCTCGCCATCCAGCAGCGTTTCCGCCACCTGTTCGCGGACAACGCGCGCGCCCGCGAGGAACTCGAGCACCTGCAGGCCCTGGCCGACCACAACATCGAGTTTTACCAGCTGCGCGGCACGCATCCGGACAGCCGGGACTCCGAGGGTGCCGATACCGTCACACGCGGAGGCATGCGATGGGCATGAGACTGACACGCGGTGCGTTCGCGTATCCCGGCAGTTCGCTGCGCTACCACACCGGCAGCTGGCGCATGCAGCGCCCGGTGCACGTACACCGTCCAGCACCCTGCCACGCCGCCTGCCCGGCCGGCGAGGACGCGCAGGACTGGCTGGCACTGGTGGAACAGGAGCGCTTCCGCGAGGCCTGGGAAAGCATCGTGCGCGCCAACCCGCTGCCGGCGGTCACCGGCCGCGTGTGCCACCATCCCTGTGAACAGGCCTGCAACCGGGGGCAATTCGATCAGCCGGTAGCCATTCACCACGTGGAACGCTGGCTGGGCGACCGCGCACTGGAAGAGGGCTGGGATTACCCGTCCCCCGCGGCCAGCCGGCCGGAACGCGTTGCCGTGGTCGGCAGCGGCCCGTCCGGCTGCTCGGCGGCCTGGCACCTGTCCCGGCAGGGTTACCGGGTCGACCTGCTCGAGGCACGCCCGGCAGCCGGTGGACTGTTACGCAGTGCGCTGCCGCCCTACCGGCTGCCGCGCAACCTGCTGGACAAGGAACTGGAGCGGCTGCTGGCCACCGCAATCCAGTTCCGGCCCGGGCAGCGGCTGGGACGGGATTTCTCCCTGGCCGAACTGCAGGCGGACTACGCCGCCGTGTTCCTCGCCCCCGGCACCCAGCGCAGCCGGCCGTGGGACATCGACGGGGCCACCCCGCACGACCTGCACGTAGGGCTCGAACTGCTGCAGCGCTGGATCGACGTCGGTTCCGTACCCGAGTGGACGAGCGTGGCCATCGTCGGCGGTGGCAATACCGCCATCGACCTGGCACGGGTACTGCGCCATGCCGGTGCGGGCGAGGTCCATGTCATCACCCACCAGTCCCTGCCGCGCAGGGAGAATATGCCAGCCGATGTCATGCCGGCAATCGTGCGCGAAATCGAACAGGCGCTGGAAGAAGGCGTCATCATCCACGAGCACCGCGGGGTCCAGCGCCTGGTCCTGCGTGGCGAACGCGTGGTCGGACTGGAGCTGGTGCACCGCAAGAAGATGCGCGAACAGCAGGCGCGCCGGCACTTCGTTTCCTTCGAAGGCACGGAATCCCTGCTGTATGCCGACCAGGTGATCCCCGCCATCGGACAGGCGGTGGACCCGGAAGGTCTGGAGGCACTGCTTGACCATACCGGCTTCCTGGCGGCCGATCCCGCCGGACGCGTTCCCGGGCACCCGGGCATCTACGCCGGCGGCGACGCACGCGGCGATCGTGGCTCGGTCACGGAGGCCATCGGCGACGGACGCATGGCCGCACTGGCGATTGCACGCGACCTGCAACGCCTGGCGGATGCGGACACCACCGAAGCAGTGCCGGTCACCTTCGACCAGCTCAACCTGAATTACTTCGAACGGCAGGCGCGCCCCGCCGCACCGGTGCTGCCGGTCGAGCAACGCACGGCCGAAACCGAGGTTACCGGCAGCCTGCAACGCAGTGAAGCGGTCGGTGAAGGACGGCGTTGCCTGTCCTGTGGCAACTGCTTGAGCTGCGACAATTGCTGGACGCTGTGCCCGGATGTCGCCGTGCTGAAGACCCGTAACCCGCCAACCGATGGCGAGGGATACGTGTTCGATTATGACTACTGTAAGGGCTGCGGCCTGTGCGCGCACGAGTGCCCGACCGCCTATATAGAGATGCAGGAAGAACTGTAACGCGACAACCGCTGCAACAATCCGCAACCGTGGAGCAGACCATGGACAGCAACAAGACCGGCGGTACCCGTTTCAACATCGAAATCCGCTCCGAATTACCGGATCGCTTCGCGCGTCTCGGCGAACTGGTCAACGATCTGTACTACAGCTGGAACCGCGGTGTGCGGCGCCTGTTCCGCCACCTCGACACCGAATGCTGGGATGCCTGTTCACACCGCCCGCGTGTGTTCCTGCGCCGCCTGCGCCAGGATCGCATCAACGCGGCCGCGAATGATCCGATCCTGCTGACCGAATACCGGCAGACACTGTCCGGCTACGACACCTACATGGAGCAGGTGCCGAGCACCCAGATCGACCACCTGCTCGACCGCAAGAACGACCTGGTCGCGTACTTTTCCGCCGAATACGGCTTCCACGAAAGCGTACCCATCTATGCCGGTGGCCTGGGGATCCTCGCCGCCGACTACTGCAAGGCCATGAGCAACCTGTGGGTGCCGTTCATCGGGATCGGCATCCTCTACCGGCACGGCTACTTCACCCAGCGCATCGACTGTGACGGACACCAGATCGTCGATCACCGCCGCAGCGATCCAGCCGACCTGCCGGTGGAACCGGCCCGCAACAGCAAGGGCGAGGAAGTGCGGGTGCACGTCGAGCTGCCCGGACGCAACCTGCTGCTGCGGGTGTGGGAGGCGCGGGCGGGCCGCATCCGCCTGTTGCTGCTGGACAGTGATGTCGAGGGCAACAGCGCGGCGGACCGCGAACTGACCGCACAACTCTACGGTGGCGATCGCGAAACCCGGATCCAGCAGGAGATCGTACTGGGAATCGGCGGAGTGCGCGCCCTGCGTGCCCTGCAGCTGCAGCCCACGGTATGGCACATCAACGAGGGCCACGCCGCGTTCCAGATCCTGGAACGCTGCCGTGAGCACACCGCGGCCGGACTCGATTTCGACAGCGCGCTGGAACTCGTGGCTGCAGCGACCGCATTCACCACGCATACCCCGGTACCGGCCGGCCACGACGTGTTCGACCATGAAATGATGCGCCGCTATTTCAGCCACCTGGCGCGCGAGCTGGGCACCAGCGAGGCGCACTTCCTGGCGCTGGGTGCCAACCCGCGCAACCCGGCAGGCTTCTGCACCACATCGCTTGCGGTGCGCGGTTCCCGCTTCCGCAACGGCGTGAGCCGGATCCACGGCGACGTGGCCGCGGAAATGGAATCCTATGCGTGGCCGGAAATCGAGGTCACGGAAAACCCCATGGGCTACATCACCAACGGTGCCGATGTCGACACCTACCTGGCCCGCTCGTGGGTGGCCCTGTTCGAGATGTACATGGGCGGTGGCTGGCGCGCCAAGCTGACCGACACCCGGTTCTGGGAGACCTTCATCGACGAAATTCCCGACCATGTATTCATCAGCGTGCGCCAGCTGCTCAAGGCCGCGGCCCTCGAGGACATCCGCCAGCGCGCACTGCGGCAGTACGAACGCTGCGCGCGCACCCGTTCCCTCGTCCCGCGCCTGACCGCCAACCTGACCCCGCGCCACATCGATACCCTGCTGATCGGGTTCGCACGCCGCTTTGCCACCTACAAGCGCGCCACGCTCATCTTGCGCGACCTGCCGCGCCTGGCACGGCTGCTCAATGACCCGGAGCGCCCGGTAACGCTGGTATACGCCGGCAAGGCCCATCCGAGTGACCAGCCGGGGCAGGAGCTGCTGCGCCAGATCTACGAGATCAGCCTGCAACCGGAATTCCTCGGCCGGATCATCCTGCTGGAGGACTACAACATGTCCATGACACGGGAATTGTTGCCGGGCGTGGATGTCTGGCTGAATACGCCGGAATACCCGCTGGAAGCCTGTGGCACCTCGGGGATGAAGGCCGCCATCAACGGTGCGATCAATCTCAGCGTCGCGGATGGCTGGTGGGCGGAAGGCTGGAACGGTGAAAACGGCTGGTCCATCTCACCGCATTCCGAATTCGACCCTGACACCCGCGAGCAGCTCGAGGCCGCCGCGCTGATGAACATCCTGGAATACCAGGTGATCCCGGCCTACTACCAGTGCAACGAAGAGGGCTACTCGGAGGAGTGGTTGCGCATGGCACGCGCTTCCATGAAGACGATCCTGCCACGCTTCAACACCATTCGCATGGCCATGGATTACCTGCGGCAGTCCTACTCACCGGCGGCACGCGAAGGCCGCCTGCTGGCAGCCGGCGCCGCGCAAGGCGCCGGTGAACTGGCAGCCTGGAAACACCGGATTGCGCAGGCCTGGCCCGCCATCCAGGCGCGCCTGGTATCCCGGATACCGGATTCCATCCATGCCGGTGAAGCTCTCACCCTGGAACTCGAACTGGCAATGAACGGCCTCCAGCCGGAAGACATCGTGGCGGAATGTGTAGTCGGCCTTCTGGATGCGGACGGAAAATTCCGGCCGTTGTACCACAAGCTGTTCAGCGACGGCGAGAAACTGCCGGACGGCAAGTCGGTGCTGCGTTGCGAATTGTTCAACTTCGACACACCCTGCTCAATCGGTGGCCTGCAACACTTCAAGATTCGCTACTACCCCTGTCACCACCTGCTGAGTCACCCGCTGGAATGCGGGCTGATGCGGTGGTTGTGAACATGCCCGCTACTGCGCCGCCGGTCCTATCTGCACACCCGCTTGACACAGATGCGCGAATACTCCTGCTCCGCGGAGTGGGTCAGACGCAGCAGTTGGCCTAATGTCTCGATGTGAATGTCACCGAACTCGAGTAACAGCAGGTGCAGGGTGTCGCGGGCGTTCAGAATATCCTGTTCCTGCGTGGTATGTATGTCTTTGGCTTCCATAATGCCCCCCGGCCCATGATTGTGGCCCTCCTCCCCACGGGGGTGGCCGACAGAAGAGTATAGCAATGAATCCCTGCAGAGCGTCTTGACATGGGTCAACTGGCTCTGATTCGTCAGCGGTCATGTAACTCGACAACCTGGCCGCGGGGGGGGAGAGGTGCCCCCCCCTGGAACTGACCCGCGCTACCGCTCGTCCATGGCTGCGTGGGTGGCCAGGCGATGAACAAGTGGATCCTGGATGCCCGCAGCCCCGCCGGCTGGCCGGCGCTAGTCCATCAGGGGATCGGTCAGTTCATACAGATGCTGGCCCATCATCGCCGGGGTGACCAGCCGGACTCCCTTCGGAGTGACATGGAAACGTCGCGTGTCCTCCCGGAGGTCCTCGCCGATCACCATGCCGTCCGGGATGACGCAGCCCTTGTCGATGATGGCGTTGGAAATGCGGCAATTGTCGCCAATGGTGACCTTCGGCAACACCACGCTGTTGTATACCGTGCTGCGATTGCCGACACGGCAGCCGAAGAACACGACGGAACGCTTGATGGCCGCACCGGAGACGATGACGCCGGCGGAAATCAGCGAGTCGATCGCACAACCGCGGCGGTCTTCCTCGTCGAACACGAACTTGGCCGGTGGCAACTGGGTCTGGTAGGTCCAGATCGGCCACTGGCGGTTGTAGAGATTCAGTTCCGGCTCGACAGCGCACAACTCGATGTTGGCCTCCCAGTAGGAATCCACCGTCCCGACATCGCGCCAGTATGCCGGCGAGCCATCCGGGTTGGTGAACGGATAGGCGAACACCCGGCACTTGTTGACGTAGTTCGGCAGGATATCCTTGCCGAAATCATGCGATGAATTGATGTTGATCGCGTCACTGTGCAGCAGGTGGTACAGCTTGCTGGTGGAGAAGATGTAGATCCCCATGGAAGCCAGCGCGGCGTCCTTCCGGCCCGGCATGCTGTCCGGCTGGGACGGCTTTTCGGTAAAGCCCGTGATCCGGGTGCTCTCGTCGATGCTCATCACCCCGAAGCGGTTCGCCTCGCTGATCGGGATCTCAATGCAGCCGACCGTGAAATCCGCATTGTTCTCAACATGATGCAGCAACATCCTCGAGTAATCCATGGCATAGATATGGTCGCCGCCCAGCACCATGACGTAGTCCGGCGAATGGCGTCCGATGATGTCGATGTTCTGGTAGAGCGCGTCGGCCGTGCCCTTGTACCAGCGCTTTTCCAGAGTACGCTGCTGGGCCGGCAGGATCTCCACGAATTCCCCGATCTCGTTGCGCAGGAAACTCCAGGCGCGCTGCAGGTGACGGATCATGGAATGGGCGCGGTACTGGGTCAGCACGCCGATGCGACGCATGCCGGAGTTGATGCAGTTGGATAGCGAGAAATCGATGATGCGGAACTTGCCGCCGAACGGAACGGCGGGCTTGGCACGCCAGCGGGTCAGGTCGTGCAGACGCGAGCCTTCGCCTCCGGCCAGTATGAGTACAAGTGTTCGCCGCGTCAGGTCATTGACCAGTTGCGGTTCGATGTAATATCGGTAGTTCCTGGCCTGCTCTTCAGGTGTAACCGTTGTCATGCAATCCCTCTGGACCGGCGACGTGAAGTCTCGTGAGCAGAGTGCGGTCGACAACCCATCCGGCACAGCCCCCCAACTACACCCTTTGAAAAGCCTACAATACCTTGCATTCCGGACACTTGACGCACGTCAATTCGACAGTCAGGAAGCCACTGGAAGAATCCCGCTGACGTGGTACGCTCTGCTCATGTACAAACCAGTGTGGAACATGACAACAGCGCGGCGCGGAAGTGCCGCACGGCGGTTGCAGGCTTCACACACTGGCGAATCCGGACCGCTTACCCCCGGTCTGCCCGAACCCGCCGTCATTCCGGCAGTCACAGGTTTGTATGTAATCACGACGACTTCATGCGCAGGCGTTGCAGGTCCCGTGTCACATCCCGATATCCGGCTCACTGTACCGGCATGTCGATCCGGGATGGCCGGCGCGTATCTGTTTCTGACCCAGGAGGAACCATGAGCCTGAAAAAGCAGTACCTGAAATCCGAACCCGTGTGCAAAGTCACCTTCCGCCTGCCGCCGGAAGCGGCCAGGGATGCCAGCAAGGTCACCATCGTCGGCGATTTCAACGACTGGAACCTGTACGCCATGCCGATGAAAAAGCACAAGGACGGGACCTTCAGTGTCACGCTGAAGCTCGTCCCGGAACACGAATATCAGTACCGCTTCCTGATCGATGAACAGACCTGGGAAAATGACTGGGAAGCTGACAAGTATGTACCCTCCCCGTTTGGCAGCTCGGACAACTCGGTCGTCGTCGTCTGAGCCGCGCAAGCGTGCACGCACAACGGCCGGTCCGCACCCGCAACGGTGCCACGCCGGCCGCTGTGCCCGTCGGCCGTCGCTCCCGGCAGTAGCCCCGGTACCGGGGTTACTGCCGGTAGGCCGCAGGCGGCGTTGCAGTCGCTGGCTGTTGCCGGCCTTCGCCGGGGTGCTGTTCGGACTCGCCGGCTGTGCAACCACTGCCAACCATCCACCCGCATACTGGCCACCCTATTACGACCTCTACGACTACTATTACGACTACCCGGGCAGCTGGTACTATCCCTATCGTTCCCGCCGCGTCCACGCGCCGCCACCGCGACCGCCGGAACATGCCCCGCACCGGCGGCCCCCGCGCACGCATGGCACTCACCACAACGAACCGCACCACGGTCGATCCGGACAGCGCCGCGACACCACGCCGGCACCGCCACACCGGCAGGCGCCACACCGGTCGTCCGCGCCACCGCGCCATCGGGAAACCGCGAACCCGCCGCCGGACAGGGACACCGGGCCCACGAGCGAGCCGGGGCCATGGCCATTTCGGCGCCGCACCGCACCCGGCACCTGGAGACAACGCTGACCCGTGCACGTATTCCCCTGTGCCGGTGATTCTGGACCCCGCGGGCCTGTCCGCTCCCGCCTGGCGGTAGCGCAGCCAACTCGTAAATTCAGGAACGCTACGCCATAATCCGCAGCGACCACAGGCGATCAAATCCCTGCCGGTACCTCCTGCGTATCCGTGCCGGCATGGCAATCGCAACGCCACACACCGAGCACCCCAGCGGAGGTCCGAGTTGAACCGGTTCACAACCGTACTGCTGACAAGCGTGCTGCTGGCTGCCTGTAGCAGCCTGCGTCCCGTCTCCGCGCCGCAGCCGGACCCGGCCATCCTGCCGGCCATGACCGCGCCGGTCCCGCAGCACCTCGATCGCTGGTGGCAGGCCTTTGCGGACCCGGAACTCGATGCCCTGGTCGAGGAGGCACTGGCGCATAATCTCGACCTGCGCCAGGCACGTGCCCGCCTGGAGGAATCCCGCGCCCGCTTCCGGCTGGCGCGCGCCGACCGTTTGCCGGACCTGGACCTTGCCGTTTCCACCAACCGCTCCCGCACCACCACCGTCGGCGCCAATCCCCTGCCGCCGGGCTTCAGCGCTGCGACCACCGACCACCGGATGGCCTTCGACCTGTCGTGGGAAATCGATGTCTGGGGACGCGTGGCGGCAACCGCCCGCGGTGCCGGTGCCTCGTTCCGGGCCAGCCAGGCCGATCTGGCCGGGGCACGTGCCAGCCTGGCTGCCGGCGTGGTCCGGTCATGGTTCCAGTTGCGTGCCATCGACGCCGAACTCGCGCTGGCGGACAAGATTCTGCAAAGCCGCGAGCACAGCCTGCAACTGATCGGGCAACGCCAGCGCGAAGGCGCCAGTGGCAAGCTGGAACTGGCGCAGGCCCGTGCCGAGCGCGACACGGCCAGGGCCGCGTTGCCGCCATTGCGCCAGTCCCGCGCGCAGGCGGAATCCGCACTCGCCGTACTGCTTGGCCGCAAGCCAAAGGATATCTTCGACCCGGCCATCGTCCGCGGCAAACCGCTGGAGAACCTCGCCAGCGCGCCGGTGGTGCCCGCCGGTCTCGATGCCGGTCTGCTGGCCCGGCGCCCCGATGTGATCGCGGCCGCCGCGCGGGTTCAGGCCAGGGACTGGCAACTGCGCGCCGCGCGCGCCGCGCTGTTTCCGCGGATCACGCTGACCGGCCTGCTGGGATACGAGTCCGGGGCACTGGCCGACCTGGTGTCCGCACCGGCCCGGATCGGGCAGATCGCACTCGGCGCACTGCAGCCGGTTTCCGGCATCGCCTCGCTCGGTGCCACGCGAGATGTCGCCGCCGCCCGGCTCGACCAGGACACGCTGGCCTGGCAGGCAGCAGTGCGCAATGCCTTCCGCGAGACCCACGATGCCCTCGTGGACATTCGCGAGACCGGCACCCTGGAATCGGCGCAGCGCGACCGGGTAGACAGCCTTGCGGAAACGCTGCATCTGGCGCAGCTGCGCTTTGACGCCGGCTATTCGGGTTACCTGGATGTGCTGGACAGCGAGCGTGGGCACGATGCGGCGGCCATGGCCCTGATCCAGGCCCAGCGCGATCACCTGCTGGCCATGGTCGATCTTTACCTGGCCCTGGGCGGGGGCTGGTCCGGACCGGAAACGGGAAGTCCGCAGGCCGGTACGCACGGCGGCTCGGCCGTCTCGCAGACCTCCACCCGCCCCGCGAGCCCCGGCCAGACCCTCCCCTGATCCCGGCAGGACCGTGCCGGCCGGGCCTGCAGTCGGCCACGCGCCACCGGAACACCGTCAAACCTCCGTCATACCGGGCCCGATCGCAGGTGACTCCACGGGTTCATGCCTATACAGGACAGTTTCAGCGGTCGTCAAGCGCTGAATATGCCCGGTATTGCTGGTAGAATTCACAGGAGCTTTTCCAATCCCTTGTCGGCAGGAGCAGCGGACCCCTCTCAACATGCTGAGAATCAGCATCATGAACACCAAAGGCGGTTGCGGAAAGACCACGATCGCCACCAACCTGGCCAGTTACTGCGCATCGCTGGGCTATGGTACGGCGTTGTTCGATTATGACCGGCAGGCTTCCTGCACGCGCTGGTCCAAGGCACGCCCGTCCAGCCGGCCACCGGTGTACTGCGTGCCCGCATACGAACCGCCGCGCCCGAGCGTCACGCGCGCCTGGCAGATGCGGGTTCCACAGGACACGCGCTACATCATTACCGATACCCCGGCTGGTTATGCCATGGTGGATATCGAGGACCGCGTGGCCGAAACCGATGTCATTCTGATTCCGGTACTGCCGTCTCCCATCGACATCCATTCGACTGCCGACTTCATCCGGGACCTGTTGTTGGTCGGCAAGGTGCGGGTCCACAACACCCGCCTCGCTATCGTGACCAACCGCACGCGCATCCGCACCCGGGCCGTGGAAAAACTCGAACGCTTCCTCAACAAGCTCGACATTCCCGTCATTGCCCGCATCCGTGATACCCAGCATTACGTCAGCGCCTGCGAGCAGGGACTCGGGATCCATGAACTCGGCGAGCGGGATGCACAGCAGGACCGCGAAACCTGGATCGAGTTGCTCGACTGGCTGGATTGCAACCGTGGCGGCTTTACCGAGTTTCAGTACGCGCAGTTGCAGGGGCTGACTGCCTGAAGCGGGCCTGCCGTTGCGCCGTGCCCGAAACAGGCGCGTGGCCGGCTTCCCGGTGCGGAAAGGCAACCGTCTGTAATACCCCTCTGTTTATCGAGCAGACAGCCGGCCCGCATGGCCTTCCCCTGGAACCCGACCGTTCACGCCGAGGCAGGTTGCAACGCGGCGTTTACCTATGGACGCGGGCGCTCCATCCGCACCTTGCAGGCCCTGCACGCCCCTGAACCCGGTTAGAACCTGTCTCATCCCCCCCGGGGCCACGGGGTGGGTGAGACAGGTTCCCGTACGAGCAGGTGATTTCATCCGCATACCTGGAAGAATTCCCGAATCCCTACTAGAGTAGATATGTTGTAGAGACACCTGCTTTCACGCGCATGGGGGGGGAAGCATGAATTTCACATCCAGAATTGGCGAGACCTGCGAAAAGACCTTTTGCAGTTGTATCGTAGTGGCCGTAATCGCGCTGACCTTGCTGGCAGTCACCGCTGTGGTGATGGTTGCCAGTAATACCGGCATAACAGGCATGTTCAGGGTCCTGTTTCCGGATTAACCGTGATAATGCGTTAACTGCCGTTCATTGACCACTCGCACCGGGCGGCCGCGAGCCGGACCATGCGTACGGAAACCCCGCATCAGCGGGGTTTTCTGTTTCCGGAAACGACCGGTGCTGGCAAACCCGGAAATCCAGTGATGATTCCCCCTGAATTGCAACCAAGCTGGCCGTGGCGGCTTACCGCCCGGTATTTTCTCCAGGCCGGGAGAAATCACACACATTCGGGCAGGTATTGCACAGGTGGCGCGCGCGCAGAACGAGCGCAGCGGGTTGAGGAATTGCCTGACGAAACGCCGGTCCGGAAGTCCAGTGCTCGTTGGATCGCGCCACGGGACAGGATCTCCCCGCACTGCCCGGCACCAGCAAACTGGAGAACCTGATCGATGGACAACCGGGCGTGCGTGGAAAGCCCCCGCAACGATCCCGCACCGGTTTGCTGAAGCGAAAAGCGGCTACCACTGCAACGGCAAACGCCTGATGCAGACACCAGGAATGGCGCACCCGGAGAGATGGCTCGCCCCTGCGGGACGACGTTCTGCGCTCCCTGCGGTCGCTGCTCGAACTCCCGACCCCCCTGGTTCATCGTGGTGAACGGATGTTATGGGTAACTTATATTTCAACTGGTTAGCTGGGCCCACCCGCAACCCTGAAGCGCGCTGAAACCCGCCGGTTATCGCAGCGGCATTTTCCGGCGCTACGTTCTCGCCTGGGAGTGGATGTCTGAATCGCCTCCGAGCTACCAGAACCGGTCTCAAAATTACGTATTCAGCGAAATCACGGATGACCGATGGCGTGCTACGGCTGAGCGATGCGCAGTGGGGGCGTATTCGGGAGCATTTTCCGGAGCAACCCATTCCATCCGAGCGCAGAGGACGCAAACCGATACCCGCCCGCAAGCTCCTCGAAGCCGTTCTCCGGATTCTCGATACTGGCCCCGGTGGGGCAGCACATGCTGCCGCAGTGTTACCCGAGCCATAAAGCGGCCCATCGTCGATTCCAGCACGGGTGTCGCAACGAAGTGCTGCGAGCGATGCTGGCCGATCTGGCCAATGCGCTGCGTGCTGAAGGCGCGCTCGATGAACCGGAATGTCGTATCGATGCGACCTTCTCTTCGGTCAAAGGCGGCGGCGCGGAGATCAGCCCGAAGAAGCGCGGTAAGGGTGTGAAAACCATGGCAATTGTGGAGCGCCATGGATTGCCGCTGGCCGTCAGGACGCAGGCGGCGAACCATCATGAGATCACCCTGGTGCAGCTGGGCTTTGACTGCTGCACGATCGAAGCCAGGCCGGAGAACCTGACAGGTGATCGTGCCTGTGACCGCGACAAGCTGGATGAAGCACTGCGCCGGGACGGTATTGAGAGGATCGCACCGCATCGACAGAACCGGGGCAGGCCAGGAACGAGTGCGCCTTGAATGCGGTCAAAGCCCCACGAGCGGTTCTTCCGCGCCATGCGGAACACCAGGGCAGTGATCTGTTGTACGACACGGGGCGGTTATCCGGAGGCAGGCAATGTCCTCGCCCAGAATCTTTATTGCAGAACAATCGAGCCAGTTCGCAGAACCTGCGACGGCTCCGTCAAAGTGATCGGCTGCAGCGAAGGCCCGGTGGCCATGCCCAAAGCACTGCGTGGGGCAGGCTCTCGAAAAGATCCTGACTCACCGGAAGGAAGAAGCGGCTTCGGCAGGCACCGGCCTGGTGCCGGAAAGGCAGGTGCCGCACCAGGAGCCTGCAAGAAACGCGAATGTCTAAACTTTCGCAATTATTCACGCACCAAGTACAATTAACGGATCAGAAAAGTGGTAGCGTTGACGCACGGACGGACCGCGACCAGCATCGCGGGCGGATTGAGAGGGTCCTGGCGTCAGGCTCCAGGGGCACGTAGCACACGGCGATGCGTGCGTGCCGCCGGCGGTATCAGACACCTGCCCGGCATGGCCAGAGTCCGGATACCGGCTCGTGAATCACCTCACAGGACGGAGAAAACCAATGAGCAGCCCCAAGCCCAGCGATATCACGCGTCCCGCGGACCTGGCACAGCATGGCAAGGGGACCGGCGCGGTGCGCACGCAACGCCCGGTTTACGTGGACCTGCTTCCCCCCTGCAACAACGCCTGCCCGGCCGGGGAAAACATCCAGGGCTGGCTGGCCCACGTGCAGGAAGGCGCCTTCGAAAAGGCCTGGCAGGTGTTGATGCGGGATAATCCCCTGCCTGCCGTGCACGGTCGGGTCTGCTACCACCCGTGCGAAAGCCACTGTAACCGTAACGCGGTGGACAGCGCAGTGAGCATCCACGCCGTGGAGCGCTTCCTGGGCGACCTCGCCCTGCAGCAAGGCTGGAAGGTCAAGCAGGACGCCCCCCCCAGTGGGCACCGGGTCATGGTGGTGGGTGCCGGGCCCAGCGGCCTGTCGGCAGCCTTCCACCTCACCCGAATGGGGCACACCGTGGAGATTCTCGAGGCAGGACCCATGGCCGGCGGCATGCTGCATTTCGGCATCCCCGCCTACCGCTTGCCGCGCGTAGAGCTGGACCGGGAGATTGCCCGCATCCAGGAAATGGGCGTGCGCATGGTGTTCAACCACAAGGTGGAGGACGTGGTGGCGGAAAAAGAGGCAGGACGGTTCGACGCAGTGTTTATCGCGGTCGGCGCCCACCTCAGCAAGCGGATCGATATTCCGGCGCGGGATGCCGGCAAGATCTTCGATGCGGTCGGCTTTCTGCGTCAGGCGTCATCGGGGCAGGCGCCGACTCTGGGCCGACGCGTGGCCATTTACGGTGGCGGCAACACGGCGATGGATGTCGCCAGGACGGCGAAGCGACTCGGCGCCGAGGAAGCCCTCATCATCTACCGGCATGACCGGGAGCACATGTCCGCCCATTCTTCCGAGGCTGACGAGGCCATCGAGGAAGGTGTGAAGATCAACTGGCTGCGCACCATCAAGGAGATTGACCAGGGCAAGATCCAGGTCGAGATCATGCAGATCAATGCCGACGGCTATCCCGAGCCGACCGGCCAGTTTGAATCGCTGGAAGCGGACACGCTGATCCTGGCGCTGGGGCAGGTCACCGACACCGCATTCCTGAAGCAGGTGGCGGGCATCAAGTTCAAGCGCGACGGCACCGTGGTGGTCGACGCCAACATGATGACCGGCCACGCGGGTATCTTCGCCGGCGGCGACATGGTGCCCAGCGAGCGTACGGTGACCACGGCAGTCGGGCACGGCAAGACCGCCGCCCGCCACATCAACGCCTACCTCAACGGCGAGCAGTACACGACGGGGCCGAAGCACCCTGTGGTGGGCTTCGATGCCCTGCATATTCACTACCTTACCGAGGCCCGCCGCAGGCATCAGGACCATCTGGACCTGGAGCAGCGCCGCTATGGCTTTGACGAAGTTGTCAGGGGGTTGAGCGAGAGCGAAGCGCTATACGAGGCCAGACGCTGCTTCTCCTGCGGCAACTGCTTCGAGTGCGATGGCTGTTTCGGTGCCTGCCCCGAGCATGCGATCATCAAACTCGGCCCCGGAATGCGTTACCGCTATGACTACGATCTTTGCACGGGTTGTGCCGTGTGCTTCGAGCAGTGTCCCTGTCATGCCATCGACATGCTCCCGGAACCAGGAGTCTAATCCATGAAGTCGTCAGCCGTTACGACGCTGGAAGGCAACGAGGCGGTCGCGTACACCGCCTATCGCGTCAACGAAGTGTGTGCGATCTATCCGATCACGCCCTCGTCGACCATGGCCGAGCTGGCCGATCAGTGGGCCTCCGAAGGGAAACCTAACATCTGGGGCAACATCCCCCTGGTAGTCGAAATGCAGAGCGAAGGCGGTGCCGCCGGCGCGGCCCACGGCGCGCTGCAGACCGGTGCCCTGACGACCACCTTCA
>CAYUFA010000027.1:0-33261 GCA_964443845.1 uncultured Ectothiorhodospiraceae bacterium
GGTGCGGTCCTGCTGCTGGCCCCTGCCGTGGCGTATTCCTGAGGCGTGCTGGCGCAGGGCTGTGACAACAACCCGTACGCGGCCGGCAAAATCTCCAACCAGGAAACCGCGGAGGGCCCCAGGACCCTCTCGACCGGGCCGGAGGAACTCAGACAGGGTACGCGCCCCGCGGTCCGGGGCCGGCTCAGGGTGCCGTGCTCAGCAGTGCGACCGGGAAATGCCGCAACAGGTCCGCTGTCCGGAAACCCGCCTCCTCCCCGTTCCCGCCGGCCGGCACGGTCTCGCCGGTCAGTACATTGTGATAGCGGACCGCGCGCGATCCTTCCGGGCGCGCGACCCGGGTGTCATCCCAGGCCGGGTTGCCCGGCGGCAGTTCAGCCGTACCGGCAGCCAGCCGTGCGAACCAGCGGGTAGCGACCACCACGATCTCCCGTTCTCCGAGCCGGCGGGCGTAGGCGCAGAGATGGCCGGCTGCCGGGCCGTGCGCGGCCAGTTCGACGCAGGTGCCCTGGGCAAACACGTCGGCGCAGGTACGGCGCAGGTCCAGGGTCCGCCAGGTGAGATACAGCTTGGCACGGCCGTCCTCGATGCCCGCCAGCAGCTCATGCAACAGGCCGGTGAGGTGATCACGGTCCCGGCACGCGTGCTGCAGCGCCTGGAGCATGGCCTGGCGCCGCGTGAAGTCCACCGGCCTGCGGTTGTCGGGGTCGACCAGGTTGAATGCCCACAGTTCGTTGCCCTGGTAAATATCGGGCACACCGGGCACGGTGAGCTTGAGCAGGGTTTGTGACAGGCCGTTGAGCAGGCCATAACGGGCGATGCGCTGCACAAAGGGAAGGAAGTCGTCGAGAAAGGCATTGTGCCCGGAGGTATCCAGCAGGGCGTGCACGAAATGCCGCATCGCCTCTTCATAGCCGGTATCGGGTCGGATCCAGGAAGTATGGAGCTTGGCTTCACGGATCGCCTTGAGCATATAGGCCTCGATGCGCTCCCGGTAGGCGTCCGGACCGGCCGCGTCGGGTTGTTCCAGGGGCCAGGTCCCCACCAGGGTCTGATACAGCAGGTATTCGTCATTGCGGGCAGGGGCGGGGATATCCTCCACCCGGCGCTTTCTGCGACGATTGATCCGGCTCCAGCGCGCCAGGTGCCGGCGCCATTCCCGCGGGATCTCGGACAGGACATTGATCCGTGCCCGCACGTCTTCACCCCGCTTGCTGTCATGGGTGGAGGTCGAAACCATGCCGTGCGGCCAGTGTTCCAGCCGCCGGCGGTTTTCGTGATGGAAGACATCGGGGTCAACGCCGAAGGTCCGCGGATCGAAACCGACGTCGTTCAGTGACACCAGCCGGTTATCGATGTAGCAGGCCGTGTCCTCCAGGCCCTTGGCCATCACCGGTGCGGTGTATTGCTGGAAGCGCAGGGCGAGCTGCACGACCTGGCGCCGCACCCGGGAGTGATAATGGCCGAGCCGGTCGAGTAACAGCAGTTGCTCGAGGAAATCAAAAATCTGGATATCGGCGGCCGGGCTGACTTTCTTCGCCAGGGCGACGGCGTAGCGCAGGTGGCGGCGGTCGTTCTCGCCGGTGCGCTGCCGGGTGATGTAGGTCCGGTACACGGGGAAACAGGCCACGACCTCGGCGAGTGCGTCACGCAGGCCCAGATAGGTGAAGTCACGGGTCAGGCGGTCCGTGCGGGCAATGCTGCTCGCCAGGTTGGCGAGCACGGTCAATTCACTGGCTAACGCGCTGCGTATGACGAGTTTTTTCCGCTCGTACAGCAGTTCGTCGAAAGTGCCGGTGCGGCCGGTAAAGCGGTGATAGAGCAGGCGCAGCGCGCGTTCCGACTCCGGGTCTACGAACAGCCCGTTGATCAGGTACGCCGTCTCGTAGCCCGTGGTGCCGGCCACGGGCCAGTCGGACGGCAGCGACTCGTGGTTCGCCAGGATCTTCTCGACCAGCAGGTACGGGGACCGGTCTTGCGGATTGCCGGCGCCACCGGCTGCACCGGCCGTCATTTCCCGCAGGGCGTGGCAGTAGCCGCGGGGATCGGACAGACCGTCCGGATGGTCGATGCGCAGGCCGTCCACCCGGCCGCTGCCGACCAGCTGCCGGATCAGGCGGTGGGTCGCCTCGAACACCTCGGGATTGTCCACGCGGATCCCGGCCAGGTCATTGATATCGAAAAAACGCCGGTAATTGATCTCGTCCGCTGCCACCTGCCAGTAGGCAAGCCGGTATGCCTGCGCCTCCAGCAGGCGATGCAGGGGGTCGAAACTGTGGGGCTGGCCGGGTGTGCCGTTGAACTGCCGGATCGTGGCTGCCAGGTGCGCGCGGATTTCGGGGTGCTCCCTGCACAGCGCCGCCAGCCGTTGCCTGCAGTGTGCCGCGCCTGCGCGCCGCTGCTGGCGGCGCACGGCCGACAGTTCGGTGCGCCGTGGCAGGGAGCGGCAGTCCGCGATCAGCGTGCGGTATGCCGGCAGGGCCGCCGCGTGGTCACCGGCCGGTGCTGGCGGGCGCTTGCCCGGGAAGTCCAGGATGATCGGGCAGGTACGCGGGTCGACCGGAAACCGGTGCCCGTAGTAGTGCACGCTGAAGGCACCTGCCTCGACATCCAGGACCAGGGTCAGGGTTCCCTGCTCGAGGGTCTTGCCGTAATGATCGCCAAGAAAGGGCAGCAGCACCTTGTTGTGCAGCGCGGGATTGGCGGGATGCCAGTCGATGTCGAAATAGCCCGCGTACACGGAGGCCTCGCCGTGTTCGAGGATATCCAGCCACCAGGCATTGTCGTCGCCGCCCACGCCCATGTGATTGGGCACGATGTCGAGCAGCAGGCCCATGCCGTGGCGGTGCAGGGTCTCGATGAAGCCGTCCAGGGCGGCCGTGTCGCCGAGTTCGGGGTTCAGGCTGTTGTGATCGACGATATCATAGCCATGTGCACTGCCCGGACGGGCCCGCAGGATCGGCGCAGCGTAGACGTGACTGATGCCGAGCGCGTGCAGGTAGGGAATGAGCCCGGTTGCATCCGCCAGGGTGAAGTCACGGCTCAGCTGCAGGCGGTACGTCGCCCGTGGGATCGTGGCGTCCCTCATGTCGCCACTCCCGCGGGCTGCAGATACCAGGTCACGGACCAGGCAGGCAGGGTATGCATGCTGCGTGTGTCGCTGTGCGTGGCATACAGCACCGGGTACGCAGGCGGGGTGACGCCGGTGGCGGGTTCTTCCCCGAGGTTGGCCAGCAGAAACAGCACCGAGTCATCACCCAGCACCCAGCGTGCGGACAGCACCCGCCTGCCCGGTGGAGTGCAGACGGTCTGCCGTGCCGTCAGGTCCCGGAGCCGGGGTACCAGCTCGCGCTGCCGCAGGACCAGCAGTTCCCGGTGCCAGGTCAGCCAGGCCTGCCCGGCCGGCTGCCGGCAGGCGTCCCAGTCGAGGATGCAGCGACGGAAGGTCGCCGGATCCTGCGGGTCCGGCAATTCCCCGAGAGCCTGCGGGGCACGGAATTCCGGCAGGCTGGCAAACATCCGGCGCCGTCCCGCGCGCACCTGTGCGCCGGTTTCTGCCGCGAAATCGCAGAAAAAGGCAAACGGCCGGGTGCAGCCCCATTCCTGGCCCATGAACAGCAGCGGTGGTGAGGGGGCGAGCAGCAGCAGCGCCAGTGCGGCGCGCAACGGTTCCGGTCCGGCCAGTGTGGTGATGCGTTCGCCGCGGGCGCGGTTGCCGGTCTGGTCATGGTTCTGCAGGAACGTCACGAAGGCCGTGGCCGGCAGGTGTGCGCTGGGTTCGCCACGCGCGTTGCCGCCACGATAGGCCGATGCCTCTCCCTGGTAGTCGAAACCCTCGGCCAGGCAGCGGCCCAGGTGGCGCACCGGGTCAGCGGCGTAATCCCGATAGTAACCGCCGGTCTCGCCGGTCAGCAGCGCGTGCAGGGCGTGGTGGAGGTCGTCGTTCCACTGCGCGGCATACCAGCGTGGCCGGTTGCCGGGGCCACGCTCCAGGTAGTGCGCCGCGTTGTCGTCGTTCTCCAGGACCAGGTGGATGTGCCGGTTCTCAGGGAAGTGATCCCGGACCCGTTGTGCCAGTTCAATGAGGATATCCGGCCGCGAGTCATCGGCAATGGCGTGCACGGCGTCGAGCCGCAGGCCGTCGAGGTGATATTCCTCGAGCCAGTACAGGGCATTGTGAATGAAGAACTGACGCACCGGGTCGGCGGACTGCGCGTCGAAATTGATCGCGTCACCCCAGGGTGTCCGGTGGCGCTGCGTGAAGAACTGCGGTGCGTACAGGTGAAGATAATTCCCTTCCGGTCCGAAGTGGTTGTATACCACGTCCAGCAGGACCATCAGTCCCCGCGCATGCGCGGCCTCGACCAGTGCCTTGAGATCCTCGGGCCGGCCGTAGCGGTGATCGGGCGCGAACAGGCAGGTTCCGTCGTAGCCCCAGTTGCGCGCGCCGGGAAAGTCCGCCACCGGCATCAGTTCGAGCGCGGTGACACCCAGGCCGGTCAGGTGGTCGAGCTTTTCCCCTGTGGCGGCAAAGTCGCCCCGTGGCGTAAAGCAGCCGACGTGCAACTCGTAGAGCACGGTTTCCTCCCAGGGCCGGCCCTGCCAGGCGGAATCCCGCCAGGCCCACGCGGCCGGGTCGATCACCTCGCTGGGCCCGTGCACGTCCTGCGGCTGGAAGCGCGAGGCGGGATCGGGAACTTCCCGGCCGCCGTCGATGCGGTAGCGGTAGCGGGTGCCGGCGGCGGCATGGCCGGTGACCAGCCGGAACCAGCCTCCCGGCTCCGCGTGCATGGGCAGCACGGTGTGTGGCTCCGGGCCGCCCCCGGCAAGACACACGTCGACCCGCGTGGCCGCCGGGGCCCAGAGCCGGAAGCGCACGCTGCCGTCGTCCTGCAACTCTGCGCCATACGGCATCGGGTGCTTGCGGCTGACCGTATCCATCCGGACACCTCGTGCCGCTAGACCAGTTCGATCCGGTCGTGTGTGCCGTGCAGCAGGGACACCATCAGTGTCAGGTACTCACGCAGATGGCGGGTGATCAGGAAGTTGTCCTGCACGAATACCCGGGCATTCTCCCCCAGCGAGTGGATCCGCCCGGGTTGATGCAGGAGATAGCGGATGCGCAGGGCCGCCCCTTCGGGAGTGTTCACCAGGAACCCGGTGTAGTGGTTGATCACCTGCAGGCGGATGCCGCCCACGTTGCCGCCGATCACCGGCTTGCCCTTCCACATGGCCTCGGTGACGGTCAGTCCGAAACCCTCGCGGATGGATTTCTGCAGCACGACGTCGGCGGCACGCTGCAGTGCGTTGATCTCCCGGTGCGCATCGGAGGGCAGCAGCAGCAGGTGAATGTCCGGATCGTCCTGCGCGCTGGTCCGCACCTCCGCCAGCACCGCCTCGCCTTCCGGATCGTCGGTCGCCCCGCCACCGGCCAGCACCAGTTGCAGGGCGGGCAGGTGCTGTTTCGCCAGCCGGTACGCCTGGATGACCCCGAGCGGGTCCTTGAAGCGGTCGAAGCGCGAAACCTGGACGACCAGCGGGCGTTCCGGGTCGATCCGGTAGCGCTCGCAACATTCCCGGATCACTGCCGGTCCCAGATCCACGTTCTTCTCGCTGAGCGGGTCGATGCTGGGCGGGACCAGGAACTGCGGGTGGGGCAGCTGCTGGGCAAAGGCGGCCAGTGAAAAGATGCTCGCATCGTAGTGTGCCACGAAGTGGCGCAGGTAATTCCACACCGGGCGATAGGGGTGACTCACGTCGATGTGGCAGCGCCAGATCCACTTGCCCCGGCGCTCATGGCAATGGGAGAGCAGCGGTGCCGGCTGCGGGTCGTGGATGAAGACGAAGTCCGCGTCTTCCAGTGCGGGGCGGAGGATTTCCGCGTTGCGCGCGTTGGTCTCCTCGTACACCCGGAGCAGGCTTGCGTCGAGCGGAATCCGGAGGCCCTGCAGGGTGTTGTGCATGCCCTTGGTGCATTCGAAGAACTCGCTCTCTCCCGTGATGACTTCCCACCTTGCGTCGATCCCGAATTCCCGGAACAGGGGGATCATCTTGGTCAGGATCTCGGCCACGCCGCCGCCGACACGGGTCGAATTGACGTGCACGACCTTCGCGCCTGCCAGGGTGGCGGCGAGTTGACGCAGGTGATCGATGACATCGGCACCGGTGATCCGTGCGTAGGTTTCCAGCAGGCTCATGACGTCGTTTCCCGGAAGCAGGCGGCAAACACCTGTGTCAGTTCGCTACGCAGTTCACCGAGGCTGCCAAACCAGGGATCGATGCCGGCAAGCCGTTCCCGTACCGGGCTGACGGTGTCACCGAAGGCGGTCAGCCAGTCGCTGAAATCGTCATGGCTGCTGGCCGTGCGCCGCCGGGCGTCGATGAAGTGATAGAAAATGCTGCTGGCCGAGAATTGTCCGATGGCGGATACCAGATCCTCGGGCCGCTGCAACTGCCGTTGCGTATTGAATACCACGATCTGCGAGCGGACGAACTCGAACGGCCGGGTCGCGCGCATCCAGGACAGGTATTCGTCCTCGTCCAGGCGCAGGTCGACGAGCTCGAGGATTGCATGGCGTAACGCCTCCAGGTCGGTAAAATCGGTCGGCGCCAGCGCCGAAAGGCGCTCGGCGAGTACCGCATCATGGACACCGTGCCATACCCAGTTGGCGAAGTCATTGTTGTATTCGCGCTCCTCGAAGCGGGTCTGCAGCAGGCCGCCCCAGAAATGGTGATAGATACTGGCGGCATCGACCTCGGCCAGCTCGCGGCGGAATTCCTGCAGCTGGCGTGCCTTCCTGCCGGTGGCCAGCATGACCAGCGCGCAGTCCTTGATGGCGAACGGCCCCGGGTGGCGGGGACGGGTGACAGGTGGTGCAGTCTCGGGCATCGGGCAACTCCTTGCGGCCGGGTGTGCCGTCCGTTTCCCTGCGTCCCGGGCGCGGCGGGCACTGCCTGCAGGGCTGGCAACCGTCCGCGCCCGGCCGCTTCCCTGGCCGCGCCGCCGCGGGTTGCCGCAACGATGCGATCTTCAACCGGTTGCAATACCTCCCGTGTATGATCACACCCGGTCCCGGAAGCGTGGGGCGAATTCACCGTTGGTCGCGCAGTCAGCCCTGCAGGGCAGGCGGGCGCCCTCCGGGTCGAAGTCCCCGGGAATACCTCCCGCTGGATGGGGGGTTCGGGGGGGCCTGCCATGCAGTGTAGATCATAATCTGCGGGTGCGGCAGGCGGTCGGAACCGGCGTGCGGGGCACGGGGGCGTCTGATCCTGTGCCCGCCGGCGCGACAGGCCGCAGCCTTCGCCCTGTCCCGTCCAGCGGGATTGAGCGCGGGCCTTTCCGGGCGGGCACCGGCGCGGACGGGGTCAGGTCGGCGCCCCCCGGTGCTCGTGGTCGCCTGCGCGGTGCTCGCCGGGGCCGCCGCTACGGGTCAGATTGCGTGCGCTGTTGACGAGGGTGATATGCGTGAAGGCCTGCGGAAAGTTTCCCAGCAGGCGCCGGCTGTCGGGATCGTATTGCTCCGACAGCAGCCCGACGTCGTTGCGCAGTTCAAGCAACCGTTCGAACAGCGCGCGGGCCTCGTCGTGGCGCCCGGTCATGGCGAGGTTGTCGACCAGCCAGAAGGAACAGGGCAGGAACACCCCTTCGCCGGCCGGCAGACCGTCGTCCACCCGGTCGCTGCGGTAGCGCCGCACCAGGCCGTCGCCGGCGGTGAGTTCACGCTCGATGGTCGCTACCGTGTTGCGCATACGCGGGTCCTGCGCCGGCAGGAAACCCACCAGCGGAAGCATGAGCAGACTGGCGTCCGGCTCACGGCTGTCGTAGGCCTGGACGAAGGTGCCACGTTCCCGATCGAAGCCGCGGCTGCAGACCTCCCGGTGAATGCTGTCACGCAGCGCCTGCCAGTGTGCGCGTGGTCCTTCGAGCCCGAAGTGCTCCACCGCCTTCACGGCGCGGTCAAAGGCGACCCACGCCATGACCTTGGAATAGGTGAAATGGCGTGGCGGGCCGCGCACTTCCCAGATGCCGGAGTCCGGTTCCTGCCAGTTCGACTCCAGGAAGTCGAGCAGGACCCGTTGCAGGTCCCAGGTCCTGGCAGTCGGTCCCAGTCTGCTGCGCCGTGCCAGGTGCAGGGCATCGAACACCTCGCCGTAGACATCAAGCTGGCGCTGCGAGTAGGCGGCATTGCCGACCCGTACCGGGGTCGCTCCCTGGTATCCGGGCAGGTCGGGCAACTCGCTCTCGCTGAGGCGCCGCTCGCCGGCGATCCCGTAGAGAATCTGCAGGTCCTGCGGTCGGCCTGCCGCGGCCCGCAGCAGCCATTCCCGCCAGGCGCAGGCCTCGGCGGTGTAGCCTGCAATGAGCAGCGCGTAGAGCGTGAACGTGGCGTCGCGCAGCCAGCAATACCGGTAGTCGAAGTTGCGCGTGCCACCGGGATATACGGGTAGCGAGGTCGTCGGCGCCGCCACGATGGCACCGGTGGGCGCATAGGTGAGTGCCTTGAGTGTGATCAGCGATCGCTCGACCGCGTCGGCGTACAGCCCGCGGTAACCGGATTTCCTGCTCCACTCCCGCCACCAGCGGGTGGTCTCCTGGCAGGCGCTGTACGGGTCGACCGGCAGTGGCGCCTCGCGGTGGGAAGGAAAATAGGTGAGCACGAACGGCAGCATGCGACCGGCCTCGACGGAGAATGTCGCGACCGAGCTCATGTCTTCGCCGTGCAGCGGCACCTGGCTGTGCAACTGCAGGCTGTCGGGTCCCGCAGTGGCCAGCAGGCCGTCGTCGGTACGCTGCACCCATGGGGTCACCGTGCCATAGTCGAAACGGATCGTCAGTTCACAGCGCATATCGACGCTGCCGCGCAGGCCCTCCACGATGCGCACCAGGTCACAACGATCGTCCCAGTGTGTCATGCAGTCGGTGATACGAACGGTGCCTTGTTCGTTATCGAATTCCGTTTCCAGAACCAGCGTGCCGTCGCGGTAGGCACGGCGCACTGCCCGGGGCGGCGCGTCCGGTGCAAGCAGCCACCGGCCATGGTCCGGGTTGCCAAGCAGGGCGGCGCAGCAGGCCGCGGAGTCGAAGCGCGGCACGCACAGCCAGTCCACCGATCCGTCGCGGCCGACCAGTGCGGCCGTGCGGGTGTTGCCGATCAGGGCGTAGTCCTCGATGGGTAGTGACATGGTGTATATCCTGGTCGCTTCAGTCACGGCGCATGGCGCGATCGCCGCGGGAGGCAACGGAGCACGCCATGCTTCCAGTGGCGTACGTCCGGGTATCCGGCCTGCAGTGCCGCTGGTCCCGTGATTCACCGTTCCGCTCCGATTAAAGAATCGCAACGCTCTTCCGGCATTGAGAATTTTCAATGTGCGGGCGACCGCGATGCGGTTTGCTCCAGGACAGGAACCGGCAGCCGTATGCTGCGGACGCATGGCTGCGGGTAAACACACGATCCGGAGTGGAGACAGGTATGGCTGATATTATCCGTTTGTCTGACAATCCCTTCTCCGGCGCGGAGCGCGCGCGGCTGGAAAGCTTCGGCGCTTACAGTGTCGCCAGCGGGCGTGCCTTGCACTGGCAGTGGGCTGCCGCTGCCGATGGCAGCGAGGTATTCGAAATCTGCCGGGGCAGCAACGAGGAGGTGCTTGTGACACGCATCAGCCGTGTCCCGGGCAGGGAATTTCAGGCGCAGGACGTCCTGGACGGCGTCATCGCCAGCGGTGCGCTCGAGCAGGTGCTTGCCAGGCTCGAGCGCTATCTGTCCGGTAAGCAGGAGCGCGGCGGTTACGACCCCGACCCCGCAGCCTGATTCCGTATTGCCCCACCCCGGACGCCCTGCGACCGGCACCCCCGGCGGCGGCGCTTGCCCCGCCGCAGCGGTGCCGGCCATGCTCGTCCGTTGCTACTGGTTCACCACCCGCGCGTGCCGCTCGCGCCCGCCGCATTCAAGATAGCGTGCGTTCACGAACTTCCAGTTGACGAGTCTCCAGAACGCCTGCAGGTAGTCGGCGCGGCTGTTGCGATAGTCGATATAATAGGCGTGTTCCCAGACATCGCAGGTGAGCAGCGCTGTCGCGCCGTTGCGCAGCGGCGTGTCGGCGTTTGCGGTACTCAGGATTTCGAGCCGGCCGTCCGGTTGCTGAACCAGCCAGGCCCAGCCGGAGCCGAAGTGACCGGCCGCTGCTTTGTTGAAGCGGTCACAGAAGGCATCGAACGAGGAGAAATCGTCCCGGATGGCCTGGGCCACCTCGTTATCGGGTTTGCCGCCGCCGTCGGGACTCAGGCAGTTCCAGTAGAATGTATGGTTCCAGACCTGCGCCGCATTGTTGAAAACGGTGCCCGTCGCGGTCCGGACAATGTCATCGAGCTCTTTCTGTGCGAATTCCGTCCCCTCGATCAGCCTGTTGAGATTCGAGACGTAACCGGCGTGGTGCTTGCCGTAATGGTACTCCAGCGTTTCGCGGGAAAGGTACGGTTCCAGCGCATCCAGCGAGTAAGGCAATGCTGGCAGTTTGTGAATCCTGTGCATGTAACACCTCCGTAAGGGGTATCTGACGAGTCTGTCGATTTTCCGCGGATGCCGCCTGCGCGCCGTGCCGGCGACATCCGGGAATGCGCTCATTGGAAATCATCACTGGTCCGGTGGCATTGATAATTTTCAATCGTTCCCGGTCCGGGGCAGCTGCCCGGACCTTGCTGTCCGTCCGGCCGGCTTGCAGGCGGGCAGGTTGCGGCGCAGGCCAGAATCCTCCGCTGCTGGCAGGCAGCTGCTCAGTGCCCGGACAGCGTCCCGTCGAGCGCGGTTGCGGCCTGCCGGCGTGCCGTTGCGCTTGCCGCGTGAAATATCACGACATGGAAGTCCGCCCTGAGGGCATCCTTCACCAGGTTTGCGAACACGTGCTCGCGCAGCCTGAGGCCATGAATGGAACCGGCCGTTCCGCCCAACACACCGCCGTAGCCCAGTACGATGAGGGGGGCGACGACCGGCGCACTGACAAACAGCTCCGGTGCGCCTGCCGCGACCCTGGTCAGCGTCTCGCCGGTCGTGACGCTGTCCTGGCCGATCGCCGCGTCGACATCGCTGGCATTCGGTTCGAGTCCGACTGCCCTGATGTCATCGGTTACGGTCGCAATTACGGTGTCCAGGGCCGTGTCAGCCGTGTGTTGGTCCGGGTAGACCGCTGCCAGCCTGTAGGGATAGTGGTCGGTCATCATCGCGGACCCCTGAACAGCCACCGCCGCGCCCGATCGCGCGGCAGGGCCGTCGTTTCTTTCGCATGCAAACCTTAACTGCGAACCGGCCGGCTGACATTGCGAATCTGCAATGACACTACACAGCACGGGGTCCAGTGTAGGGATCGTGCGGAAAGGCGCGGCGGGTGCGCGGCCGCCGTTATACCTGCTCGGCAATATGCTGCAGGCGTCCAAGATTGGCGTGATAGGTCTCGGGCGACCTGCCGTCACTGCTGGTGAGAATATGTGCGCGCTTGAATTCAGCGAGTATCCGGCTGGTGCTCTCGGTAGTGACCCCCAGCACGGAACCCATCTCCTCGCAGGTCAGCAGGCGGACCTGGTCGCCGCTGGGTTCGCTGCTGAATTCCGACAGGAACGACAGCAGGCGTGCGACGCGGGCACGGATCGATCCGGTGGAGAACTGGGTGATCCAGATGTCCGCGTCATGGAGATAGTCATGCCAGCGTTCGATCAGGTTGATATAGGTTTCCGGGTCATCCGTACGCAGACGCTGGATGGCGGCGAGCGGCAGACGCAGCGCGGTGACAGGCGTCAGCGCCATGGCGGTGTGTTCATGGCTGCAGTTACGCAGACCGCTGAGGCCGAGTACCGAGCCGGGTCGGTGCAGGCGTACGATGCGCG
Organism: uncultured Ectothiorhodospiraceae bacterium; assembly: GCA_964443845.1. GTDB lineage: Bacteria > Pseudomonadota > Gammaproteobacteria > UBA9214 > UBA9214 > UBA9214. The sequence goes on from CAYUFA010000027.1 coordinate 11,876, forward strand.
CGCGCCCGTTCGGGAGATGGACGACGAGTTTCAGCATGCCCGAGGTGATGAACGTGACGCAGTCGATCGGGCTGCCCTGATGGTGGATTACCTGGTGCGCCTCGTACATCATCCGGCGGGTGTGGTTGAGCATGATGCGCAGGGGAGTCGGTGCATCATCACCCACCGCCGCCGTAATTTCGCGCAGCTTCACATCACGGGTGTCCCGGGGGGACGGGCTGGTACGGTCGGTATGTTCGGGCTTCTCCATGACAGACCTCCTGATCGCTATGTGCCGGTCCCGGGACGCTAGCAGGCTGGCGGGGCGTGTCGGCGCGCCGTGCCTGTCTTCGCCGTGCGCTCGCCGCGCTGACGAACGCCGGTGACTCCGCCCTGGTCCGGGCCGCTGCTGCCACCCGGCGTGGAAAGAGACACTGGCCGCAGGGGAATGCCGTCGTGCCGGTGGCGTGCCTGGACGGGGCCCTTTCGAGGACCGGCCTTGATACTGTAGCCGACAATTACGGATTCGAATCGTTCACACCGGTCAGTGACCGTGAGCTGCACTTTGGTGTACGGTAATCGCATGCTCCTCCCTGACAGCGTTTCCTTTCGATCGCGCAACCTGGCATCCCTGTGTGCTTCTGGTGATACATGCCGGGATCTTCATCCGCACGGCCTTCCCCGACCGGCGGATTACCGGCAGCTTTTCATGGAAACCCGGTGCCTGAGCCTGCGGCGGGGTTGGTGTGCAACCCGCCATGCAGGCAGCAGAGCCGTCGCACCATGAATACGGAACAACTGGTCTATTACCACCTCGGTGCCGCCCTCGCCATCGGCCTGCTCATCGGCCTGGAGCGCGGCTGGAAGGAGCGTGAAACGGACGAAGGAGAACGCATCGCGGGGGTGCGTACCTACGGCCTGATCGGTTTGCTCGGTGGCGGCACGGCGTTGCTGGCACAGGTGCACGGACCCCTGATCATCGGGCTCGCCTTCGTCGCACTCGCCGGCGTGCTGGCGACGGTCTATATGCTGAGCCTGGGACGGGGCAGCGACGACATCGGCATCACCAGCCTGGTGACCGGCCTGCTGACCTTCGTGCTGGGAGCGCTCGCGGGGCAGGGCGAACCGGCCGTGGCCGCGGCATCTGCGGTGATCACCACGTTGTTACTGGGATACAAGCCGGTACTGCACCGCTGGGTCGGTGCACTGAAAGGCATGGAACTGCGCGCCATCCTCAAACTGCTCCTCATCTCGGTGGTCCTGCTGCCGGTGCTGCCGAATCGCGGCTACGGCCCCTGGCAGGCACTGAATCCCTACGCGATCTGGTGGCTGGTCGTGATGGTCGCGACGATTTCCTTCGTCGGCTACTTCGCCGTGAAGATCGGGGGCACGCGCAAGGGCACGGTCTTCACCGGCTTGTTCGGGGGGCTGTCCTCGTCGACCGCGCTGACCCTGCATTTCTCGCGCATGGTTCGCGGCGGCGATGCGGCGCTCGACGGCATGCTGGCCACGGGCATCCTGCTTGCCTGCGGGACCATGTTCCCGCGCATGGTGCTGATCGCGGGTGTGCTCAACCCTGCGCTGGTCCGGCCGCTGCTGTTGCCGTCGCTGGTGATGTGCTGCGTGGTCTACCTGCCGGCTGCCTGGTACTGGTATTCCGGTGCCCCGCAACAGGCACAGGTGATGACCTCATTGAAGAATCCGCTGGAGCTGAAGACCGCACTGGGTTTCGGGATCCTGCTGACGCTGATCATGCTGCTTGGCAAGGCACTGCAGAGCTGGTTCGGCGATACCGGCGTGCTGGCGCTGTCGGCAGCCTCGGGCCTGGCGGATGTGGACGCCATCACCCTGTCGCTGGCGCAACTTACCCAGGATGACCTGACGCTGCGCGTGGCGGCGCTGGGCATCGTGATCGCCGCCGCGGTCAACAACCTGACCAAGGCGGGCATGGCGACGGTGATCGGCAGGCGTGCCCTGGCATACCGCGTCGGTGCGCCGCTGCTGTTGAGCGCCGTCGCCGGCATGGCGACGGCCTGGTGGCTTGCCACCTGAGCGGACATGCCGGTACGCAACCGTAGAAACGCCCGTTGAAGTCGTTGCCATGCCCGGCCAGGAAGTTCCGGTTGCTGCGGCGATGGAGGCAGTCCGCGCCTCCTGTCCGGCCCATGGTGATTTCCCGCTGCGCAATCCCGCGCGACCGGTCCGCGTTCAGCGGCTGATGCCGAAGCCCTCGTCTTCGGTGTGGGGCGGCAGCGGCAGGCCGGCGATACGCATCCCCTGCGCGACCGGCCCGTTCGGGAACAGGCGGCGCAGGTGCCTGCGTCCGCCGCGTGCGGCGAAGGCCGCGTCCAGGCGGTCGCTCAGTGCGCGGCCGTGCGGGGCCGGCCCCTGTTCCAGGTACTCCCGGCGCAGCCAGTGCACGACCTCCCAGTGCGCGTCCGTGAGCGTGATACCTTCCTGCCGGGCGTTGCGCCGGCCTACGTCCTCGTTCCAGCCCGCCAGGTCGAGTTCGCGGTCGGCGCGGCGCGGGCTGGGGGTGTCCGGGTTGTCGATGAGCTTGTTGATGTCGGGCATGCGTGTGCTCCTTGTCGGTGGGCAGTGGAGGGTTGCGATGCACGGTTCCCGGCCGGCCCGCAGTCGGGGCGTCGTTGCCGGGTGCCGGCCGGTGATCCCGCTGCATGCGGCTATGGTTCCAGAACCCGCTCCGGGCGGCATTGAGATATCACAATGCCGCAGCGCGGCCGCGCTCCGCCGGGAGCCAGCGGTGCCAGGGACGCAGGTGCCGTGTGCCAGGCTACCCGCCGATGACCGGTACGCCGATCAGGTCGCGGTGCAGCCACATCACGAAGGCGGCATACAGCAGCAGGCCCAGCACCACGGCGATTACGTCGTTGCGGCCGGATGGCGGCGCACCTGGTACGGGACGGGCTGTGCGGTGCCGCAGCGAGATGCGGTCCGCGACGGCCCAGGCCAGGAATCCGCCGAACAGCAGCACGGCGGCGAGGGTGCCGTTCGCCAGCAGGTGGGCGAACGCCCAGAGCTTGGTCGCCACGAGCATGGGGTGGCGGGTGACGTCGCGGATGCGCCCGGGCAGGTAGGCGGCGAACAGCAGGGGGAACACGGGCAGCATCAGCCCGACGGCCAGCAGGCGCAGTACCTGCGGCGGGCTGTACAGCACCACCGGGTCCATGCGGGCGAGACCGTAGCCGCGCACGATCAGCAGCAGGCCGAGCAGTGCAATGAGCCCGTAGGCGGCTTTCCAGGTCCATTCACCGGTGCGGGCGGCCATCCGGTTGCGCCAGTCGTCGTTGACGATGGAGATCGAGTGAACGCCAAGGAAGATGACCAGCCCGGCAAGCAGTTGACTCATGAAGAGGTCCTCGTTCGGTGGCGATACGGGCCACGGTACAGACCATGGTACACCCTGCGGCAGCAACCCGTTGTCGTCGCTACGGGCTGGTGACGCTGCCCGGATGGTCGCCCGGATTGCGGGTAGGCGGAATGCCGGTCATGCAACCGGAAAGTGCAGCGACTGCCGTGACAGGGCCAGCGAGAGTTGACGGTTGTGGATATTCACCTCTATAGTGGTTGGCATACCGGGAGCGGGCACCACACCATAATTTACTACCGCCAGCCACGGAACACGCCATTGATCGCCAGTTATCAAATTCCCACCCAGTAAAGCCGGCACCCTTTACGCTGCATTCATGAGAACGCCATGTCCGAAGGTCTGTTGAATCTGTCACTCTGGGGTCATATCGCCGCCACGCTGGCCCTGACCCACCTTACCATCGCCTCAGTCACCCTGTTTCTGCATCGCTGCCAGGCACATAACGCACTGACCCTGCACCCGGCGGTGAGCCACTTCTTCCGCGCCTGGCTGTGGCTGACGACCGGCATGGTGACCCGGGAATGGGTGTCGATCCACCGCAAGCACCATGCGAAGTGCGAAACCCCGGAGGATCCGCACAGTCCCCAGGTCGTGGGTATTATGCGGGTACTGTTCGGTGGCACCGGCCTTTACCAGCGCGAGGCACGCAACGCACAGACCCTGGAACACTTCGGCAACGGCACGCCCGATGACTGGCTCGAGCGTCACGTGTACAGCCGCTTTCCGTACCTGGGTATCGTGCTCATGGCACTGACGGATCTCCTGCTGTTCGGCCTGGCGGGGCTGGCGGTCTTTGCCGTGCAGATGGTCTGGATTCCGTTCTGGGCGGCCGGCGTGATCAACGGGCTCGGTCATTACCGGGGCTATCGCAACTTCGAGACCGAGGATGCCTCACGCAACCTGATTCCGGTCGGCATCCTGATCGGTGGCGAGGAGCTGCACAACAATCACCACGCCTTTCCCTATTCGGCGCGCTTTTCCAACAAGTGGTGGGAATTTGACATCGGCTGGCTCTACATCCGGCTACTGGCCGTTCTGCGGCTGGCGGAGGTGCGGCGCGTAATGCCCAGGATCTGCATCCGGCGGGAGAAGGGGATGGTGGATCTCGACACCCTGCGTGCCGTGCTGCGCGACCGTTACCATATCCTCACGCTGTACGGGCGCAAGGTCATCCGGCCGGCGGTGCGGGCCGAACGCCAGCTCGCCAGCAGCGCGTGCCGCCGGGTGCTGCGCCAGGTGCGCAGGCTGATGACCCGCGAGGATATCGTGCTCGACACCAGGACCCGTGCCACATTGAACAGCGCGTTGCAGAACAGCCGGTTACTGGACACGGTGTACCGCTTCAAGACCCAGCTCAAGGCCCTGTGGACACATACCGCGAACAACGGGGCGACGCGCGTGGAACGGCTGGAGCAATGGTGCGCCGAGGCGGAATCCTCCGGTATCCAGGTGTTGCAGGAGTTTGCCGGCGAACTGCGTGGCTACACCCTGCAGACCGCCTGACTCCACCTCCACCCCGGCGGCTGATCCATAGACGCGTGAAGGACACGATACGCGCTTTTCCCGTCCGTTAACCGCAGCAATCCCGCAAATTTCGCGGGATTCGCCGTCAGTGCCAGCTGCGGCCGGTCCGTCTCATCCCGCGCAGTCCCCGAGGTGCCGGCGCGCGGCAATCACGTTCTGACTCACCCGGGATTGTGTCCGTACGGCTGCAGGCGCACCGCCCGGGACGTGATCGGACGCGCTTTCCCGGAGGCTGGCGCGACCGGCCTGTCTGCCTGACCGGGCGCGCGGTGGCCGGTTACATATTGATAAATTCGATACTAATATTCGATAAATATCGTTTTATAACATCAGAATTTGCGCATATATTCAAAGGCACGGGAACGGCCGCAGATTATCCGGCCGGTGCAACAGGTGCGCTGGCCGGGGTGATGCAGGGACGGACCGGGCACGGGTTGGCGAACGAGGAGAGGACGATGATCGCGGTACGGGTGGAAATGAAATTCACGAACGAGCCCCTGAAGCGCACCCCGGTGGTGCTGAAGATGGATGCGGCGGACCAGGCGACGGCCCCGGTGCTGACCGACCGGAGCGGCATTGCGCGTTTCGACCTGCCACCCGGCAGCGGCAAGGTGCTGGTCTCCGGCGTGGAGCGCTATCACGGGCGCCTCGACGGGGAAATCCGGGTGGCGCTGTGGTCCATCACCGAGGCGGCGAACGATTCCACCGGCACGCCGGGTGAATTTCCGTCCGGCAGCAATGCCTATCCGGGCATGACGACCCGTGCCGTGGAAGTGGATGGCCACCCGGTCCTGACCGACGGCGAGGGTTACCTGGTGAACCCGGCGGACTGGTCGGAAGCCTTTGTCCGGACCCTGGCCGCGCAGGAAGGGCTGGCGCTCACGGCCGAGCACTGGGAGGTGATCCGCTTCCTGCGCGCGCAGTATGCCGAACACGGCCAGCAGGCCAGTGTGCGCGACATGATCCGGCATTTCCGCCAGGTCTGGGACCCGGAACGCGGGTCCAACCGCTACCTGCACCGGCTGTTCCCGTTTGGCGGCCCCCAGAAACAGGGCAACCGGCTGGCGGGCCTGTTGCGTACCAAGGGCGAGCATTGACAGCCTGTCAACGTCCCGCCCGTGTCCGGCGTCAGGCGCTGGGTAGCGGCAGCGCGGGGTCGGCTTCGGTACGCGCCTGTTCCTGCAGTGCGAGGTCCCGCAATCCCGTCAGGGCCTGGTGCAGTACCTCGCTGTCGGTCGCGCGCGGAAACACCATGTACGCCGGGTGCGGAAACTCGGGGGCGTCGGTGACCCGGAACAGGCGTCCATCCCGGAGCAGGGGGCGTGCCATGCGCACGGGCAGAAAACAGGAACCGCCGTTCGCCAGGATCAGCTGAATGCCCAGCCAGCCGATGTTGACGACCTGCGCCGGCCGCTCGAGGTCGGGAAAGTGCTCGCGGTGCCGGGCGTAAAAGCCGGGCCCCCATTCCACGTAGATGTAGTCGTCACCCGGCCAGCGGGTGTCCGGTCGGGAGCTCACCATCACCAGGGTTTCGTCGAACAGGTGTTCCACCGCCAGCCCGGGGGCATGGCTGGGCGTGTACATCAGCCCGATATCGAGCGTCCCTTCGATCAGCCGGCGCATCAGGTCTTCCTCGAAGCCGATCTCGCTGCGGATGGAAACGTCCGCTGCCGTGCGTCGCATCCAGCCGACCCAGTTGGGCAGGAATCCTTCCCACAACGCGATCCGCCCGCCGACCCGCAGGCTGGCTCGATAGCGACTGGGCAGTCCCACGTCGTGACGCGCCTGGTCCACGGTCAGGACCAGGTTCTTGGCATGTTGCAGGAAACGCTGTCCGGCCGGCGTCAGGCTGGCCCCGGCGCGGTTGCGCACGAACAGCCGGGCGCCCAGCTCCTCCTCCAGGTGCTGGATCCGCGCGCTGACCGTCGACTGGGTTACGTGCAGCCGCCGGGCCGCCTCCAGGAAGCTGCCATGGGCGGCAATGGCGAGAAAGGTGCGGGCCTGTTCGATGTCCAACGGGGTATTTCCGGACCATAATATCGATTACAGCGATATTATTCGCTTGTTGATTTGATTTGTCCAAACCTGTGCGGGATCGACCCGTTCCCGTTCATTCTCGTGTTGCCTGCAGGCGCTGGCGCACCAGGTCGATGTGCAGTCGCAGGTTGTAGAGTTCATCGCGATAGGACAGGGGCACCCGTACCTGGCGGACTTCCTCCTCGATCGCATCGAGCTGCTGCAGCATCTCCCGGAACCGGGCGGCGGGCGTCTCCGCCGGTGTCTGCGCGTCCAGTGCCTGCAGCTCCCGGTACCAGCGGTAGATCTTCCTGCGCACCTGCCAGCGAAACACCGGCGGCATGAGTTTGAACATGGGGACCAGCAGGGTGATCAGCGGCAGCAACATGATCTTCAGGCGGTCGATCAGGTTGGCGGTCCAGAACGGCAGGTAGCGTTGCAGGAACGGCTGGCCGTAACGGTAGTAGTGTTGCGCGTGCGGATTGAGCGGGAAATCGACGTTCGACGCGGAGGGAAATTCGCCTGGTTGTTCGAACAGGCCGCCGGCGCCGTGCACGCGGGTGGCGGCCTGCAACAGCAGGCTCACCAGGGCCGGATGGAAGTCCTCGCGGGCAACCAGGTTGGCCGTGGCGGCCAGCAGGGTGGTTGCGTGCGGCGGGATGTCTGCCTGCAGGTCGATCGTGCCCTCGGGCAGGGTGAGCGTGGCCAGGGCATGGTGGATGCGTGTGTAGGCCGCGGCACGCGCAAAGGACATCAGGCGGATATCCTGGCGGTGCAACAGCGTACGGATCAGCGGCGCGCTGGGCGCGGCCACGAACATGGCCGCGTCGACCCGGCCTTCGGTCAGTGCACCGAGTGCCTCGTCACCGCCCAGGGGCAGGAGGTGATCCGTGTCTGCCTCGAGGTGGTTGTCTTCGAGCAGGGTCTGGACCAGGGCGTGGGTGCCGCTGCCGGGCTGCCCCGTCGCCAGGCGCAATCCCCGGAAGTCGGTCAGCCGGTCCGCGTGTGCCGGCCTGCGGTAGAACAGCCACAGCGGCTCGTAGTACAGGCTGCCCAGGGACTCGAGGCCGGCGCCGGTTCCCGCCCCGGCGACACCGCCCTGCACGAAGGCGAGATCAACCTGGCCGGCCTGCAGCAAGGCGAGATTCTCGACCGTCCCCGCCGTCTCCCGAATCTGCAGCGTGATGCCGTTCTCCGCGAGCAGCGCCCGGTAGCGCCCGGCGAACAGGGTGTAGGCCCCGTTCGGCGCGCCGGTCGCGATGGTGATGCTGCGCGGGGGCGCCGGTTGCACGAAGCGCCAGGCCACGACGAACCCGGCCAGGACGAGCAGCAGGGCCGGCAGGTAGGTCTTCATCAGGTGCATGGGTCGGGTCTCCGTGTCCGGTCCGGCAGTATACCCTCGCGGGCGGGTCCAGCCGCCGGTGCGCCCGCAGGGGGCCGGTTGCCGGGATTTTCCACGCCGGTGATCTCGCGACGCGATACCTGCCTGAGGCGTCCGGTCGGTCGGGCCCGGCGGTCACTGCGGTGCTGCCGGCGCTGCCGGTGGTGCTGCCTGCGGAGACTCGCCCGGCCGGTATTCCACCGGGGGCTTGCGGTTGCCGAACCAGCGGTATCTGATGTTGCCGATCAGGCCCGAGATGGGGCGGGTGATCGCGCCCAGTATCATGCCCTGCGCCGCCCTGGAGATGATGTCGTCCAGGTTCGATACCGGGTTGGCCGGGGTGCCCCGGAACTGGATGTCCGGTCCCTGCGAGTAGCCCCAGGCATCCTTGCCCGATTTCAGCAGGTCCATATCGTAGAGAATGGCTGCCCCCTTGTCGCGCACGCCGAGCCGGGCATCCATGGCGAGCGGGCTGTGCAGAACGTCCTTGCCCGGCTGGTACTGGATGCCACCGCTGGCAGTGAACAGGATCTCCGGGCTCTGTACCACGTACTCCCGGATCTGCACGTTGCGCGAGGCATCCCGGGTGAGGTGGATGTCGATCTTGTCGTAGGGGATCACCTTGATGTAGTTGACCAGCCGCGAAACCGTGCCCAGTCCGAACAGGCTGGTGGGCACGTAGGAGACCACTTCCCCGATGCCGCCGGCCAGCCCGGTGCTGCCCTGCACCAGCGGGCTGTTGGGGTCGAGCAGGCGGAACAGGCCCTTCCTGCTGTGCAGGTGTGCGTCGAAGTACAGGTTGTTGCGGTACTGCGCCATGTTGGGAGACTTCCCGAAGGCAACGAGGCTGACATCGAACAGTCCCTCGGCGCGTGGCTGCGCGCGGGGATCGAGTTCGCGGAAGAAACGTGCCAGGTCAAACTGGTTGACGCCCGCGTTCAGCCGGAGATCGTACGGAGTTGCCCCGGGGATGAAGTCCAGGGTGCCGTCCGCGCTGAGCGGGCTGGCGTGAAAACGGGCCGTGAAATCACGCAGCGCGAGGCGCCCGTGCGACAGCTCGGCGTGGGCGTGGATATCCTGGATGGCCAGGTAGTCGGTGTAGTACAGCTTGTCCATGTTGAAGCGGATGCGTGTGCTGTAGCCGGTGTGGTCCCAGAACGCGCGCGTGTCCGGCTGTGTAGCGTCGGCTGCCGTGGCCACGTTTTCCTGCTGCGCCCCGCGCTTGCGCTGCGCTGCAGCCCCGGTTGCGGCCTGTTTCCCGCCGATCGCACGGAGCGTGTTCAGGACGTCGTTGAGATAGAACATCGGACTGTCGATGTTGACGGTCACCTCGTCGTTGTCGGCCGCGTGCATGGAGTGGGTCGCCGCGATGTGCAGGCTGCTGTTGCCGGACTTGCCCTGCGTCGTGAGCGGCGCCTTGATGGCGAAGCTGCCGTCCGGATCGATGTGTCCGTCGGCCTGCCATACCAGTTCCTGCAGGGGCAGGGCCTGGCGTGCCTGCAGGTCGTGCACCCGTGCACTGGCGCTGAGCCGCCCGTCCGCGTCGAGTTTCACCACGGTGTCCAGTTCGCCGCGGGTCAGGGTGTGGCCGGGCAGGAGGACGGGCTGGTCGAGCAGCGCCGGCAGCCGGACCTTGAGATCGGCGTCGATCGGCCCGGCGCGCACGCGGTCACCATTGCCGGTCAGCACGAGGTCGACCGTGCCATCCAGCGTATGCGCGCCCTTGTCCCGGTCGAATGTCACGCTGAACGGTTTCAGTTGTGCGTGCAACCGGTCTCCCTCGACCTGCATTCCGGAGTCGACGTGCAGGGTGAACGGTTGCAGCAGGGTGGCCGTGCCGGAGTGCAGGGACACGCCGGTGATCTCCAGCGGCTCGACCGTGTCCAGGGTCATCGCACGCCCGTCCGAGCTGAGCTGCAGCTTGCCGTTGGCGCTGTGGAAGGACAACCCGCGCGCCGCCAGGATCTTTGCAAACGGGACGGCGTCCAGGTTGTGGGCCGTCAGCGTGATCCTGCCGCGCGCGCGGCCCAGTTCGGACTGGCGGCGTCCCAGGCGGGTGCGCACGCGAATGCCGGAATCCGCCTGCAGGGACAGACGGGGTTCGCTATCCTGGTAGCGCAGGCTGGCCGACAGCCGGTCGATATCGACGTGGTTCGCGTACAGTGCCAGCCGGTAGTCGGATTCCAGACGGACCGGTTCGGTAACGGCGGCCTGCAACAACCCGGCAATGACGGGTTGCTGCGAGAGTCCCTGCAGCTCCGCCGTGAGCCGGCCTGCGGCCCGCAGCGGCTGGCCCTTCCGGCCGGGCAGGGTGATGCGTCCGTTGCCCGACAGCAGCGGTTGCTCCTGGGCACGGATGTCCAGATCGCGGTAGCCGATCGTGGTGCCATCCGCCACGCGCAGTTCGGGTCGCAACGAGACACCGACCTGTTCGAGCAAGGGCCCCTGTTTGCCGCTGACCGTGACATGATCGAGCCGTAGCGGGGCGGACGCCGCCAGGCGGAACCGCCCCGGGCCATCGGCACGGAGTTCGAGACGCGCGCGGTGCAGGTTGCCCTGCAGGGTGGTGCCCGGGAGGAAACCGGAGAACCAGCCGAGCCGGATGTCACTGACCGTGAGCGCGGCGAGCGTGCCCTTGTCGTTGCGCAGTTGCCGGCCGTCTTGCGTGTCCGCCAGGCGCAGCGGTTGTTTCAGCTGCAGTGCCAGCAGGCGGGTACGATGGTCTTTCGTGACGCCGGCGTCGAGCTGGCTGACCTCGATGGTTCCGTGGCGTTGCCGGAGACGGGCGGTCGCGGACAGTTCCAGGTGGCGCGGCAGGTTGCGGTCATGCCGGGGTCTGCCGGCCAGGAAATCGGCGAAGTTGCGCACGTTCAGGTCGGCATCGAGTTGCGCACTGATGCTGCCCTTGTGGTTCTTGTCCAGCGGCAGCGTCACGCGGGCGCCGGCGCCGCCCAGTTGCCGTGTGCCGGCAGTGATCGCTACCTTGTCCAGCGCGATGTGCAGGGTGTTCCCGGCGTAGGTAACTGCCGGCATGGCCGACACGTCCAGGTCCCGGTAGCCGGTACCGTCCGCCTGGCGGATGCCCAGGGCGGTGATCCGCAGCGGCGTGCGCGGCTTGATGTGGAGCGCGGAACTCGGGTCGTTGGTGACGGTGAACGCACCGGTCAGGTTGCCGCCGGTGATCGGGTTGCCCGGGAGGAACGCATTGCACCACGTCAGCGGGATCTCCGGCAGGTCGAACTCGAGCAGCGTGTTTTCCTGCCGCATAAAGCCGCTGATGTTCTGCAACGGAACGTGCAGGTCGGCCGGCAGCTTCGTGGTGAGATTCGTGCGCCGCCTGTCGTCGGTCATGCCGGAGTCGATGGTCTCGACCCGCAGCTGCAGGTCGGGCAGCAGCGCTACACGGAAGTTGTTCTTCAGACGCAGGTATTCGGGCAGTTGCGCACCGCCCTCCGTCTTGCGCAGCCCGCTGACCAGCAGATCGCTGACGAAGGTCATGCTGCCGGTCAGGTCGGCGAGATTGAAATCGAGTGCGCCGCTCAGTGCTTCCTCGGCGGAGGGTATCCGGGTGGTCCCGGCATACGGCTGTACCAGCCGCTCGTTGGCGGTGAGCCGGTAGCTGCCCGCAAACTGCCCGTCGTTGCCGTCATAGTCGCCGTGCAGCTCCAGCGCGGAGCGCTGTTTTCCGCTGTTGTCGTCCTGCCGCAGCGTCAGCAGCCAGCGCTCGGCGCGGTGGCCGGCCTGTCCGCCGGCGGCCCCGCCGGCCGCTTGCGCATTCAGCGTGAGATCGGCCTGTTCGGCCCGGGGCAGTGCGGCCAGTGCGGCCTTGAAGTGGAGGAAGGCCTCCAGCGCCGGGAAGCGGCCGTGCCTTTGCTGGGTGAGGAACATGCGGCTGGTGAGACCGAGGTGGTCGTTCGGCTTGCCGGTATTGAAGCGCGCCGTCAGCGTCAGCATACCGAGCGCCTCCGGCCGGATGCCGAGACCGGTCAGCGTCGCCGCAAGGGAACGCTGTCCCGGCAACTGCACCTCGAGGTTCACGTCCGCGTGGAGCAGGGTGTAACTGAATCCCTGGTCGAGGCTGCCCAGGATACCGGGGAACGGTCCGGCCGGCGGCGCGGGTGGTGATTGCGTCTCCGCTGCCTTGAACTCGCGCAGGTCGGCCTGCGCACCGTGCAGGACCAGTGACTCGACATCGAGATTCCTGCGCAGCAGGTCGAGCAGGCAGAACCGCAGCGCACCGTGTGCGGCCTGGAATTTTCCGCCGCGGTAGCCGACCCTGACTCGATCGAAATCGAGTGACCACGGGGTGAGGTGAACGGAACCGATCTCGAGCGAATCGACCAGTGGCCCGACGTGTTCGAGCAGCATCTTCTTCTGGAACGCGGGGTGGAAGACCACGCCGCAGGCGACCGCCAGCACGACGAGCAGAACGAGCGGGACCGCATAGCGGGGTCGTTTCAGGTCGGTCAGGCGCATGGGTGTCCGGGAATCCCTGTGCAGTCATCCAGCGAAAAGAGCTTGTTCTTGCAGGCAAGTATAGCGAAACCGCCCGCGCCAGGGTGTCCCGGACGGGTTCCGGGCGCCGGCCTGCCGAGGGCATTTCCCCCGCGTTGGGCGCCGCTGGATTCCCTGCTACCGTGCAGCGCGCAGCGTGGACCCGAGGTAATGACGTTCGAAGCCGCGCTTGGCCCGGGGCATCAACCGCAGGGCCTCCAGCAGCGGGCGCAGGTCGTGACGCAGCTCCGCGCCGCGGCGCAGGCCGGACGGTACCCGGACGAGACTGGGCAGGTAGACGAATTCGGGGACGAACACCGCCAGGGTGATGTCCGCGGCGGGCAGCCGCCGGCGTAACCGGCGAATGGCGGTGAGCGCGGCGAATCCGGCGCCGACCACGGTGATGCGCGCGGTGTCGGTCAGCCAGTTTCTCCTGCCGTTACCCGCCGGTAACTATTCTATATCCCGCCAGGCAAAAGCGGCGGACCCTGGACCGGCCAGGGCCCGGCGCCTGCCGGCCCGGATTACAGGGCCTTCTTGCAGAAGTACCAGTCGGTACACTCATACCCTTCGTTCAGGCGTGCCTCGGCGGCATCCATGTCGGCCGGCGGCGGTACGATGACCTGGTCGCCGGGTTGCCAGGCTTCCGGTGTGGCGACCTGGTTGGCGTCCGCTGTCTGCAGAGCGGCAACCAGGCGCACAAACTCGTCGATCGAGCGGCCGTTGGTCATCGGGTAGTACACCATCGCGCGCAGGATACCATCCGGGTCAATGATGAAGGTTGCCCGTACCGCCGAGGTGTCCGCCGCGCCCGGATGGATCATGCCGTAGGACCGTGCCACCTTCATGCTCAGGTCCTCGATGATCGGGAACGGTATCTCGACCCCGAATTTCTCCTTGATGTTGCGCACCCAGGCCACGTGACTGTAATAGCTGTCGATGGACAGGCCGAGCAACTCGGTGTTCAGCGCCTGAAAGTCCGCGTGACGTCTGGCGAACGCCATGAATTCCGTCGTGCAGACGGGGGTGAAATCCGCCGGGTGCGAAAACAGCACCAGCCATTTGCCCCGGTAATCCTCGAGGTTCCGGATGCCGTGTGTGGTGCGTGCCGTAAAATCGGGCGCCGGTTCATTGATACGCGGCATGGCCGCTGCAGTGTTCTGTCCGTTTTCCATCGTCCACTCCTGATGTCAGGTTTATCGTGTAATTGTCGGCCCTTCGCAAGGGTTGATAAGCATATTATGGTTAACTGATGCATTCAGGAAGTTGATTATCCTTATGCGAGCGATAGCATTTCTCAATGTGGCCGCACCGGCAGGGCCCGCTGTGTGACCGGTGAAGTCGCGGCGGTCCTCATTCTGGCAGCTTCCGTAGCGGCCGTGGTTGCCGCTGCCGGGCAGATGCCAGGGGCAGTAGTGGAAAGTACGTACCGGCCGGCGCAGTTATCGACGCGCGGCACTGACACCCGTCAGTCCTGCGGGTGGATGCGGGGATGTCCGTGGCCGGCGGCTGGCGGCAGAATGCACGGGAGCAGTTCAGTTATCCGGGGGGTTCGGCCATCGTGCGCAGTGCGGCCGGGTCGATCCGTACATGCCGGGCATCGAGTTCGTGCATCCAGCCCTTGCGTTTGATCTCGGCCGTGGCCCGGCTGGCCGTTTCCGGGGCGATGCCAAGGATGGCGCCGATGTCGGTGACGACGGGCAGGAAACACTGCTGGTCGGGTTCAGCCAGGTGCAGCAGGAGCCGTGCCACGCGCGCCGGCGCCGGGCCGCTGGACAGACTGGTCAGCCAGGTGTCGGCATCGCGCAGGGCGCGGTGCCAGCGTGTCAGCAGCTGGTGATGCAGTCGCGGCGTGTCCCGATCCAGCCGCTCCACGACGTCGGTGGGGATGCGGCACGCGGACACCGGTTCCAGCACCACGGCATCGTGCTGGTAGGGTTGCCCCACCAGCACCTCCAGGCCGGCCACATCGCCCTGTCTCAGCAGGCGCAGGATGCGTTGGCTGCCGCCGGGCTGGTAGCGTACCAGTTTCACCAGCCCGGCGCGGATCGTGAACACGTGGTGTCCGTCCTCCCCGCTCCGGTAGAGCTTGTCGCCGGCCGGGAAGTCGAGTTCCGTGATTGGCTGATGAATCAGGCGAAAATCCATCAGCTGGAGGTCCGCAAACAGCACCAGGTCGCGGATGCCGCAGTCGCGGCATTGGGACGGCCCCTGCCAGACTTCTTCGATGACATGATCTTTCACGGGGGTGTGGGCGAACCCGTCCTTGAAACGACAGTTTGTCAGTCAGTGTAGCAAGGGGGCGAAAGCTCGCGCCACCCGGACCGCGCCGCTTTCAGCAGGGTGCCGGGCATGGCCCGGCAAGCGACCGCGACCGGCGGGTCCGCGCGATTGACGATAATCAGTGACAGGGTCCGCCTCCCGCGCGTAGTCTTGCCGTGGCGTGTGCCTGTCACGCGCTGGCCGGATATCGATAATGGCCGGATATTCACCGGCCTGCTACAACCAACTCCGGAGGAGCACCGGTATGGTCGTACCCAGTGATACCGTCGTCGATCTGTCGCGTTGGCAGTTCGCGGCCACCGCCCTGTACCACTTCCTGTTTGTCCCGCTGACCCTGGGGCTCAGTTTCATCCTGGCGGCCATGGAAACGGTGTATGTCACCACCGGCCGGGTCATCTACAAGGACATGGCCCGGTTCTGGAGCAAGCTGTTCGCAATCAACTTTGCGCTCGGCGTCGCCACCGGCCTGACCATGGAGTTCGAGTTCGGTACCAACTGGTCGTTCTATTCCCATTATGTGGGCGACATCTTCGGTGCACCGCTGGCCATCGAGGGCCTGATGGCGTTTTTCATGGAGTCGACCTTCGTCGGCCTCATGCTGTTCGGCTGGGACCGGCTGGGCAAGGCCGGGCACCTGGCCGTCACCTTCCTGGTCGCGCTGGGTTCGAACCTGTCGGCACTGTGGATCCTGGTCGCCAATGGCTTCATGCAGGACCCGGTGGGGGCCGCCTTCAATCCCGTGTCGCAGCGCATGGAGCTGCTCAGCTTCTTCGACCTGCTGTTCAGCCATGACGCGCAGTCCAAGTTCGTGCACACCTCGATCGCTGGCTACGTGACCGGGGCGATGTTCGTGGTGACCATCAGCGCCTGGTACCTGAGCAAGGGACGCCACGTCGAGATCGCGCGCCGCTCGCTGCGCATGGGCGCGCTGTTCGGCGTGTTCTCGGTGATCGGCGTCATCACCCTCGGCGACGCGCTGGGGTTCGTGGCCGGCAGCGCGCAGCCCACCAAGCTGGCCGCCATGGAGGGCATGTGGGAGACCGAACCGGCACCTGCACCGCTGAAGCTCATCGCCTTCCCCAGCGATCGTGAACAGCGCAACCTGGGGCCGACCGTGGAGCTTCCCGGTGTGGCCGGCATCCTGATCACCCACTCGCTGGACAAGGAACTGCCGGGCATCAAGGAACTGGAGCAGCGCGCGGCCGGACGCATCCGCAACGGCATCCCCGGCCTGCTGGCGCTGCAGCGCTTCCGCGCCAACCCGGACGACCTCGCGGCCCTGGCCACGGTCAAGGAGCACGAGGCGGACCTGGGCTATGCCATGCTGCTGCTGCGCTATGCCCCCGACCTGTCCCGGGCCACGGAGGCGCAGATCGCCCGGGCCGCCCGCGATACGATTCCGCCGGTGTGGGCGACGTTCTGGTCGTTCCGCCTGATGATCGGCCTGGCCTTCCTGATGCTGATCTACCTGATCGCCATGGCGACCTATTCGCTCAGCAAGCAGTGCGTGGCGCAGAATTTCCTGCTGAAGTTCTCCATCTGGCTGCTGCCGGCCCCGTTCCTCGCCAGCGAACTCGGCTGGCTGACCGCGGAACTCGGACGCCAGCCGTGGACGGTGTACGAGCGCCTGCCGACCTGGATCTCGGCATCGACCCACAGCACCGGCTACATGATCTTCTCGCTGCTCGGCTTCACGCTGATCTACCTGGTGTTTATCATCATCGAGATGTTCCTGATGGTGAAGTTCGTGCGCCAGGGACCGGGACAGCACGACCCGGTCAGCCATGGCGGGGGCGGCATGCATCCGGTGCTGTCGCAGCCGGTCCTGCAACGGGAGGAATGAGCCATGGAACTCTATGTCGCAATGAAGGTGCTCTGGTGGTTGCTGCTCGGCGTGCTGTTGATGGGCCTGGCGATCATGGTGGGCATGGACATGGGTGTCGGTACCATCCTGCGCTACGTCGGTCGCACCGACGGGGAGCGCCGCGTGGCAATCAACATCATCGGCCCGCACTGGGACGGCAACCAGGTGTGGTTCATCCTCGGCGGCGGCGCCATCTTCGCTGCCTGGCCGGTGATCTACGCCACGGCGTTCTCCGGCCTGTACGTGGTGATGCTGCTGCTGCTGTGGACCATGATCATCCGCCCGGTCGGCTTCGAGTATCGCAGCAAGCTGCCGTCCGCGACCTGGCGCAACGCCTGGGACTGGGGCCTGTTCGTCAGCGGTCTGGTGCCCATGGTGGTGTTCGGCGCGGCCATCGGCAACACCCTGCAGGGCTTCCCGTACCACTTCGAATGGAACATGGCCTCGGTGTACAGCGGCAGTTTTCTGGCGCTGTTCAATCCATTCGCGATCCTGTGCGGGCTGCTGTCGGTGAGCCTGTCGGTATACATGGGGGCCGCCATGGTCATGAACCGTTCCGAGGGTGCACTCTACGAGCGCTGCCGCCGGGTGCTGGTGCTGGCCGGCCCGCTGGCGCTGGTCCTGTTCAGCATCGGCGGGATCTGGGTGGCCTTCCTGCAGGGCTACTCGCTGAGCGGCGCCACCCCGGGGGCGGATGCCAACCCGCTCGACCCGCACGTAGTGGTGCAACTGTCCCGGGGCGCCTGGTTCGCCAACTACAGGGCCCTGCCGGCGCTCTGGCTGTTGCCCCTGCTGACCTACGCCGGCATCGGGATGGGTACCCTGGCCGGCCGCGCAGGCCGTTCGCACCTGGCCTGGTGGCTGGGGGCGCTGGCGTGGATCGGTGTGCTCGGCACCGTCGGCGCAGCCATGTTTCCCTTCATGATGCCTTCGAGCAGCAACCCGGCGCAGAGCCTCACGGTGTGGAACGCATCGTCCAGCGAGCATACCCTGATCTGGATGACACTCTGGACCGCGGTATTCGTGCCGGCCATCCTGGCGTACACCAGCTGGGCGTTCTGGGTGATGCGCGGCAAGGTGCGCACCGAACAGGTCGAAGGCGACGACCACGCCTATTGAGGAGGCCACGATGAGAATCATCCTGTATTTTCTGATTGCGCTGTGGCTGATCTTCCTCGGCGTCATCCTCGGCGACTACGGCCCGTGGTACTTCGCGTGGCTGGTCGGCACGGTCATGATCGTGCTGATCTCCGCGGCCGGCGGTGCGCTCATGGACACCCAGCTCGAGGAAGAGCGCCGGCAGGAACCGTGAGCGTAACCGGCCGCGCCGGCACCGCTGCCGCGTGCACCCGGCCGGGCCGCCAGGCGCCGCGCCACTGCCAGGTGCATGACCGACCCCGCTGACCCCTCCATTCCCGCCGCGCTGCGGGCGTGGCGTGTCCATGCCGGGACCTGGCTGCAACTGGCCGTCGGTACCGGCCTGGTATCCGGCCTGTTGCTGATCCTGCAGGCCTGGCTGCTGGCCCGCACCGTCGACGCGGTGCTGTTTCACGCCGCCGGCCTGGAGCAGGTGATGCCGTGGCTGTGGGCGTTGCTGGGCCTGTTCCTGTTGCGCGCGTTGCTTGCCTGGGGTGTGCAGCAGGCGGCCTTCCAGGCCGCGGCCGGAGTCCGGCTGGCCGTGCGCGCGATGCTCTACCGCCACGTGCAGCGGCTCGGGCCGGTGTGGCTGTCCGGTGAACGCAGCGGCGATCTGGTGAACGCGCTCGGTGACGGCGTGGAGGCGCTGGAGGCGTACTATGCGCGCTACCTGCCGGCCATGGCGCTGGTGGCGCTGGTGCCGCTCGCCATCCTGGTGTTCGTGGTGCCGAGTGACTGGCTGGCCGCCGTGGTCCTGTTGCTCACCGCACCGCTGATCCCGTTGTTCATGATCCTGGTGGGGAAGGGGGCGGAGCGGCGCAACCAGCGCCAGTGGCGGCAGCTGGCCTGGATGAGCGCGCATTTCCTCGACGTGATCCAGGGCCTGACCACGCTGCGCCTGTTCAATGCCAGCCGCCGTGAGGCACAGGTCATCGCGCAGATCTCCGACGACTACCGGCGCGCCACCATGTCGGTCCTGCGCATCGCCTTCCTGTCCTCGTTCGTGCTCGAATTCTTTTCCAGCGTCAGCATCGCCATCGTCGCGGTGCTGGTCGGTTTCCGCCTGTACTGGGGAGAACTGGATTTCCTGCACGGGATATTCGTGCTGTTGCTGGCGCCGGAGTTCTACCTGCCGTTACGCAATCTCGGTACGCAGTACCATGCGCGCATGGAGGCGCTCGGCGCGGCCGAGCGCCTGGTCGGGATCCTCGACACGCCGCTGCCGGACACGGGCGGCCGGCACGGCGGTGCACCCGACCTGCGCGCGGCCACGATCCGGTTCGAGGCCGTGAGTTATCGCTACCCGGACGGACGGCAGGGGGTGCAGGGGCTGGACCTGGAGATCCGGCCGGGCGAGACGCTGGCGCTGGTCGGCCCGAGCGGGGCCGGCAAGAGTACGCTGGTCAACCTGCTGCTGGGATTCCTGCAGCCGCAGTCCGGCCGCATCCTGGTCGGTGACACGCCGCTGGCGGAGATCGACGCGGCGGCCTGGCGCCGGCAACTGGCGTGGTTGCCGCAGCGGCCGCGGCTGTTCCCGGGTACGGTCGCCGACAACATCCGTCTCGGTGCGCCGGATGCCGGGCTGCCCGCCGTGCAGGCCGCCGCCACCCGGGCGCAGGCCGCGGGGTTCGTCGCGGCCCTGCCGCAGGGCTGGGATACCCGGGTTGGCGAGGCCGGGCACGGACTGTCCGGCGGCCAGGTCCAGCGCATCGCGCTCGCACGCGCCTTCCTCCGGGCTGCGCCGCTGGTCGTGCTCGACGAGGCCACCGCGCACCTCGACCGCGACAGTGAAACGCGGGTGCTCGCTGCGCTGCAGGCACTGGCCGCGTCTACCACGCTGGTCATGATTGCCCATCGCCTGCACACCGTGCGCACGGCCGACCGCATCGCCGTGCTGGAGGACGGCCGGGTGGTGCAGACCGGCACCCATGCCGGGTTGCTGCAGTCCTCGCCGCAGTACCGGCGCTGGACGCAGGCCGCCGGAGTGGCGTCATGACCGGGCTGTGGCGCCTGCTGCGGCTGTTCCGTCCGTACACGGGCTGGTTGCTGGCCGGTGTCGGGCTGTCGCTGTGCACGCTGCTGGCGAACGTCGCCCTGCTGGCCCTGTCCGGGTGGTTCATCAGCGCCATGGCGATCGCCGGTGCGGCCGGCGCCAGCATGAACTACTTCACGCCGGCCGCGCTGATCCGCGCCGCCGCCATCGTGCGCACCGGGGGACGCTACGCCGAGCGGCTGGTGACCCACGAGGCTACCTTCCGGCTGCTGGCGGCCCTGCGGGTCTGGTTCTACCGCCGCCTGGAACCGCTGGCGCCCGCGGTGCTCGAGGGCTATCACAGCGGCGACCTGCTGAGCCGCATCCGCGCCGATATCGATACGCTCGACCAGGCCTACCTGCGCCTGCTGGTGCCGGGCCTGGTGGCGTTGCTGGCCGTTCCACTCTATGGGCTGTTCCTGTGGCACTACGATGCGCGGCTCGCGGTGTTCACGGTCGCGCTGCTGCTGGTGGCGGGGGCCGTGGTGCCCTGGCTGGTGCAGTGGCTTGGCGCGCGCGCCGGGCGGCGCAAGGTCGAACTGGCCGCAGCTCTGCGCACCGCCCTGGTGAGTGACCTGCAGGGGATGGGCGAACTGCTGGTATATGCAGCCGCGGAACGTCATGCCGGGCAGCTCGACGGGATCGGGGCGGCGCTGGTGCGTGAGCAGCGCACGCTGAGCGGGCTCAACGGCCTGGCGCAGGGTGCTGTCGGCCTGTGTGCGAACCTGGCGCAGTGGGTTGTGCTGGTGCTGGCGATCCCGCTGGTCTCCGCACACACCCTGGCGCCGCCGGACCTGGCGCTGCTGGTGTTGTTCGCGCTGGCCGCCTTCGAGGCGGTGTTGCCCCTGCCGCTGGCCCTGCAGTCGCTGGGCGAGGTGCTGGCCGCGGCGCAGCGGATTTTCCGCCTCGCCGACAGTCCGGCGGCCGTGCGCGAGCCGGAGCACCCGCGCGAGCTGCCGGAGCGATTCACACTGCGCCTGGAAGACGTGAGTTTCCGCTACCGCGCGCAGGCACCGGACGTGTTGCAACACGTGTCGCTGACGCTGGCACCGGGGGAGGCGCTTGCGCTGGTCGGCGCCTCCGGGAGCGGCAAGAGCACACTGGTCAGCCTGCTCGCGCGCTTTCGTGCGCCGACCGGCGGGCGCATCCTGCTCGACGGGGAACCGCTGGCGCAGTTCGCCGGCGCGGCGCTGCGCGCGCGTCTGGCCGTGCTGCCCCAGCAGACCCACCTGTTCAACACCACCCTGCGCGACAACCTGCTGCTGGCGAATCCCGCCGCCGGCGC
>CAYUFA010000028.1:0-32661 GCA_964443845.1 uncultured Ectothiorhodospiraceae bacterium
TGATCGGCGACCCGCCGAACATCATGATCGGCTCCTTCGCCCACCTGACCTTCGTGGATTTCATCACCCACCTGACCGTGATCTGCCTGATCGGCCTGGCAGTGTCGGCTGCCTACTTCGTGCTCTTCTACCGCAAGGACTACCACGCCGCCAGGGTCGCCGACGTCCCGGCCATGACCGCCCGGCTGCGGGAGGAATACCGGATCACCAACCCGCGCCTGCTGTGGAAGGCCGGCGGGGTGCTGCTCTTCACCATCACCCTGTTCGTGTTCCACGGCCAGTTGCACATGGAACCCAGCATCGCCGCCATGGCCGGTGCCTCCCTGCTGCTGGTGATCAGCGACGTGCACATCGTGGAGATGGTGGAGAAGGAGGTAGAGTGGCCGACCCTGATCTTCTTCATGATGCTGTTCATCATCGTGGCCGGTGCCGAGCAGACCGGGTTGATCCAGATCGTCGCCGACCAGGTGCGCTCCGCCTCCGAAGGCTCGCCGGTGATCGCGGTGATCCTGGTGCTGTGGGTGTCGGCAATCTTCTCCGCCATCATCGACAACATTCCTTTCACCGCGACCATGCTGCCGATTGTTGCCTACCTCACCAACACGGTACCGGGTGCCCAGAACGGAGTACTGTGGTGGGCCCTGTCCCTCGGCGCCTGCCTGGGCGGCAACGGCACCCTGATCGGTGCCAGCGCGAACGTGGTAACCGTGGGGCTGGCGGAAAAGGCCGGCTACCCGGTAGGTTTCATGCGCTACCTGAAAATCGCCCTGCTGCCGATGCTGATCACGGTGGCCCTGGCCATGGTCTGGCTGCTGACCATGGAGATGTAGTTCCGGCAGACCGCGCACGGCATGCTCCCGCCGCGGAGCCGGTCCCGCAGCCGCGGTGAGTCTGACCCGCGCCCACGGCGTGTTTGCGCCTTTATGCCCCTGGCGTAGAACAGCATACCCCCGGCTTTGGTGACGCCGGCAAGGCAGGGCATGGGTGCGGAGTCACGCCGCCCGCCGGGCACCGCCATCGCCGGCAGCCTACTGTTCTCGCAGCTGCCCATTCCCTGCATCACGCCGGCGTTTTGCGTCGCGATGCAGCAGGTCTATGAGTGCATGAGGCGTCTGCGGGCGGGCTCAGGCACCATGTAGACGGGTCACACGATTGTTGGCTGATGTCGCGTGGAGTCCACGGCCCGGGTGTGTGAGAATCGGGTACATGGCGATATACACCGATCAAACACTGGAAACTCTGCACGACACCCTGGCGGCCCGACCGCTGGAGCGGGGTCTGCGCTTCGCCAGCGCCGAATCCTGTGCCGGCCGGCTGGATCACCATCGAGGAACGTGTGGATTGCCTGTAGTCAGTGTAATTCTGGTTGTCATGCCGCCGTAACCCTGTTTTAGGGCGATCACCATCAGATCAGGATCGATTCTGTGGCGCAGGCAATGGTTCTGTCATCTTCATTAATATCTGCTCAGGATTTTTCCGGTTATGCACCAGATATGCAGGCATAAACCATATCCCCCGGTACCGCGCAGTGGATAAGCGTAATGCTGTAGACGCGTATTATCAGGCTGGTCTCAGGCATGCGGCGTCCGGAGATCTTGACCAGGCGATCCTGGCTCTTGAGTGCTGTGTCGAAATGGATGCGCACTTTTCCGATGCAATCCTGGTGCTCGCGGACCTTTATATGCAGAATTCACGACTGGAAAATGCATTGAGAACGTATCAGCGCGCGCGAAGCATTGATAAATTCAGGGGTGCTTCAACAGCAGGTATTGCAAGAATCACGCGCATACAGGGAAATGCTGAAGATGCCTATCGTTTAATAAGAGAAGAAATGCAGTCGATGCGCCGGGATACACAAATGGTTCTGGCGCTATCAGAAATATGTCTGGAGCTGGGTAGATATCCAGAAGCAATCCGGGAAATTGAAGAGATACTGGAGGAACGCAATATCAGTTCCCTGGAAGACAGAAAGAATCTCCTGCATACGGCAGGCAGGCTATACGACAAGAATGGAATGTATGATAAGGCATTTGAATATCACCGTGCGGCAAACGAGCTAACCGCCAGTCGCTATGAACCTGCGAAATTTCAGAAACGCATATCGAAAATCCGGGAAGTGTATTCGTCCGATGTTCTGAAATACTGTAATGACTCGTGTAACAGCAACCATGCTCCGATTTTTATCGTTGGTATGCCAAGGGCGGGAACCACGCTCACAGAGCAGATATTGTCCTGCCACAGCGATATATATGCAGCTGGAGAACGGCCGACGATTCAGCAACTGGTCGCCAGAATGTGTGAAGGGAACTATCCGGAACGGATGGCGGGTATTGAACCAGTGTCATTGTGCTGGTCCGCGCAATACTATATCGATCACGTTTGCTCAGATGACCACTTGTTCACTACTGACAAAATGCCGCATAACTACCTGTATATCGGGGTAATTCGCCAGCTTTTCCCAAAAGCAAAAATAATTAATGTACGCCGTGATCCGATTGACAATTGCCTGTCAATCTATTTCCAGTATTTCAACAGCTCGCATCGATACGCAACCAATCTGTCTCATATTGCGCACCATTATGCCGGATACGATGAGCTGATGAATTACTGGAAAATGCGCTATCCCGATAACATATATGATATTCACTACGAGAGTGTTGTCTATGACACGCGGAATGAAATCAGCCGTCTCCTGGAATATCTTGGCCTGGAATGGCAGGAAAGTTGCCTGAGGCATCACAGGAGTAAACGACATGTGTTGACCGCCAGTCAACAACAGGTAAACAAGCCCATCTATAACAACTCGATAGGCCGGTGGAAAAACTACAAAACCCATATTGCCTCTTTGCTGTCTGATTTGAGGCGTTACAAGCAAGTTGGCTAGAACCTGTCTCAGCGTTCCGCGTGAGCCGCGACCGTGGGAATGATGAGACAGGTTCTGGTGTGCTGCCTGGTTTGTTCTGTCTTCAGTCCCGTTCATGCGTGCGGTGCGCCTGAACATATACGGATATCATCACTCATCTGTGTAATCGCGGCATTTTGCCGGAAAATGTGGTGTCCTGGTCAGCCGCTACCTCTCCGGTGTGCATGACGTCATTGTGGCAACTCCCGTTTCCGGAATCGCCACACGCAGCCCCCCGCATGCCTGAACACCGATGTGCCCCGCCACGTGTTCCGGCGCGGCAATAACCACCGGGTTTGCTTCGGCTTCGATGACGACTGCCGCTTGATGCCGAGCTGCTTCGGGAGCGCAATCGCGCCAACAATTTCAGCATACATGCCTGGGTCCTGACGACCAACCACGTCCATCTGCTGTCGACTCCCTCGACTCCCGAAGGTGCATCCCGGGTCATGCAATGGCTGGGCAGGGATCATGTCAGGGCCATCAACAGATCTTGCCGTCGCACCGGCACACTCCGGGGAGGCCACTTCAAATCATCGCTGGTCGATACGGATAGCTGCTGCCTGACCTGCTGCCGCCGTATCGAACCCAACCCGGTCCGGGCCGGCATGGTCAGACAACCGGGCGACTACCCCTGATCGAGTCATCCGCATAGCGGTCTCGGCAAGACCGCTACAACCGTTCCTCCGCATGACTGCTGGCTCCTGTCGGGCATGGATGACACGGGCAGGACGACTGCCTGCCGGGCACTGTTCAGGGAGGCGCCGGAGCCACGGCTGAATCCGGCCCGCTGCCAGCCTTGATGACGCCGGCAAGGCGGGGCAAGTGCGCCAAACCCGGGGTGTCCGGTGAGGAACGGGACAAACGCCGGCAGACCCTCGGGCCGCCCTCAACTGCGCCCAAAGGGCGTAAAGGCGCATCGTCTGCTGCGGGTATCCGGCATTGGCATCGAGCCTTGCCCGGCCTGTGGCAGTGTGGTGCGGATCACCGCCGGCATCGACACCCGGTGGTGATCCGGAAGATGCTGGTCCATCAGGGGAGTGAAAACGCGCAGTGAGGGATTGCGGTTACCGGTGTCACGCACACCGCCGGGCGTAGGCCGGGCCACCGGCGTTGTGCAGCGAAATGGCCGGCGCAAGGCGGTGGCGGGCGGTCATGGGGGCCGGTCGCTGACCGGAGCGCGAGAATTCCCACGGCAGGAAGTCCGGTGTAACAGCCGGTTCCCGGCTGGATTCTCCCGAAATACGTGGGTTATGCTTCCTGTGCCCGCACGATCTGTTGGTAAACAGGAACCGCATCCAGCTTCTGCAGAACGTGCATCCGACCAGACTCCTGGACTCCGTGTTCTATTTCGCCAGATTCATGCTGAACTTTGTAACCCCCATTGACCCATGAACCGGCTCGGCTGGAAACAGTTCTGGCGGTTACTGCCGCTGCTCGTGGCAGTAACCGGTGCGCATTCGGCTGCACCCTCGTCGCACGAGTCTCCCGTTTACGTCGGCTCACCGGCGTGCCGGGCCTGCCATGCTGAACAGTTCAAGGCCTGGGCCGGCTCGCAGCACGACCTCGCGATGCAGCCCGCGACTGAATCGACGGTGCTCGGGGATTTCAACGACCGGGTTTTCGAGTACCGGAGCGTACGCACGCGCTTCTATCGCGAAAGGCAGCATTTCATGGTCGAGACGCAGGGTAAGGACGACCGTCAGCACAGCTACGAGATCGCGTACACGTTCGGCGTGTCACCCCTGCAGCAGTATCTGGTCGGTTTTCCGGACGGGCGCTATCAGGCCCTGACCGTTGCCTGGGACACGCGCCCCGCGGAGCGTGGCGGGCAGCGGTGGTTCTCGCTCTATCCGGACGAGGACACACCGCCCGGTGACGAACTTAACTGGCTGGCGCCCGCGCATACCTGGAACACCGCCTGCGCGGAGTGTCACTCGACGAACCTGCGCAAGGGCTACGACGCCGCGAAGGACAGCTTCAGCACTACCTGGAGCGACATCGACGTCGGCTGCGAGGCCTGTCACGGGCCGGGATCCAGGCACGTGCAACTGGCCGGGGTGGCGCAAGCGGGAGTCGGGGACGGCCACCCGGGTGATCACGGCCTGGTGGTGCAGCTCGGGGGCGGTGCGGCCTGGCGGCTGACCGGGGACGGCACCACGGCCGAGCGGGTTTCGGAGGCGCGGGGGGCCGCGGAGACGGAGCTTTGCGGGCGCTGTCACGCGCGGCGCTCCCGGCTCACGGAGGACTACCGGTACGGTGCGCCGCTGTCCGACAGCCATCGTGTGGCGTTGCTGGAAGAAGGCCTCTACTTTCCCGACGGTCAGATCCAGGATGAAGTCTACGTCTACGGCTCCTTCCGGCAGAGCCGCATGTACGCGGCCGGCGTTACCTGCAGCGACTGTCACGAGCCCCACAGTCTGAAGCTGCGCCGTGACGGCAATGCGCTGTGTACCGGCTGCCACAAGGCAGAGGCCTATGACAGTACCAGCCACCATTTCCACAAGATGGATGGCAAGGGTGCCGCCTGCGTCGCCTGCCACATGCCGGCGCGCACCTATATGGTGGTCGATCGACGCCGCGATCACAGCTTCCGCATCCCGCGTCCCGATCTGGCCGCCAGCCTGGGCGTACCGGATGCCTGTACCGGCTGCCACCAGGACCGCGACGCAGACTGGGCTTCGGCACAGATCCGGGGCTGGTACGGCCGGGACCGGCGGGCCGGTTTCCAGAACTATGCCGGGACCCTCGCTGCCGCGCGCAGCGGTAGCGGCGACGCCGCGAACGGGCTGGCAGGTCTCGCGGCGGACGCGGCGGCCCCGGCTATCGCCCGGGCGACCGCGCTGGAGGCACTCGCTGCGTACCCCGGGCCCGCCTACCTCCGGACGCTGGTCAACGGGCTCCATGCCGGGGATGCGCTGGAGCGCATTGCCGCAGTCGAAGCCCTCGCCCCGCTGGGACCGGGCGTGCGCTGGAAGCTGCTCTCCCCGTTGCTGGGGGACCCGGTCCTCGGCGTGCGCATCGCCATCGCGGAGGTCCTGGCGGATATCCCGGTGGCGACCCTGGACCCGGATGACAGGCCACGATTGCAGCGGGTCTTCGATGAATACCTCGCAGCGGCGCGCTTCAATGCCGACCGCCCCGAGACCTGGGTGAATCTGGCCGGTTTCCGCGCGCGCCAGGGGCAGACCGCCGGGGCGGAGGCGGCATATGGCGAGGCGCTTAAGCGCGACCCACGCTGTATCCAGGCCTATGTCAACCAGGCCGACCTGTACCGCGCACTCGGTCGCGAAGACGATGCCGAGCGGGTTCTGCGCGCCGGGATCGCCGCGGTGCCGCGTGCCGCGAGCCTCCGGCATGCCCTGGGCCTGCTGCTGATACGGACGAAGCGCACGGACCAGGCCCTGGCGGAACTCAAGGCCGCCTACGAGCTCGACGGCCGGACCCCGCGCTTCGGCTACGTCTATGGCGTCGCTCTCGATTCGGCCGGCGTCCCGGGGCAGGCGCTGGATGTCTGGAAGTCTGTCCTGGACAAGCATCCGAACGACCGTGACAGCCTGCAGGCGCTGGCGCTTGGACTCTTCAGGCAGGGCAAGTACGCGCAAGCACTCGCCTGTGCGAAACGGCTCGCGGGGTTGATGCCCGGCGATCGAGAAGCCAGGCAGCTGGTGGACGCCATGCGCGGCGCCGAACGTGACCGGTAGGCGCGGTGCTGCTGCGGGTTGTGTCCCGACCGGCGTCGGGGTCATATGCAGGCGACCGCTCGACGCAGCCACCCTGTGCGTCCATTACCGCCGCGGCGCCGCGTGCGGCTCCCGCCTGCGCTGCGCCGTACCCGCCCGGACCGGACGTAGGCCGGAACTTGCCTGGCTGCGGGTGTGGCGAAGCAGGCGTCCCGGCAATTGCCCCGCAAGGCCGTGCCCCCGTACCATATCGGCGCACCTCAGGGCGTGCGACGGTGCCCCGCCGACTGCTGTTCTTGCAGCGTGATTTCGCCTTTCGGGTATCAGGGGTGGCGCTCCGGCACGGCGGCATGCTGCTCATGGTCCCTGGCACGACCGTGTCATGTCCGCCGGGGCAGGGAAAGAGCCCTCGACAGGAACCGGAGTATTCCTGACGGGCGGTACAGGGGTTAATATGGTGCTTGAACCGGCGCGCAGTCGCTCGTCGAGCGCTGTCGCCGGGGGGAGGGGCACCTGCAGGTACCCGGTGGCATGCCGGTTGCCGGAGGAACGTTCATGAAGTCACCGCTGCTCGGCGCGGTGTGCGCGAGTGCCATCAGTCTCACGGGCTTCGGGGAGGCTGCTGACGCAGCGGGGCTGCCAAACGTCGTTTTCATTCTTGCGGATGATGTCGGCCTGGGCGATGTCGGCCCGCTCAAGACCCCGACGTCGCCGATACCCACACCGAATATCGACAGACTCGCGGCCGAGGGAATGACGTTCAGCGATGCTCACACGTCAGCGTCGGTCTGCGCACCAAGCCGTTACTCGCTGATGACGGGCAACTATCCGTACCGTGGCCGTGATCAATGGGGTGTATGGAAATTCCAGGAGGAATCACAGATCCTGGCAGGCCAGCGTACGGTCGCGGACGTCATGCGGGACGCCGGCTACCACACCGCGTTCTTTGGGAAATGGCATCTGGGTGGAGACTTCTATCAACAGGGTACAAACAATATTTACCGCGGTGGCAACATTGCGCTGGTTGACTTCAGTCGGCGGTTCGGGAACGGGCCGCTCGATCACGGATTCGATTATTCTTGCGTCACGCCCCTTGGAATACAAGGTCAACCGTTTGCCTATTTTGAATCCGATCGATACGTTCCGATAATCCCGACGCTTCCGGACATGATTCCGGCAGGAAAGGGACCGTTCAACGGCGGGTATATCCTGTTCCCGGGTTACGCCGATCCCGATTGGGACAGCCGCCAGGCAGGTCCGACGCTTGCGGGAAAGGCGGTCGAATTCATCGAACAACACTATCAACAGAATCTTGCAAACGGCACGGATACTCCCTTCTTCATTTATTACTCAACACCCAGCATTCACGTACCGATCACGCCTCCGGACACATTCACCGGCACACCGGTGAAAGGCGCAACCGGAGCAGGCGACATGGCGGACATGATCTTCGAGCTGGACCTGGAAGTGGGCGCGATCGTTCAGGCCCTCGAGCAACGGAACCTGCTCCAGGACACGCTCATCATTTTTTCGAGTGACAACGGCCCCGCCGAAGGCGTGGTGGCCGGCCACGACAGAACGGCGGGCATGAACGGGAAAAAGGCGACGATGTACGAAGGCGGACACCGGGTGCCGTTTATCGCGAGATGGGGTGATGGAACGGGAGCCGGTTCCACGATCATGCCGGGGTCGATGAGTACACAAATGATCGCTGTACAGGACTGGGTGGCAACGATGTACGATCTCACGAACCAGAACAAGCCCGTCGACCAGGCCGTGGACAGCATAAGCATGCTTCCCGTGTTACTGGGACAACAACCCCCAGGCCAGCCCGTGCGGGATTACGTGATCATGCAGGCGGCCCACTGGGCCGACCCTACCGTAGACCACACGAAATGGCACAGTGTTCGTCAAGGGGACTGGGTGCTGTTGCTCGATGAAACCGATACGCCCGTAGAACTCTACAATCTCGCGGACGACCTTGCAGAAACCACTGACCTGATCGGATACCCGCAGTACGCAGGCGTGGTGGATGAACTGGTGACGGTGTATGAATATGCCCGTTACGTATCCGGGCACACCGGCCCGCCGGTGGCGGACGGGGACGTGAATCTCGACGGCAGGGTCGACACGGCGGACCTGCTGCTCGCGACACGCATACTGCTCGGCAGCTACAGCCCCATCGGACTGCAGCGACAGCACATGGATACCGCACCGCTGGTTAACGGTGTGCCGGTTGCGGACAGGTTGCTGGATGCGGGCGACCTGCTGGTGATCGGGCGCAAGCTGCTGGGACTGGTCAACTTTTGATGCGACTGTCGGAGAGGCCGGGAGGTGAATACCATACCCGGGCAGAACCCGACCGTCGCGGGCCGGTGCGTACATCAAGAAACCGCCACAGCTGAATCGATGCATTACGCGGCTATGGCAGGCCGGATGCGCTCGCATACAACTGCGTTTCCTGCGACTTCGGTCTGATGGAAGCACCACGGACACGGCGTACCTGGTGCAGCACTGCAACCACCGGGAGGGCCTCGACCCGCTGCCTGGAGAAAAGGTGGTCCCGGCGGCCCCGATGGACAACCGGCTGCTGAAGCGTCCTTTCGATCCTTCGCCGGGTACGCGGCGCATCAGGGTGTCAGGCGGCAGCCGAACAGCACGCGGCCACGCGGGATTACGGGACAGGTTCCACTGCCAGCGATTGAAGCTGCGCGTTACTCGCCACCGCCGCACTGCGCAGCCGTGCTGAACAACCGTCCGGCGCGCGGCCAGCCGCGTTTTCAGCGGATAACGGCGCCCGACCCGGTCGACCCGGAACAGCCGGTCGATACCATCAGCGAACGGACCGGGCGCACCTGGAATGTCAGGGGTTGCGGGTGCGTGACATGGAGAACAGCTACCTGGCGCTGGAGCCGGTGGACGAGACCGGTCTGGCGGAGGTGCCCGGCAGTTCCATCACCTCGGCAACTGCTCCTGCGTTGCCCCACC
The DNA here is from genome assembly GCA_964443845.1 of uncultured Ectothiorhodospiraceae bacterium. Classification (GTDB taxonomy): domain Bacteria; phylum Pseudomonadota; class Gammaproteobacteria; order UBA9214; family UBA9214; genus UBA9214. The sequence continues at coordinate 9,574 of CAYUFA010000028.1, forward strand.
TCCTGCATCCATGCAGTCATAGCGCATTGCCGCGGGGCCCCACCAGGGCCGCAAGGCCTCCAGTCTGCAGACCCTGCCTGCGCAGGGCGGCCCTGAGGAGTCCAGTGCCAGCGTGGCAAGTGTGGCCGGGCTTTTCCGCTGCATGCCGGGGTAGCCGCCGCCCGCCATGAACGGCGCAAGCTGGAGCCGCTGTGCCGCTATGTGACCCGTCCGGCCATTGCCGGGCTGCGCCTGTCACTGACGCATTCCGGGGATGTGCGCTACCAGGTGAAGACGCCGTACCTGGACGGCACCACGCACGTGGTGTTCGAATCGCTGGACTGCATGGCCCGGCTGGCGGCGCTGGTGTGGCGGCCGCGGGTGGATCCGACCCGCTACCACGGCGTGTTCGCGCCTATATGCCCTTTGGCTAGAACAGCCCCTGGCGCGGGGCGATCACACCGGGCGGGCGGGGCCGGTGCCCGGGCGCGCTACATTCCGGTGAGCCGGAATCCGTTTCCGAGCGCCGTGCGGCGCTGTCCCGGGCGCAGCGTCTCAAGCGCGTGTTCCGGATCGATACCGGGGGCTGCCCGGCTTGCGGCGGGGCGGTCAAGGTGGTTGCCGGCATCGACACCCGGTGGTGATCCGGAAGATTCTGCTGCATCGATCCTGCCGTCCCGGCGCGCCTGAAAGGCGCTCCTGCTCACGTATATATAGTCGCAAAAGTGTGCTCATCGAGCGCGATACGACACCTGACGACAGATCTGCCCGGATGCCGGTTACCGTCCCTGGGCCAGCTGCACGATGACCAGCACATCGGCGACGTTGAACTTGCCGTCGGGCGCCGGCATGCCCGCAACCCGCGGGGCGACGTCCGCCCGCTGGAACTGGCTGCTGCTGAGCGTGTACAGGTTCAGTACGGTGCGTTCCGCAAGCAGGACATCCGCGGCATCGACCACACCGTCACCGTTGATGTCACCATAGACCCCGGCTGCATCCGGTACGTATTCGTAGGCGCCGATATCCACGATTGCCTGTCCCAGCCCGCTCCCGTCGCGTGGCCGGTGGTTGCCGTCGGCGTCGACGGTGGCCGCATTGGCATTGTCACCACTGTCGATGGCCGGCGAATCCGGCATGATGTGAAAATCACCCGCAGCCGGATCTGCCAGCCTGGGATCGGCGTTCAGGTACTGCAGGTTTTCCGGCCAGGTATACAGCCAGTTACCGCCCTGCACGAGGTTGTGTACAAACGTGTTCCCCGTGCCGTACTTCATGGCAAGACCCAGTCGCCCCGGTCGCGGTACGGTGATGTTGTTGTAAATGGCGTGATTGTCATCACCGATGATGATTTCACCCGTGTCGGCGCGACCGTTGCCGTTCATCCAGCAGGTGTTGTTGCGCACCACGCTGTTGTCCGACCAGTTGGCCACGAAGCACCAGCCCTCGTTGTCCCAGATGACATTGTCCTCGATGAGTGCGCTCCCGCCGTAGTCCTTGCAGACATCCATGATGATCCCGTGACCCTCGCTTTCGGCGGGATCGGTATCCGTGTTTGCCCAGATGCGGTTGCGGCGGATGACGTTGTTCTCCCTGCACTTGTACAGGTCGATGGCGCTGGTCCAGCCACTCATCGCGTTATCATGGATACGGCTGTCCTCCACGGTGACGCGCGCGGTATCGTGCAGTTCGACCGCACCCAGGGTGCAGCCGTGAACGTCCAGGTTTTTCAGCACCACGTCCGAGGTGGACCTCACCCAGGTGCAGAAACCATCGGGGCCGAAGTCGCGTACCTCGAAGCCCTCGATGGAGATGAAGCGGGGCTGCACGCCGAAGTTGCGGTCCTGCAGTACCCCGATGCCATGGGGAACGCCACCATCGCCGGAGATCGTCACGTGCTCGCCCGGCTGGGCGCGGAAGGTGATCCAGGCGGAACTCGTGCCGCTGTTGACGATTTCAAACACGAAGCTGTCGTAGCACTGGTAGCAGGTATGCAGCCGGGTGTAATTGCCCTGTCGAACGGTGACAACGTCTCCGGCAATGGCCTGGTCACCGGCCGGGCCGAGGCTGCACCACGGGGTGGCAGGCCCGACCTCGCTGCGGGTGCGTGCGTCCGAGCAGGGACCTCCCAGCGAATTGATGTCCACCCACAGGTCCCTGGCGGCGGCTGAATTGCCAGCGGCCAGCAGCAGGGCAGCGGCAACGCAGTGGATCAGCAGGCGGATCGGGTAACTGTCTGGATTGAAGATCATCGGGTGTGGTTCTGCGCTGGAGTTCCGGGCGCCGGGCGAGCAATGCGACATCACGCTGCCGCTCGGCCGGTGCGGCCGGGGACGACAGCAACCTTGTCCTGCGTGCCCGGGCATGCATCACAGGAAGCAAGCGCCGTGCCGGAATCAGTGGATCGTTGTTAAGTTGCGGACATACCGGGCATGTTGGTCATTTTGTGCGGGGTGGAACGCAGCCCGCAGCCGGCCCGGGTGTTGCCATATTCCGTGATTTTTCCGTTCTGGATTTATAACTGACTGAGAAACGGGCGGTTAGCAGGTCGCCGATTTGCGACAGCCGGTGCCTGTGCCCGTGTGCTGTCCAACGTCCAGCGCATGGTACAGGAAAGCCGCTCTCCATTTCCGCTACTTTCGGCCAATCGCCCGATTCCGTCCCACCGACCCGTAGTACAGGTGCGCGATCACAGCGGGTGAATTTCCGTTCCAGCCCCGGTGCGGACACGGGGTCGTCAGCTATCACGGTTCCCGTTTCGAGATCTGCCGACAGGTCCCGGTCGATGACGGGTCGTTGCCCGGGGAGGAGGACGAGTTCGCCGCATCGGCGGCCACGCGGGTCAGCGTGGACACGGTCCGCACCAGGGCCGCAAGACCTTCAGTCCGCAGATCCTCCCTGCACGGGGCGGCCTCGAGGAGTCCAGTGCCCGGGAGGCTTCTCACGAAATACGCGGGATACTCTTCCTGTACCCGGAACCGGGTACAGGTGGCGGGTCGATGCTCGATGCAATTCAACAGGCCCGTCTTTCCTCTATACCTGCACCTCGCTGAATTGTTGGGAGGTAGTACTGATGAACCGGATCAGCCATGCAGCACGACGAGACATCCCGGTGCTGCTGGCGCGGCGCTTGCCTCTGATCTCAGGCAAGCGCCGGCCGCGGGCCTGCACTGGACAGGGTGAAGCACGAGTGCCTCGCAACCGGCCGTGGCTTGATGGTATCCCCATGTTTCGGTCGTGGGAAAAGACGTGGTGCTCCCTCTGCGGACCCGGCTCAGGCAAGCCGAGGCATCTCCCCTTTGTTACGGGCGCCGGTTTCTGCAACCCCATGTCTGGATTAAAGAATTCACGAGTCAGGTCGATATGGACGGCATCTCCTGAACCGAAGCTTCACCATGCTGGATGAAACCGACGGTCCCCGCGCTACCATTGACTTTGCCGAACATCTGTTCGAGCTGGCCGAGGTCATTATGCTGGTGCTTGACGTGCACGGACGCGTGGTGCGGGTCAACCCGAAAGGTTGCCGGGCCCTGGGCTATCGGCGCGAAGACATGCTCGGCAAGGACTGGATCGACAACTTTCTTCCCCCGGACGTCCGGCAGGACACACGGCGCGTCTTTCACGCACTGTTGAGCGGGGGAGATGCACCCGAAAGACATCATGACAATCCGGTGCTGACTGCAGCGGGTGAGATTCGCTTCATCGAATGGCACAACGCCAACCTGCGCGACGTACGAGGTCGCATCTCGCATGTCCTCAGCTCGGGACTGGACGTAACCGAACGCTGCCGGGCCGAACAGGCGCTGCGCGATAACGGGGCTTTTTACAAGGCATTGTTCGATGGCAACAGCGATGCCATCTTCCTGCAACGCATTCTGCCTTCGGGCGAGCCCGACCATTTCCTGAAGGTGAACGAAGCGGCCTGCCGGCGTCTCGGTTACACCGAGGCGGAATTTCTGAACCTGTCGCCGCAGGACATCGATGCCGCCGCCGCGGGCAAGCAACGTCATGCCACCGTGCGTACGCTCATGGCGGAAGGACAGGTGGTGTTCGAGACGGAACACGTGGCCAGGGACGGCAGGGTGATTCCCGTGGAGGTCAGCGCCAGGATCATCGATATACAGGGCCGTCCCATGATGCTCTCCATGGCCCGGGACCTCACCGAGCGCAAGCAGTCCCTGCAGGCACTCAGGGCGCACCAGCAGCACATCCAGATGCTGCTGGATACGATGGCCGAGGGGATGTACGGCGTGGATACGCATGGCGTGTGCACCTTCGTCAACCAGTCCTTCCTCAGGCTGCTGGGCTATGACCGCGTGGAAGACCTGCTGGGCCGCCACATCCACGAACTGATCCACCACAGCCACGCCGACGGCAAGCCCTATCCCCACGATCAATGCCGCGCCTATCAGGCCTACCTGGAGAACCGCGACTGTCACGTGGACGATGAGGTGTTCTGGCGCCGCGATGGCACCTCCTTCCCGGTGGAATACTGGTCATACCCCATGCTCGGGAACGGATCGGTCGTCGGCGCGGTGGTGACCTTCCAGAACATCAGCGAGCGGCGGCAGGCGAGGGAAAAACTCCTGAATGCACGCCAGATGCTCCAGCACGTGATCGATACCGTGCCCAACGTCGTGTTCTGGAAGGATCGCGATTCCACGTACCTGGGCTGCAACGAGGCCTTCGCCCAGCTGGCCGGCCTGCAGCACCCCGAGGATGTCATCGGCAAGGATGACCGCGCACTCGTATGGGGCGAGTACGCCGAGCTTTACCAGCGCGATGATGCCCAGGTGATCTCGTCCGGCACGCCCCGGTACAACATCATCGAGCCGCTCATTATCAAGGACGGCAGCACCCGCTGGCTGGAAACCAGCAAGGTGCCCCTGCGGGACACCCGGGGAGAGATCATCGGGATGCTGGGGGTATTCCAGGACGTCACCGAACGGCTGCGTTCGGAGGAGAAACTACGCCAGGCCGCCAAGGTGTTCGAGAGCACCATGGAGGGTGTCGTCATCACCGACGCCGAGAGTGCCATCCTCGCCGTCAACCAGGCCTTTACCGACATTACCGGCTACACCGAGGCGGAAGTCCTCGGCAAGAACCCGCGCCTGCGTTCGTCCGGTCGCCATGACAGGACCTTCTACCAGGCGATGTGGGCCTCCATCCAGCAGAACGGCAGCTGGCGCGGCGAGATCTGGAACCGGCGCAAGACCGGTGAAACCTACCCCGAATGGCTGACCATCAATACCGTCAAGGACGAAGCGGGGGGTATCGTCAACTACGTAGGGGTGTTCACCGATATCAGCCAGCTGAAACGTTCCGAGGAGGAACTGGACTACCTGGCACACCACGACCCTCTCACCAAACTGCCCAATCGCCTGCTCTTCAATGCCAGGCTGGAATACGCCATTCAGCGTGCCCAACGCGAGGGCTCATCGCTGTCATTACTGTTCATTGACCTGGACCGCTTCAAGACGGTGAATGACAGTCTGGGTCATCCGGTCGGCGACCAGCTGCTCAGGAACGTAGCGACCTTGCTGACCGCCACGGTACGGCGCGAGGACACCGTGGCCCGCCTGGGGGGCGATGAATTCGTCATCGTACTGGAGGGGGTCGGGAACACCGCGCAGGCCTCTGTGGTGGCGAAGAAGCTGCTGAGAACTCTGAATATACGCTATGACCTGGATGGACAGGCCGTGTTCATCAGCGCCAGTATCGGCATCAGCATCTATCCGGCGGACGGCCAGGACGGCACGACCCTGCTGAAGAACGCCGACGCCGCCATGTATCAGTCCAAGGAGGATGGTCGCAACACATTCCGTTTCTACAGCGCCGGTCTCACCCGCACGGCGCGCGAGCGCCTGGCCATGGAAACCGAACTGCGGCGCGCCATCGATAAGCGGGAATTCGTTCTGCATTTCCAGCCCCAGATGGATGTCTCGAGTGGCGCCATCATCGGGGTCGAGGCCCTGGTGCGCTGGCAGCACCCCCAGGCCGGGCTCATTTCACCCCTGCGTTTCATACCCCTGGCGGAAGAAACCGGCCTGATCCTGCCCATGGGGGACTGGGTGCTGACCCACGCCTGCGAACAGCTGCAGGCGTGGCTGGCGAGCGGCCTGCCGCCCATCACGCTGGCGGTGAACCTCTCGCCGCGCCAGTTCCAGCATCAGGGCCTGATCCGGCAGCTGCGTGCGGTCTTCGACGCGACCGGCCTCCCGCCCCGGTTGCTGGAACTGGAGATTACCGAGGGCGCCATCATGGAGCGCGGGCAAGGTGCCGTCACGACCCTGCGGGCACTGAAGGATCTGGGTGTGAAGCTCGCTATCGACGACTTCGGTACCGGCTACTCTTCCCTGGCGTATCTTCGGGACTTCCCGATCGATACCCTGAAGATCGATCAGAGCTTTATGCACGACATTCCGCACGACACCGGCGCCATGGAGATCGCGGCCACCATTATCGCCATGGCGCGCAACCTGCACCTGCAGGTACTTGCTGAGGGTGTGGAAACAGTGGAGCAGCTGGCTTTCCTGAAACGTCATGACTGCGACGCCTATCAGGGCTACTTCAGCAGCCCGCCGGTTACGGCCGAGGCATTTGCAACTCTGTTCCGCACCAGCATCGAGAGCGCAAAAGTGTCCCGTTTCGGCCGTTAGTCAGCACGGCAGGCTTGGTAAGAAAGGCTGGCTGATGTCGGCACCGCGCATGGTGCATTATTCCCGACAGATTGACTGGCGTGATTTTATCATGCAGCGCGCGCTCGACAGGGGTTCTTCAGCAGGCTGCTAATCTGCGTCTGCGCCCGCGCCGCACTCACCCGGTCCCGCCTGCCGGTCCATCTCCTTGTATTGAACCGGCGTCATGTCGGGCAACTTCTGCAGAAAAGCGACCATCGACCAGATCTTCTCGGCGCTGTGCGTTGGACCCCAGGCCGGCATGGCGGTCATCTTCACACCGTTCTTGATGATCCAGAACAGCTCAGACGGCGTCCACCGCCTGGCTGACTTCTGCAGTTTGGGCGGCTGAGGCACCAGGCCTTTACGGATTTCCGACGACTCCATACCCGGGGCAAGATGGCAACCTGCGCACATCTCCCGGTAGTGGCGGAATCCCGTCATCACCATCTCCGGCTTATCCAGCGGCGGCGCCTTGATATCGCGGGCATGATACGCCACCGAACGCTGCATGGCGGTATGCATCAGCCAGCGGGCAGATGCGCTGTGCGGGCTGGTCGCCCCCACATCGATGATGCCCGAATAGATGACGCCCAGGCCGATGCCGAAAGTCACCACAACCAGTCCTGCAAACACCTTGAAACCACTCATACCTGCTCCTTTATTCGCTCGATCTTCACAACATGGCTGCAAATGGCCGATCACGGTCCTGACCCGACGGCATCCTCCGCGCGCGTAAGGATACGATAAAGTTTCCCGATCGGCTGGACCGCGCCTTCTTCTCTACCTTCACCATGAAGTGATGGCTGCCACCATGCCGCATACCCTCAGAGGCCGGCATGACCTGGAAGCTGACCGTATCGCCATCAATCGGCTGCTTTTCCAGGAACATGTTTTCGTGCAGCATGCCGATCATGCCGCTGCCGCGGGCAATCTGACCCGCTACCACGGGCAGGTTTGCACATTATGCCCTTTGGGTACATCAGCAGACACCGGGCCCTGGTGACGCCGGCAAGGCGGGGCAAACGCGCCACACACGGGGTGTTCGATGTGGAACAGGAGAAAGCGCCGGCAGAGGGTCGGGCGGCCATGACCTGCACCCAAAGGGCTGAAAGGCGCAACGTCAGCAACGGGCATCTGGCATTGACATCGAGACTGACTGGCCTGCGGTGGTGCGGTGCGGATCGTGCCCAGGGCACTCGCTGCGCTGGCTCTCGCCCGTATCGAAGACCCTGTGGTGATCCGGTAGATGCCGGCACATCGGGGGGGCGGAGACGGGCAGTGAGAGGTTGCGGCCTGCCCGGACCGCGCGCACCGCCGGACGGGCGGGACTGACGGCGCATAAACGGGAATCCACATACAGGCAGGGATGTCAGCCGGGGTCGTGGTGACCGGCAGGCAGGGGTGGCTGCGGGCGGTTGGCGGGACCACCGCCGTTGTGCAGGCGCCATGGCCGGCGCAAGCCGGTGCGGACGGTCGTGAGCGGCCGGTCGTGGCCGGAGCGCCGGGGGGGCGGCGGCAGGGAGTCCGGTGCGACGGCCGGTTCCCGGGTGGATTCTTCCGAAATGCGTGGGTTATGCTTCCCGCAAGCTGCACGGTAGTTTTACCGGTAAGCCATTCATGCGAGGGCAAGCGGGTGTCCCAGAGCCTGGCACGGTATTCGAACATTCTTGCAATCGTCGGCGACATCCTCAAGGTGCGGGTTCCCGAGCATGGCGACGGCGGCTTCTCGGTCGCCTTCGATGACCTGGCTCTGGTGGAGGATCGCGGTGGCTTCCGTTCGCTGGCGCACGTGATCCGGCTGGATCGGGAAGTCGTGTCCTTGCAGGTATTCGCGGGCACCAAAGGACTTTCGACCGAGGCCACCGTGCAGTTCCTCGGTCACCCCATGCGGGTCACCTATTCCACGAATATCCTCGGCCGCGTCTTTCGGGGTGACGGCGTACCCCTGGACAACGGCCCGGATCTGTCCCAGGACCCGCAGTTGCCCATTGGCGGGCCGTCTGCAAACCCGTCCCGGCGGCTGCTGGCGTCGAAGATGATCCGCACGGATGTACCGATGATCGACGTCTTCAACTCCCTGGTGGAGAGCCAGAAGATTCCCATCTTCTCGGTGGCGGGCGAACCCTACAACGCATTGCTGGCGCGCATTGGTATACAGGCCGACGCCGACATCGTGGTGTTCGGCGGCCTGGGGCTGATCTTCGACGACTATCACTTTTTCCGCTGCCGGTTCGAGGATGCAGGCGTGTTTGCCCGCACGGTGATGTACGTCAACCTGGCCTCGGATCCCATCGTCGAGCGTCTGCTGGTGCCGGACATGGCGCTGGCTGTGGCGGAGCGGTTCGCGGTCGAGGAGGGCAAGCGCGTACTCGTGCTGCTCACGGACATGACCGCCTACGCCGATGCCATGAAAGAGGTGGGGATTGCCATGGAGACCGTGCCCTCGAACCGCGGCTATATGGGCGATTTGTACTCGCAGCTGGCGCGCCGCTATGAAAAGGCCGCTGACTTCAAGGAAGGGGGCTCCGTGACCATCATCAGCGTCACCACCATGCCCGGCGACGACGTCACCCACCCGGTGCCCGATAACACCGGATACATCACCGAAGGCCAGTTCTATCTCCACGGCGGAATGCTGGATCCCTTCGGTTCCCTGTCCCGGCTCAAGCAGCACGTTATCGGTAAAGTCACCCGCGAGGACCACGGCCAGGTCATGAATACCATGATTCGCCTTTATTCCGGCGCGACCGATGCGGAGCAGAAGCAGGCCATGGCCTTTGAACTGTCCGGATTCGACCGCAAGCTCCTGAAGTTCGGCCGGCTGTTCCGCGAACGGTTCATGGCCATCGATGTTTCGATGTCCCTGGAGGATGCCCTCGACCTGTGCTGGAAGACCATGGCCGAGTGCTTCACACCGGAAGAACTGCTCATGAAACAGCACCTCATCGACAAATATTATCCGCGCGCGGATGCTGCCGCGGGCGGTGTGGAGGCGGCCTGACATGCGCACCGTTGTGGAACCGGGCGCCGGGTGTTGAAGCGTGGCGCGTCTCGCCCTGAACAAGGCTTCGCTGTCGCAACAGACGCGACAGCTCAGGACCTTCGAGCGCTTCCTTCCGTCCCTGGACCTGAAGCGCAGGCACCTGATGGCCGAGCGGATCCGGGAGCGGGTCGCGATGAGTCGCACCAGGCGCGCAATGGAGGAACTGCGCGAGCGCGTCGCTGCGCAGATTCCCATGCTGGCGAATCGGGAAATCGACCTGGCGGAACTGGTCGGCGTCAGGGCCGTGCGGCTGGGTGAGCACAACGTCGTGGGCGTACGCCTGCCCAGTCTGGAAGGCATCGAGGTGCGGGTGCGCGACTACGGCTATCTGGCCAGGCCGCACTGGGTGGATCGGCTGGCCGACGAACTGACCCGCATGCTGGAATTGCAGGTACGTCTCGCCGTGCAGGAGCGCCGCGCCGCCTTGCTGGACGATGCCGTGCGCAAGGTTACGCAACGGGTGAACCTGTTCGGGAAAGTGCTCATTCCGAAGGCCACGGAGAATATCAGGAAGATCAGGATTTATCTTGCCGACGCCGAGCGTGCAGCGGTGGTGCGTTCCAAGATCGCCAAGCGCAAGCGGGCAGCGGAAGGGATGGCATGAGTATTGTCCACCTCGAGAAACTTACCCTCGCCGGTCTGCTCAAGGAAAGAATGGCGGTCCTGGAGCAGCTGCAGAGCCTGGGTTGCCTGCACCTGGTATCGCTGGTCGAGAGCCCGCGGGAGCCGGAGACCGTACCGCCGCCGTATGCCGTGGACGCCCGCAAGGCCTTGCGTTACCTCGGTGACGTACCCGACAAGCGTCATCAGGTGCGCGCCGATCAGGACTTCGACATGCACGAAACCGTGGCCAGCGTGCTCGCCAACCAGGACCGGCTGCGCCAGGCCAGCGACCGGCGCGACACCCTGATCCAGCACATCGAGGCGCTGGCGCCCTGGGGCGATTTCCGGCTGCCGGGCAGCGCGGGGCTGGCCGGCCACAGGCTGTGGTTCTATATCGTTCCCGAGCGACAGATGCATTTGCTGGACGAGCTGGCGTTGCCCTGGCAGGTGGTGCATAAGGACAACCGCCAGTCCTGGGTGGTGGTCATCGACCGGCAGGAACCGCCCGGCCAGGCCTTGCCTGTGCCCCGTGCCCACACGGGGGCACTCAGTCTGCGCGAGCTGCAGCAACGCCTGGAGGAGGCCGAGCTGGAACTGGAGGATGCGGTGGCCGAGCGTCAGGCGCTGACCCGCTGGATCTATCTCATGACCCGACACCTGGCTCGGGCCGAGGACCAGGCCGCGCTGAGCCACGCGGCGGCCGAGACCCTGGTTGCCGAAGCGCTGTTCCTGGTGCAGGGCTGGGTGCCTGGGCCGGCCGTTGCGGGTGTACTGGCCCTCGCCGAGCGGCAAGGTCTTGCGGTGCTGCTGGAGGAGCCGGAGCCCGCCGACCGTCCACCGACGCTGCTCGAAAACCCCGAGCTGCTTGCGGCCGGCCAGGATCTGGTCGGGTTTTACCAGATGCCCGCCTACGGCACCTGGGACCCCTCGCGCGTCGTATTCTTCTCGTTTGCCGTTTTTTTCGCCATGATCCTCTCGGATGCCGGCTACGCGCTGCTGCTGGGTCTGCTGCTGGCGGCGTTCTGGATGCACCTGGGGCGCAGCGCCAGCGGCCGGCGCCTGCGCACCCTGTGCACGGTACTTGTGGGTGGCTCGCTGGTCTGGGGCGTACTGGCGGGAAGCTATTTCGCTGTTACATTGTCGCCGGAGAGCGTCCTGGGGCGTCTCAGGCTGCTGGACTTGCACGATTTCGACACCATGACGAAGCTGTCCGTGGGTATCGGCGTGCTGCATCTCGTGCTGGCCAACCTGGAACAGGCGTGGCTCAAACGGGACCGGGGTGCGGCCTGGGCGCACCTTGGCTGGAGCGCGGCGCTGCCGGGTGCGTTCGCCATGTGGCTGGGTGGCATGCCGGCTGCGCCATACTGGTTGGGCGCAACCGGTCGCTGGGCACTGGGGCTGGGTCTCCTGGCCGTGTTCGGATACTCCAGCGAGCGGACGGTGCGCGATCTGCCGAGTGCGATTTTCAGGCTGCTGGACGGCATGCGGGCGCTCACCGGCGTCACCCGTGCGTTTGGCGACGTGTTGTCCTACCTGCGCCTGTTCGCCCTGGGGCTGGCATCCGCCTCCCTCGCGCTGACCTTCAATAACCTGGCCCAGCAGGCCAGCCAGGTGCAGGGCATGGGCCTGCTGTTCGCCATCCTGATTCTGCTCGTCGGCCATCTGCTCAATCTGCTGCTGGCCTTGATGAGCGGCGTGCTCCACGGGCTGCGACTGAATTACATCGAGTTCTACAACTGGGCCCTTTCCGGCGAGGGCTATGCCTTTCAACCATTCAGGAAGAAGGAGTCGCGGGAATGAACGAGTTCGTTATCGCACTGGGCTGGGCGGGCATGTACGGTGTCATGGCGCTCGGTGCCATCGGCAGCATCATCGGCTGCGCGGTGGCCGGTCAGGCCGCCATTGGCGCCATGGTGGACACGGAATCCGGTCACGGCCGCTTCATCGGTGTCTCGGTGATGCCGTCGTCACAGGTCATCTACGGTATTGTGGTCATGTTCACCCTGCAGCGGACCGTGACACCCGGCAACGCCCCGGCCCTGTTCGGCATCGGCATTTTCGCCGGGCTGGCACTGATGTTTTCCGCCATCCGCCAGGGCCAGGCCTGTGCCTCGGCGATTCACGCCAGCAAGACCAAGCCGGAAATCTTCGGCCTGTCGCTGGCGCCGGCCGCCATCGTCGAGGGCTTCGCGGTATTTGCCTTCGTGTTCGCGCTGGTGCTGGCGGGAAACATCCCGAGCTGAGGCACGGGGCAGGGCATGAGCGATACCCATAACGACAAACAGGCAAAGCTGGCGTCCTCGGGCGTCGAGGCCCTGATTGACCGCCTGCGTGCCGAGGGCGTGGCGACCGGTCGCGCCGCGGCAGAAAGGATCGAAGCGGACGCCCGCAGGCGTGCTGCGGAGATCGTGCAGGAAGCCGAAGAGCGTGCGGCGCAACTGGTGGATAACGCGCATAAAGAGTCCCGGGCGCTGCGCAAAGGGGGCGAGGAAGCCTTGCACATCGCCATGCGCGACACGGTTCTGCATCTCAAGGGGCAACTGATGGAGCGTTTCAATGCCGAGGTGAGACGCCTGATTGCGGTGGCCATGGACCAGGAGGATTTCCTGCAGAAGCTGATCCTCGAGGTGGCCGGTCGCGCGCGCGAACAGGCCAGCCTGGATTCCGGGCAACCGGTCACGGTGCTGCTGCCGCGCACACTGCTGGGTCTGGAGGAACTGCGGCGCAAGCCGCTCGAGCTGCGCGAAGGTTCACTGTCGCACTTCGTGCTTTCCGTCGCCGGCAACGTGCTGGCCGAGGGTGTCACCTTCGGTGTCGCCGACGATGCTGCCAGGGGAATACGCCTTTACCTGGAGGACAAGAACGTCCGGATCGAGCTGACGGAAGAGGCGGTGGCAACCCTGCTGCTGCAGCACCTGCAGCCGCGCTTCCGGGCTATTCTGGAAGGTACCGTCAAATGATGTCCGGGCAAGCATGAGCACTTCGCATCGCTATGCCATGTTGATCAGCAGTCTGCCGTACCACGGCTCGCTGTTTGGTGCCAAACGCGCGCCGCTGTCACGCATCCGGCTGCGTCAGCGCCAGCATCTGCTGGACGAGGCGGATCTCGTCTGCCTGCGAGTCGTCGCCAACCTGCTGGAATGGTCGCGTCAAGGCATCGAGAGGCACGACGCGGACATCGTTGCCCGTACCAGGGCCGAGTTGCCGAAGCTGGATAACGAATTCGCCCGCGACTTTATCGTCTGGCGACTGGAAATGCGCACTGTCGTTGCTGCGTTGCGCCGCCGGCAGCGTGGTCAGGCGGCGCCGTCGGGATCCGTCAGCTGGGGCTACGGTCGCTGGCTGGCGCACATCCGCCGGCACTGGTATGAACCGCAGTTCCGCCTCGAACGGGTGTATCCCTGGCTGGCGGATGCCAGGGCCCTGCTGGAGGCGGGCGACTCGCTCGGCCTGGAGCGCCTGCTGCTGAACGCTGTCTGGGACCATCTGGATCGACTGGCCGATGGTCACCATTTCGACTTCGAAGCCGTGCTGATCTATTCACTGCGCTGGGACCTGATCGCCCGCTGGACCGCTTACCGTGGAGATGAGGCGGCGGCCCGTTTCGAGGAGATGGTCGCAGAGGGCCTGCGGGAGGTGGGACCGGCGGTGCACATCAATGCTGCGGCCGTGGGGCGCTAGGCCGTGACCGGGACCACCCCTGTGCCGGCGATAGAGAGCAGCGAGCAAGGCGGGCAGGCCGCGCAGCGGCCCGATGCGCCGGCCCGCGTGGTCGCCGTGCAGGAAAGTCTCGTGACCATCCAGGCGGGCTGGAAGGACGGCCGCCGGTTGCCGTTGAAAAAGAACGAAGTGGTCTATCTCGAACCCGGGCGCGCGGGCCTCGAGGGGCGCCGGGAACGGCTCAAGGGCGAGGTGCTGAGAGTGCGCGGCGATCTCGCCGACGCGCAGGTGTTCGAGCACACCAGTGGGGTCGCGGTGGGCGACCCGGTGGCACAGAGTGGCGAGATGCTCTCGGTGGTGCTCGGCCCGGGGCTGCTGGGTCAGGTCTATGATGGTCTGCAGAACCCGTTAGAAAGCATCGCCATCCTGCACGGCACCTTTCTGCCGCGCGGCGCAGACGTGGCGCCGCTGGACTTCAACAAGAAGTGGTCGTTCGTCCCCCGGGTGCAGACCGGTGCGCGGTTGCGCGCCGGTGGGCTGCTGGGGACCGTGCAGGAGGGTGCTTTTTCCCACAAGATTCTGGTGCCGTTCGATCAGCCGGGCGAGATAGAGGTCACCTGGATCCAGGAGGGCAGCGTTACCCTCGACACGCCGGTGGTCCGTGTCCGCGATGCGCACGATCGGGAAACTTCGCTGGACCTGACGCGGCGCTGGCCGGTGCGCCGGCCGCTGGTGGATCACATGTTGCGTTCCCGTGTCACCGAACGGCTCTACCCCTACGAACTCATGACCACGACCATCCGCCTGGTCGACACTTTTTTCCCCGTGGCACGCGGTGGCACGGGGTGTATTCCCGGGCCATTTGGTGCGGGCAAGACCGTGCTGCAGCATCTGCTGGCCAAGTACGCGGCGGTCGACATCGTCATTGTGGTGGCCTGCGGCGAACGCGCCGGCGAAGTGGTGGAAACCATCACCGAATTTCCGCAACTCTCCGACCCCGGGACCGGCGGTTCGCTCATGGATCGCACCATCATTATCTGCAATACCTCGTCCATGCCCGTGGCTGCCCGGGAAGCGTCAATCTATACCGGCGTCACCCTTGGCGAGTATTACCGCCAGATGGGTTTCCACGTTTTGCTGCTGGCGGATTCCACCTCGCGCTGGGCGCAGGCCATGCGCGAGACTTCGGGGCGCCTGGAGGAGATACCCGGCGAGGAAGCCTTTCCGGCATACCTGGACTCCACCATCCGCAGTGTGTACGAACGTGCCGGGCTGATTCGCGCCGCCGACGGCGCCGAAGGCAGCCTTACCATGATCGGCACCGTATCACCCGCGGGTGGCAATTTCGAGGAGCCGGTGACCCAGTCGACCCTGGGCACCGTGAAGTGCTTCCTGGGGCTGTCCTATGACCGTGCCTACAAGCGTTTCTACCCGGCGATCGATCCCCTGATCTCCTGGTCCCGCTACCTGGAACAACTCGCATCCTGGTTCTCGGAAAACGTCGATCCGGGCTGGGTGGATCGCGTGACCACCATGCAGGCGTTACTGGAGCAAGGTGACGCCGTGCAGCAGATGATGCAAGTGACGGGCGAGGAGGGGGTGACGACCGAGGATTATGTGACGTACCAGAAGTCCCTGTTCCTGGACATGGTCTTTCTGCAGCAGGACGCCTTCGACAAGGTGGACGCATCGGTGCCGCTGGAACGTCAGCGCGTGGCGTTCGCCAGGGTCTACGGACTGCTGGTGCGCGACCATGCGTTTACCGACAAGGCGGCCGTGCGCGAGTACTTCACCCGGCTGACCGGCCTGTTCAGGAACTTCAATTACGCCGCAACAGAGTCGCCCGAGTACCGGCGGCTGCTGCGTGAAATCGACGCGCTCGCCGCGGGTGCAGCGTAACGAGAATCCCGCGCCCGACTGGGCCGCAGGGCTTTCAGCCTGCACAAAATTGCTGGCGTCAATTCCGGATGCCGTGGTGAAGCCCGGCGGGGTGAGGCGCAGGGATGCGCCGGGCAAACCCTCCCACCTGCCGGCATGCCGCCCGTCGCGGCCTGGCGGCCCGCTCCAGCGCGGAATGCGCGAGCTGCATCCACTGCACCTTGCCGGCGGTCCTGGCGAACTTTCCGTCGTCCAGACGATCAGTATGTACAGGAAATGCAGCTGCTGCCTGATTTTTGTCAAACCTGGATTTGCAGGGCCTGGAGTACTGACACAGGAACACGGCAAGGAGACAGGGAAATGATCCGCACACGGGTACTGCTGTGGAGCGGGAGCCCCGGGTTGCACACCGGCCATTCCGTCCCCGGAAGCGCGCGATGACAACGCTGCACGAAGCAAGCACCGCCGGCACCGGCCGGGTCACCGCGCTGGAGCGGGCCGCCCTGCGGCACGTGCTGGCCGTGCTCGAACAGCCGCCACTGGAGGTCGTGCTGTGGAATGGTGAAGTCGTCCGGGCCGGGTACGGGACGGCCATAGCCAGGGTGATCATCCGCCGCCGCGGCTGGTTGTGGCCGCTGCTCTACCGTCCGGACCTGTATTTCGGCGCTGCCTACAGCCGTGGTGCCGTCGACATCGAGGGCGATATCGTCCGGTTGCTGGAATATTTCGAGCCGCTCGAACGCAACGCCGCGCGCCGCCGCTGGTGGGAACGGCTGAAGCTTCACCTGCCGTTGCGCGAATCCCGCGCGCTGGCCCGCGCGCGCAGCAACATCCACCACCATTACGACATCGGCAATACGTTCTACCGGCTGTGGCTGGATCCGGAACTGGTATACACCTGCGCCTACTTCCCGGAACGGACGACCGGCCTGGCAGACGCGCAACAGGCCAAGATGGAGTATGTCTGCCGCAAACTGTGCCTGCAGCCCGGCGAGACCGTGGTGGAGGCCGGTTGCGGCTGGGGCGGATTGTCGCTGTACATGGCACGCCACTGCGGCGTCCGGGTCCGGGCCTACAACATCTCGCGGGAACAGGTTCTGTATGCGCGTGCGCGCGCCCGCGCGGAAGGACTGGACGGGCAGGTCGAGTTCATCGAGCAGGATTACCGTTCCATCACCGACACCTGTGACGCCTTTGTTTCGGTCGGCATGCTGGAACACGTGGGCAAGGTCCATTACGGCGAATTCGGGGCCGTGATCGATCGCTGCCTGGGGCCGGGCGGACGGGGCCTGCTGCACTCCATCGGGCGGGACCGGCCGATGCTGCTGAATGCCTGGATCGAACACCAGATCTTTCCCGGAGCCTACCCGCCCGCCCTGGGGGAGATGCTCGAGGTGCTGGCAGCCGGCGGATTTTCCGTGCTGGATATCGAGAATCTGCGCCTGCATTACGCGCGTACCGTGGAGCTCTGGCTGCAACGCTACGAACGCTCGGCCGACGAGGTGCGCCGGATGTTCGACGAGGAGTTCGTGCGCGCATGGCGTTTCTACCTGGCAGGATCCATTGCCGCATTCCGTAGCGGTTCGCTGCAGCTCTTCCAGCTCACCTTCAGTCGCCCCGGCGCGCGCGACCTGCCCTGGACCCGCGCCGGTCTCTATCAGGACCGGCTGCCGGAATCGCCGGCTTGAGCGCACGGGGCATGGCCCGCCGGCCGGCGGCTCTAGCCGCGGGGATGAGACACCGATGACCCTGACCGCCCGCGACGCCTTCCAGGAAAAGAAACAGCGGTTGAGCGCGGCATTGCGCAGCGGGCATGGTGGACGCCTGCGCCTGGGCAAGCGCACCTCCAACCTGTTCCGTGACCGCAAGGCGCTGCCGGCGCAGCACCTGGACGTGCGCGCTTTCAACCAGGTGTTGAACGTGGATGCCGGTGCCGGCCGGGTGGAAGTGGAGGGGATGACCAGCTACGCGCGGCTGGTGGACGCGTGTCTCGGCCACGGGGTGATGCCGGCCGTGGTGCCGCAGCTGAAGTCCATCACCATCGGCGGGGCCGTCGCGGGCTGCGGGATCGAATCCTCATCCTTCCGCTACGGGCTGGTCCACGAGACGGTGCAGGAAATGGAGGTCCTGCTCGGTGACGGCAGCACCGTGCTGTGTACCCCGGAAAACGAGCATCGTGACCTGTTCCGCGGTTTTGCCAATTCCTACGGCACCCTTGGCTATGCATTGCGGGTCACGGCCGCCGTGGTGCCGGTCAGGCGCTATGTGCGGATCGCCTGCCGGCATTTCACCGCGGCGGAGCGCTTTTTCGCGGAACTGGAGCGTACCTGTGAACGCGCGGATGTCGATTTTGTCGATGGCGTCATTTTCGGTCGCAACGAGCTGGTGCTGGTCACCGGCCGGTTTACCGACACGGCGCCGTATACCAGCGACTACACGTACGAACATATCTTCTACCGGTCACTGCGCGAGCGGAGCGAGGATTTTCTGACTACGGCGGATTATCTCTGGCGCTGGGATACGGACTGGTTCTGGTGTTCGAAGAACCTGCTCGCGCAGCATCCGCTGGTGCGCCGCTGGTACGGGCGCAAGCGGCTCAATTCGGTCACCTACACGAAGCTCATGCGCTGGAACAGCCGCTGGAAGATCACCCGGGCGCTGGACCGGTTGCGCGGCCTGTACAGCGAGTCGGTGATCCAGGATGTCCAGATCCCGATCGAAAAGGCGCCGGAGTTCCTTGATTTCTACCATGCGACGATTCGCTTCCTGCCGGTTTGGGTCTGCCCGGTGCGGAGCAGCCGGCCGGACGCGGGATTCGATCTCTATCCGCTGGAGGCGGGCCGGCTCCACGTCAACTTCGGCTTCTGGGACGTGATCCGCGGGCAGCAGCGCTTGCCGCCGGGATACTACAACCGCCAGGTCGAGGAACAGGTCGTCGCGCTCGGGGGTCTGAAATCGCTGTACTCGGACAGCTACTTCGCAGCGGAGACCTTCTGGCGCCTGTACAACAGGCCCGCCTACGACCGGCTCAAGCAGGCCTATGACCCGGATGGGCGGCTCGGTGACCTGTATCGCAAATGCGTACTCGGCGAATGAGCGCTTCCGTGCCCGGCGCCGGACGCAGCGGCGTGCCCACACTGCCGCGAACCGACATGAGATAACGTCTGCAGGTTATTGTGAATAATATAAAAGAAATTGCGTTCAAGGCGCCCTGGCGAACCTGGACGGGTTCCCGTTGAGCGGACGCGGCCGTCCCCGCCGGGCCCGGGCGTGCGGTCGCGCACATGACGGCGTGCCGGCCGCGGGCAGTCGGGCGGAGCGCCAGCGCAAGCGGCCGGTTATGTGTTGACGCTGCTGCCGGACAGTAGTAGCTTGCCTGACCTGCATTACAGGCCGGCGGAATCCGGCCTGATTCGTTTACTCGCCGATCAACTCCAAGCCTCAGGGCCGACCGCGCCAATGGAAATTTTCAACCCCGATTCACACATCGATTTCATGGGCAAACGCAAGGTCGTCGCGATCCTGCTTGCCCTGGTGATCCTGGTCTGCCTGGCGTCCCTGGTGATGCGCGGACTGGCGCTGGGACTGGATTTTACCGGCGGCACGCTGATCGAAGTGAACTATGCTGCGGCACCCGACCTGGGCAAGGTCCGCGCCACCCTGGAGAAGGCAGGCTTCGAAGAGGCGGTGGTGCAGAGTTACGGTTCGCCCCGTGACGTGATGGTGCGGATTGCGCCGCGTGCCGGGGAGGCCAAGCTCGACAGCGCCACGCTCAGCAACCGCGTGCTCGACGTGCTGCAAAAGGCAAGTACCGGCAAGGTGGAGGTGCGCCGGGTCGAATTCGTCGGTGCGCAGGTGGGCGGTGAACTCGTCGAGAAAGGGGGCATGGCGATGCTGTTCGCGCTGATCGGCATCCTGATCTATGTCTGGGTGCGTTTCGAGTGGCGCTTTTCGCTGGGTGCCGTGCTGGCGACCGTGCACGACACGATCTTTACCGTCGGGTTCTTCTCGCTGTTTCACATCGAATTCGATCTGACCGTACTGGCCGCGGTGCTGGCCGTGATCGGTTACTCGCTGAACGATACCATCGTGGTGTTCGACCGGATCCGCGAGAATTTCCGGCGCATGCGTACCGGCACGGTGGCCGAGGTGATGAACGCCTCGATCAACCAGACCCTGTCCCGCACCATCATGACCAGCGCAACGACCATGCTGGTGGTGGTGGCGCTGTTCTTCCTCGGCGGGGAGGTGGTGCACGGCTTCTCGCTGGCCCTGATCGTGGGCATCCTGATCGGGACCGTTTCCTCGATCTACGTGGCGAGCCCGCTGGCCTTGTGGCTGGGCGTGACCCGCGCCAACCTGATGCCGGTCAAGCGCGTCGAGGCCGAACGCTGAAGCCGACACAGGCCCGTTTCCGGTCCAGTTGAGCCGACGCCGGCGGCAGCCGGTGCCGAACGCCCGCTCCGGGTGTCCCGTTCAGTCGCCGTTGTCGCCGTTGACGTCCCCGGTATCGATACTGTCCAGGCTGTGCAGCTTCTCGCTCGGTTCCTTGCCGAACAGCACCTTGCCCAGGCTCCAGCCAAAGATCGACACGACGAAACCCACCGACAGGATCATGGTGATCCAGCCACCCGTGGTCATGACTTGCCTCCTGCTGCCTGGGCAGCGGCCCGGCGGTTCCAGCGCTTGCCTGCCTGGGCGATCAGGACCAGGAAAAAGGTGATGATGACCAGTATAAATCCGACACTCAGGCGTGCCACGTCGTTCGGATGTGCGCCGACCAGGTCACTGACATAGCTGGACGGCTTGAATTGGCCGGTGCCCGGGTTCCAGCCGAACACGTTGAACAGGACGAACAGCGCAAAGATCGTGATCAGGTACAGCGGTGACAGGTAGCGCATGACGATCCGGAAAAAACCCGGTATGCGGATCTCGGCACCCTTGTGTGCCTCCTGCCAGCCGCGCTCGATTCCCATCACCCAGCCGAAATAGAGGATGATCGCGGTGGCCATGAGGAAGATGCACACGGTGCCGACCCAGAAGTCGAGGGTGTCGAGCGCCTTGATGTCCTTGCTGAAATACACCACGAACAGGCAGCCGATCGAGGTGAGCAGGCCAAGCAGGGCGACCGCCTGCTTGCGGTTGAGGCCCAGGCCTTCCTCCATGAAGGCGATGCCCGGCTGCAGCATGGACAGCGAACTGGTGATTGCGGCCAGGAACAGCAGGAAGAAGAACATGCCGCCGAACAGCCAGCCGACCGGCATCTTGGAAAATACCAGCGGCAATACCTGGAAGCCGAGCCCGAAGGTGCCCTGACCCGCGAGCCCGGCGGCCCCGAGAAACACGAAGGCGGCCGGCACCGTGATCATGCCGCCCAGCGCGACTTCGCAGAATTCATTGGCGGACGAGGCCGTCAGCCCGCTCAGCACGATATCGTCCCGGTCCGTCAGGTAGCTGGCGTAGGTGATGATGACGCCGAATCCCACCGAGAGCGAAAAGAAGATCTGGCCGGCTGCCGCCAGCCACAATTCCGGGTTGCGTAACTGCTCGCCGACGTTGCCCGGGTTCCACATGAAGCCGAGGCCGTTGAGCAGGTTCTGGTCGGGCAGCGCGGGGTCGGGCGTGCCGAGGGTCAGCACCCGGACCAGCACCACCAGTGCCAGCAGGATCAGCGCCGGCATGGCCCAGCGGCAGAAAAACTCGATACCGCGGGCCAGGCCCCGGTAGATGATGACGTAATTCAGGATGAACACGCCCAGCAGGAACCAGATGACCTGGCCGCCGTCCGCGAGCAGGAAGCCGTTCTGGTGCGCACCGATGTAATGCAGCCAGAATTCCTTGTAGGCGGCCACGTCGCTGCCGAGGCTGAGCTTGTCGGTGAACAGGAAATAATACGCATAGCCGGCCACCCAGGCCTCGATGTAGACATAGTACATGTAGATGACGACCGGGATGATCACACCGAGCACGCCGATGAACTTGCCGGCCGGGTGGCGGATCAGCGCATGAAAAATGCCGGGACTGGAATGGTAGCCTTTCTGGCCGGCGTAGCGTCCCAGCGTCCACTCGGCCCAGCAGATGGAGATGCCGAGCACCAGCAGCGAGATGAAGTAGGCGATCATGAAGGCGCCGCTGCCGTACCTGGCCGCCAGACCGGGGAAGCGCAGGAAATTGCCGAGCCCGACGGCGCTGCCGGCCACAGCGAGGATGACACCGAGCCGGCTGCCCCATGCCTCTTTTACCAGTGCGTTGGTCATGACAGAGTTCCGGGTTGCACGCGATTGGGGTCGAAGTGTGACGGGGCAGGTGGAGGCTGTCAAACCAGCGCCGCTGCAGCCGTATGCGCTGTGCCGTCGGCCGGCGCAACGGGTCGCGGGCGTGCCCGCAAGGGGCGCCCGGCTATCGCATCCACGGCGCAGCCACGTGATCGCACGGTGGTACGGAGTGTGGATTCACGCCGCACGCCTGGGGTATGCTTGCCGCGCCGGGAGGGACGGGGCCTGCCGCCGACGCGTGCCGACTGCGCGGCCGGGCCCTGATGCGCGCCGGGTATCGGGCCGGTGGCCGGCGAGCATGCTGGAGAGTGGTTCTGCGCGCAGGGAGTGATGGCAGTATGACCGTGCTGTGCCCGGACCCGTATACGGCCTCCATGGGATGTTCGGGAAGTACGCTGATTGCCAACCGGCTGTCCGTTCCCGCGCGCAATCAATCCATCTTCGTCGAGCCGAACCTGACCCGGGGCGTCAGCCCGCTGCTGGCCATCCAGCGGGAACAGGTCGGGCTGGCGCCGGCTCTGCGGCGGCGGGAGCGTCGATTTCAATGTCGACCTGTACAACCGCGTGTATGAATGCGGCTATTTCAAGAGACGCAGCGTCCCGCGCCCCCGGGATTACCGGACGATCACCGCGCGTGACCTGCAAACCGCCCGGCAAGTCACCGGGATGGGTACGGCCTGCCAGGATCATTTCGGCTATGCCTGACCCGTGGCCGCGCGGACGACGCGCAACGATGGCAGAACCGCTTTCCGGCCCGGCCACGGCGAGCGTACGGGCGCAGCCATGCAGCGCGGGCAGCGTCCCGCTGCGTTACCCCGCTTGCCCGTACCCCGGTACGGTGCTGCGCGCCCGGCCGGACTGGATTGCAGCCGGCAACGCGGTTTGGCGCGGGATTATGAGATAGGTCCGAGGGAGTCGTCCATGTCGCAGAATCGCCGCTTGCTTGCCCTGTGCCGCACGAGTTGCGCCCTGG
>CAYUFA010000029.1:0-32534 GCA_964443845.1 uncultured Ectothiorhodospiraceae bacterium
GTAGCCCGGCTGGATCGCGAGGTGCCCCCAACGCCCGACCTGGATGCTTGCGCGGTGCCGGTTGCGCAGCACCAGTGCGTAGGTTCCGGGTAATGCCTTCATTCCGCCGATTCCCACAGGCTGCGGCGCGCAAGCCACGCATCCTCCACCTTTTACTGCCCGCCTCTGGTCGTTGCAAGGGGAATCCATCCCGGGAACAGCGTCCGGAGGAAGAAGTCCAATGTGGCATCTTCCAGCATGTTTCGCAGAAATTATTGATAAGTCCATGTTAGTGTTGCAATATTCACCGCCAGCAAAGCTGCCCTTGCAACCGTTCATGAACCATTGACTCCACCGAATCCATGACGCCTCCCCTGACTCCCGCTCCCCGTACCCTGGCCCGCCTGGCGCTGTGCCTGGCGCTTGCCGTCCCGGCCCTGCACGCGGAGACCTTCATCCTGCCCCCGGCCGACGTGGACGTGGTCGGGCAACTCACCTACACCGAGGCAAACCGGGATAACACCCTGCTCGATATCGCGCGCCGCTATGACATCGGCCAGAACGAGATCCTGCTGGCCAACCCGACGGTCGATCGCTGGCTGCCGGCCGACCATTCGAAGGTGGTGATCCCGAGCCGCTACGTGTTGCCGAAGGCGGAACGCACCGGCATCGTCATCAACCTGCCCGAGATGCGCATGTACTACTTCCCGAAACCGAAAGACGGCGAGCGCCCCGTACTGATCACCCACCCGATCAGCGTGGGACGCATGGACTGGCGTACGCCGCTGGGCAAGACGCGCATCGTGCGCAAGCAGATCGATCCCAGCTGGACACCGCCGGCCTCCATCAAGAAAGAGGCACAGGCGGAAGGCCGGGACCTGCCCGACGTGATCCCCGGCGGCGCGGACAACCCGCTGGGCCACTATGCCATGCGGCTCGGCATACCCGGTTATCTGATCCACAGTACCAACAAACCCTACGGCGTCGGTATGCGGGTCTCCCATGGCTGCATCCGCATGTACCCGGAAGACATCGAGGGCATATTTACCGACGTGCCGGTCGGTACCCAGGTACAGCTCGTCGATCAGCCCATCAAACTGGGCTGGATGGCCGATGGCCTGTTTCTCGAACTGCACCCGCCGCTGGAGGAAGAGGAACCGGAATACCAGGACTACATGCAACGCGTGCTCGATGCGGTGGCGGACATGCTGGCCGCGGAGTCCGGCCCGGACGGCGTCAATGCCGACCGCCACCTCAGCCTCAACGGCGAGGCACTGCGCCAGGCGGTGCGGGAAAAGAGCGGGATTCCGGTGCTGATCACCCGCCAGGGGCCGTCTCTTCCGGTCCCGCAATAAAACAAGGCCCCGTACGGGGCCTTGCCGGATACTGCAAAAAACCTGTTGTTATTACTTGTGCATGGCCTTCTTGAACATACGGTCGATCTTGGTCTCGGTATCTTCCGCAATGGCCTTTGCCTCGTTGGCAGTCTGCACCGCTTGCGCAGCAGTGGCCTTGGCAGAAGCAGCATCCGCCTTGGCGGCGGCGGCGTCAGCAGTGGCAGCATCGATCTGGGACTGCATGGCGGCATTGTTACCGGTAGATGCACAACCTGACAGACCTGCCACCAGAACGGCGGCGGCGGCCAGGGCCTGGATACTACGTGACTTATAAACGGACATTCGTCTCTCCTGCATGGTTGTCAATCGGCACTCCTTCCTGTAGCCAGCGGCTGCCCGCTGGCATGGGGCGTATGCTACAGAAATCAATTTCAACTTGAAATGACCCTGATCAGAAAAATTTACGCATAATCAGATGCTCCGGAGCACTATTCCGGGGCACGCCGGGCACTGGTCAGCGGATCTCGATGGGGGTGCCGATGTGCACCCAGGACATCAGCCGGTCGATTTCCTCGTTGGTCAACGCCACGCAGCCATTCGTCCAGTTATACCGCTGGTGCACGTCGGGATCGCCCTTGCCGAGGCCGTGGATACCGATCATTCCGCCCAGCGGCGTGTGTTGCGGCGGCACGTCGCCGGTCTTTTCCGCATGCCGGATCGCAAGCCAATCTTTCTTGTCAATCAGACCATTGGCAAATGCTTTTGATGCTATTTCGAGATTTGGATAGGTCAGGCCGAGAAAGCGGTGATAATGAGTCCGGCGGGCGATCCAGCCGATCCGGAAATGCCCCAGCGGCGTCTTGTTGTCGCCGCGCTGCTTGTCGCCGGTCACCCCGAAGCGGCCGATGGAAATATCGTCGAAGGTCGCGACAACCCGTTCCCCGTCGAACACCCGCAGGGTGCCCGCACCGGTATCGACCACCACGTGGACGCCGCCCGCCGCCTGGGACGGCACCGACAACAGGCCCAGCAGCAACACAAGCAGTGCCATTTTCCAGTCGCGCCATGCCGGCATTTTCGTTAGGCTCCGGTGGGTAAAGTTGTCGCGCATTCTACCCCGGAGCAATCCGTACCACACCCTCGGGCAAGCCGTTTCATCATGACTGACGCGGAATTCACACTCGACCCTTCCCTCATCTACCTCAACCACGCGGCCGTGGCGCCGTGGCCGCTGCGCACGGCCCGGGCGGTCGCCGAGTTCGCGCAGGAAAACGCGCGCTACGGTTCGCGCGACTATCCCCGCTGGGTGCACACGGAAAGCACGCTGCGCGAGCAGTTCCGCACACTGCTGAACGCCCGGCACAGTGACGAGATCGCGCTGCTGAAGAACACCTCGGAGGCGCTGTCGGTGGTGGCCTGGGGGCTGGACTGGCAGGCCGGCGACAACGTCGTGATCGGTGACCAGGAGTTTCCGTCCAACCGGGTGGTGTGGGAGTCGCTGGATGCGCTCGGCGTGGAAACCCGCATCGCGTCCCTCGCGGAGCACGCGACGCCCGAGGCGGCCCTGCTCGCCTGTGTGGATGCACGCACCCGCGTGTTGTCGGTCAGTTCCGTGCAGTATGGCACCGGGTTGCGGATGGACCTGGCTACCCTGGGCAATGCGTGCCGGGAACGCAACATCCTGTTCTGCGTCGACGCCATCCAGAGCCTGGGTGCGCACCGCCTCGATGTTCAGGACTGCCACGCCGACTTTGTCATGGCCGATGGCCACAAGTGGCTGCTGGGGCCGGAAGGCCTGGCCGGGTTCTATTGCCGCCGCGAAGTCATGCCGCAACTGGCCCTGCGCCAGTACGGCTGGCACATGCTGGCCGAGCCCGGTCGCTTCGATACGCACGCGCGCACGATTGCTCCGACGGCACGGCGCTTCGAATGCGGCAGCCCGAACATGCTGGGCATCCACGCGCTGCATGCGAGCCTGGGGCTGATTCTCGAAACCGGCATGGCGGAGATCGAACAGCGCGTGCTGGCGAATGCACGTTTGCTGCTCGCGGGCCTGGCCGCCCGCGCGGATCGCTATACGCTGATCACACCCGTGGAACCGGGGCGGCACGCCGGCATCGTCACGTTCCGCCCGCGCACGGAATCACCGGAAGCGCTGTTCGAACGCCTGCAACAGCAGCGCGTTGCCTGTGCGTTGCGCGGTGGCGGGGTGCGCTTCTCAGCGCATTTCTACACGCCGTGCGAGCAGCTGCACACGGTGCTGGAGATGCTGGACCGGCGCTGACCCCGCCATCCTCGCCATTGCCAAACCGCAGGGCCGCGCGCGGACCGGGACTTAGTAATGCTCGCGCCCTGCCGATAGCCAACAGGATCACCGGAACACTGACTGCACGGACAGGAGGGCCACCCTGCAACTTGCCACGCCCCTCGCCTGTCTAATCGTTACTTGCTGATTTCTATAGAAAATTGTACAATCTATCAGGCACGAGGGCGCTTGCGGCGCCAGGGACAGGACCATGACCGGGCTCATTGAACTACTCGTGGCAATCACAGTGATCAGCCTGTTGCTGGCACGACGGGGTTCACGTTACCTGTGGTGCGTCGGTATGGCCGGCGGGCTCGTCTGGTGGCAGTGGCTTCACACCCCTCCGGCCTGGGGGGTGACCCTCGCATGGCTGCTGTTCGCCACCGTCGCCCTCTTCCTCCTCGTCGATCCGTTGCGGCAGAGCGTGCTCATGCAGCCGCTGCTCAACCTGTACCGGAAGCTCATGCCGGCCATGTCGGCGACCGAACGGGAGGCCCTGGAGGCCGGTACCGTGTGGTGGGAAGCGGAGCTGTTCCGCGGCAGCCCCGACTGGCACCGGATGCTCGGTTTCCCTGCCCCGGCCCTGAGCCCGGAAGAACAGGCCTTCCTCGACGGGCCGACCGAGCAGCTCTGTGCCATGGTCAGTGACTGGGAAATCACGGAGAACCTGCACGATCTCACCCCGGAAACCTGGCGGTATCTCAAGGACAAGGGTTTCTTCGGGATGATCATTCCGAAACAGTACGGCGGACTGGGCTTTTCGGCCAACGCGCACTCGGCCGTGGTCATGAAGATCGCCAGCCGCAGCATCTCGGCCGGTGTCACGGTCATGGTGCCGAACTCGCTGGGGCCGGCCAAGCTGCTGCTCACGTACGGCACCGAGGAACAGAAAAGCCATTACCTGCCGCGCCTGGCGCATGGGCAGGAGATTCCCTGTTTTGCGCTGACCGGTCCGGAGGCGGGCAGCGATGCCGCCTCGATGCCCGACACCGGCGTGGTCTGCCGGCAGAAATTCCAGGGCAGAGAAGACGTGCTCGGGATCCGGCTCAACTGGGAAAAGCGTTACATCACGCTCGGCCCGGTGGCCACCCTGCTCGGGCTGGCCTTCCAGCTGCACGACCCCGATCACCTGATCGGTACCCAGGAGGACATCGGCATCACGCTGGCCCTGATCCCGGTGCACACGCCGGGCGTGGAAATCGGGGAACGCCATTACCCGATGAGCCAGGCCTTCATGAACGGACCCAACCGTGGCAGGGACGTTTTCATCCCGATGGACTGGGTGATCGGCGGCCAGCCGTACGTCGGCCAGGGCTGGCGCATGCTGATGAACTGCCTGTCCGACGGCCGCGCGATCTCGCTGCCAGCGCTCAGCACTGCCGCGGGCAAGCTCGTCTGCCGTACCATCGGCGCCTATGCCGGGGTACGCAAGCAGTTCCGCCTGCCGATCGGCAGGTTCGAGGGCGTCAGCGAAGTCATGGCACGCATTGCCGGTCTGAGCTATGTCATGAACGCCGCGCGCGGCTTCACCACGGCCGCGCTGGACAGCGGCGAGGAACCCTCCGTCGCATCGGCCATCATCAAGTATCACCTGACCGAGCGCATGCGCATCGTGATGAACGACGGCATGGACATCCTGGGTGGACGCGGCATCAGCATGGGTCCGTCCAATTTCATCGCCCGCTCCTACGAGGCACTGCCGATCGCCATCACGGTGGAAGGTGCCAACATCCTTACCCGCAATCTCATCATCTTCGGACAGGGCGCGATCCGCTGCCACCCGTACCTGCTGCGGGAAATGGAAGCGGTCGCGGCCGGAGACGTCCGTGCGCTGGACCGCGCGCTGCGCGGGCACGTCAGTCACGCCATGAGCATCGCGAGCCGGGCCCTGTTCCATGGCCTGGGCAACGGCCGCCTGCTGAACGCGCCGCAGCACGGAATCCGCGGCCATTACTACCGGCAGTTCGGGCGCATGAGCCTGGCCTTTGCGATCACGACCGAACTGACCCTGCTGTCGCTCGGCGGCGGCCTCAAGCGCAAGGAGTCGATCTCCGGGCGTCTGGGTGACGTGCTCAGTTACCTCTACCTCGGCAGCGCGGTCCTCAAGTATCACTACGACAACGGTTCCCCGGACGCGGAACTGCCGCTGCTCGAGTGGGCCTGCCAGGACCTGCTTCAGCAGATCCAGACGCGCCTGTACGAAGTGTTCGACAACCTGCCGATGCGCAGCGCCGCGTGGTGCGCGCGCCTGCTCGCCTTTCCGCTCGGCAAACCCTGCCGCCGTCCGTCCGATGCCCTGGGCCAGCAACTCGCCCGTCTGCTGATGCAACCCGGTGAACTGCGTGACCGCCTTACCGAAGGTGTGTATATTCCCGCCGATGACAAGGAACCGGTTGCACAGCTCGACGCCGCACTCGACAAGGCCGCCAGGGCCGAACCTGCCCTGCACAAGCTGCGCACCGCCATGCACCAGGGACTGTTGACACACGACGACCCGGAAGCCAGTGTGGAAGCCGGTTTGCAGGCCGGCGTGATCAGCGAGCACGAAGCGGACGACATTCGCGCGGCCATCCTGGCACGCAGGCAGGTCATTCAGGTCGACGCGTTCAACCCGGAATTCTTCAACACGGAGCACAGGCCATGGGAGCAGGACAATCCGGCTGGGGTGGCCGGCCGGTCTTTGTAGTCGATGGCAGCCGCACCCCGTTTCTGAAGGCCCGCGGCCGACCCGGGCCCTTCGCGGCCGCCGACCTGGCGGTCACGGCGGGCCGCGCGTTGCTTGCGCGCCAGCCATTCGCACCCGACGCACTCGATGAAGTCATCCTCGGCTGCGTGATGCCAAGCCCGGATGAAGCCAACATCGGGCGCGTGGTGGCGTTGCGGCTGGGTTGCGGACACCATGTGCCGGGCTGGACGGTACAGCGCAACTGCGCCTCCGGCCTGCAGTCGATCGACAGTGCAGCACAGAACATCGCCGCCGGACACGCCGGCCTGGTGCTGGCCGGCGGCACCGAAGCCATGAGCCGCGCACCGGTACTCTACAACCAGGCCATGGTCAACTGGCTGGCCGACCTGGCCGCCGCCAGAACCGTCGGTGCCAGACTGAAGGTCTTCGGCCGGCTGCGGCCCGCTCATTTCAAACCGGTCATTGCGCTGCTGCACGGACTCACCGACCCGGTGGTCGGGCTGTCGATGGGCCAGACCGCGGAAATCCTCGCCGACCGCTTCGGAATCTCGCGCGAGCAGATGGACACCTATGCCCTGCGCAGTCACCACCGGCTCGATGCCGCGCACAAGGCCGGCCGGCTGGATGAGATCGAACCGCTCTACGACCATCAGGGCAAGGTCTATGACCACGACGACGGGGTACGCGCCGATTCCACCCTGGAGAAGCTGGCCAGGCTGCGCCCGGTGTTCGACAAGCCGCTCGGGAACGTCACCGCCGGCAACAGCGCCCAGATCACCGACGGGGCCGCCTGGGTACTGCTGGCCTCGGAAGAAATGGTGGCGAAGTACGACCTGCAGGTAATGGGACAACTCATCGACAGCCAGTGGGCCGGCCTCGACCCGGCCCGGATGGGGCTCGGCCCCTGTTACGCCATGGCGCCGGTGCTGCAGCGGCACGGCCTCGCGACCACGGACATCGAGTACTACGAAATCAACGAGGCCTTTGCCGTCCAGGTGCTGGCGTGTCTCGCCGCGTGGCAGGATGCGGAGTTCTGCCGCACGGAGCTGGGGTGTGATACGCCGTTCGCCGCCATCGACGAGGAACGCCTGAATGTCGACGGCGGCGCCGTGGCCGCCGGACACCCGGTCGGCGCCAGTGGCGCGCGCATCGTGCTGCACATGCTGAAAGTCCTGGAACGCGCAAACGCCCGACGTGGCATATGCAGCATCTGCATCGGTGGCGGACAGGGCGGCGCGCTGCTGATCGAAAGGACCTGACATGGGCAAACACTTCCGTCTCGAGACTGACAATGACCACATCGCCTGGCTGAGCTTTGACAAGGATGGCAGCAGCACGAACGTCCTCAACCTCGAGGTCTTCGCGGAACTGGAACAGCACCTCGACGCACTGGAGCAACAACCACCCAAAGGCCTGGTGATCCGCTCGGCCAAGGACAACGGTTTCATCGCCGGCGCCGACATCGAGGCCTTCACGCAGATCACGGATGCGCAGGAGGCCATGACCCTGCTGGAAACCGGCCAGCACGCCTGCAACCGCATCGAACGACTGCCCTGCCCCACAGTCGCCCTGATCCACGGCTTCTGCCTCGGCGGTGGACTGGAACTGGCACTGGCCTGCCGCTACCGCGTCGCGCGCGACGACCCGGGTACCCGCCTGGGCCTGCCGGAAGTCCGCCTCGGCATCCATCCCGGCTGGGGCGGCAGTGCGCGGCTGGTGCCGCTGATCGGCGCCGTCAAGGCCATGGACCTGATCCTCAGCGGACGCACGGTCGACGGACGCGGCGGCAGGCGCATGGGTTTCGTCGACCTGGTGGTGGCGGAACGCCACCTCAGGGCCGGCGCGCGCAAACTGCTGCTCGAGACCCCGCCGCCACACCGCGCCAGTCTGCTCGAGCGACTGAGCAACAGCGCGCCGGTGCGCCCGCTGCTGGCACGCCTGTTGCGTCGCCAGGTCGCGCAACGTGTCTCCGCACGCCACTACCCGGCGCCCTTCGCCATGATCGATCTGTGGCGCAGGCACGCCGGCAGCAAAAGTGCCATGCTCCGGGCCGAGCGGGAATCCCTGGCACAACTGGTGCGCGGGCTGACCGCGCGTAATCTCGTGCGGGTGTATTTCCTGCAGGAACAGCTCAAGGCCCTCGGCAAGGACCGGGACTACCAGCCGCGTCACGTGCACGTGGTCGGTGCCGGCACCATGGGCGGCGACATCGCCGCGTGGTGTGCGCTGCGCGGTTTCTACGTCACCCTGCAGGATCAGTCCCCGGAACGCATCGCGCCGGCACTGGCGCGCGCGTACAAACTCTATACCCGCAAGCTCAAGCGCCCCGCCAGGGTGCGTGCGGCCATGGACCGGCTGCAACCCGACCACCGGGGAACCGGGGTCCGGCACGCCGACCTCGTCATTGAGGCAATCTTTGAGGATGCAGAAGTAAAGCGTTCTTTATACAAGGATATTGAACCAAAAATGAAGCCGGACGCAATCCTGGCCACCAACACCTCCAGTATCCCGCTCGAGGAACTCAGCCCGGCCCTGCAACACCCGGAACGACTCGTCGGCCTGCACTTCTTCAACCCGGTCGCGAAGATGATGCTGGTGGAGATCGTCAACGGCGAGACCACCTCGCCGCAGGTCAGCGCCCGCGCCATGACCTTCACGCGCCGCATCGACCGGCTGCCCCTGCCCGTGCGCAGCACGCCGGGTTTCCTGGTCAACCGCATCCTGATGCCCTACCTGATGGAGGCCGTGGAACTGGAAGCGGAAGGCGTGCCGGCCCTGCTGATCGATC
Source organism: uncultured Ectothiorhodospiraceae bacterium (assembly GCA_964443845.1). Taxonomy (GTDB): domain Bacteria; phylum Pseudomonadota; class Gammaproteobacteria; order UBA9214; family UBA9214; genus UBA9214. The sequence continues at coordinate 9,096 of CAYUFA010000029.1, forward strand.
AGGCCGCCACCCGCTTCGGCATGCCGATGGGACCGGTGGAACTGGCCGATACGGTCGGACTGGATATCTGCCTGCACGTCGCGGAGGTGCTGGCCCGGCACTACCCCGCCACGATCCCCGCCAGCCTGCGCCAGCTCGTCGCCAGCGGACGACTCGGCCGCAAGTCCGGCCAGGGTTATTACACGTGGAAAAAGGGCCGTGCTGTGAAACCCGCCGCCGGCAGCCGCCAGTGGAACATGGACGAAATCACCAACCGCCTGGTGCTGCGCCTGCTCAACGAGGCGGTCCGTTGCCTGCGCGAGCAGGTGGTTGCGACAGCGGACCTGCTGGACGCGGGCATGATCTTCGCTACCGGCTTTGCGCCGTTCCGGGGCGGCCCGGTCAACCACATCCATGCGCAGGGGAAAGACCGGCTGTTGCAGCAGATGCATGACCTGCAGAAACTGCGCGGGGAGCGCTTCGTCCCCGATCCGGGCTGGCAGGAACTCGAATAAGAATGTCTACCATACAACGCAGGGAGAGGGGGGCAGATGCAGGAGCCACGGCAGGACCGGATTCCGGCTGATACCGCAAAAACACTGGCCGGCCTGTTTCGCGAACGCCTGCGCCGCTCACCGCAGGCAACCGCGTATCGCCAGTTCAACCCGGTGGACCGCCAGTGGCATGACTACCGCTGGGCCGACATGGGCAAGGCCGTGTCGCACTGGCAGGCCGCCCTGGCGCGCGAAAACCTGCAGCGTGGCGACCGGGTGGCGATCCTGCTGCGCAACTGTCGCGAGTGGGTCATCTTCGACCAGGCCGCGCTTGGCTGCGGGCTGGTGGTGGTGCCGCTGTACACCGACGACCGTCCGGACAACCTCGCCTACATCCTCAACAACTCCGGCTGCAAGGTGTTGCTGCTGCAGGGTGAGGAACACTGGGCCGGGATGCGCAACGTGCTGGACCAGCTGGGCGGGCTCGTGCGTATCCTGACCCTGGAACCGGTCGAGGTCCCCGCCGGCGAGCGGCGGGTCCGGCATATCGAAGAGTGGCTGGCCGGTACCGGACCGGGAGAACTGCGCACGGACGATGCCGCTCCGGAGGAGCTGGCCACCATCGTGTATACCTCGGGCACCACCGGGAAGCCCAAGGGCGTGATGCTCAGTCACCGGAACATCCTGCTCAACTGCGACGCGGCACTGGAGATCGTGCAGATGTACCCGGATGACCTGCTGCTGTCGTTCCTGCCGCTTTCGCATACCTTCGAACGCACGGCGGGGTATTACCTGCCGATGATGGCCGGTGCCAGCGTGGCGTATGCCCGTTCCATTCCCGAGCTGGCGGAGGACCTGCAAACGCTGCGCCCTACCCTGATGATCTCGGTCCCGCGCATCTACGAGCGCGTATACAACCGGATTCAGGCCGGTCTGGCGGAGAAATCAGCGTTGTCCGCGTGGCTGTTCAACACCGCGGTCAACATCGGCTGGGCCCGCTTCGAGCATTCCCAGCGGCGCACCGGCTGGCACGTATCGTTCCTGTTCTGGCCGCTGTTCCGCAGGCTGGTCGCCGACAAGGTGATGGCCCGGCTGGGCGGGCGCCTGCGCCTGGCCGCCTCGGGCGGCGCACCGTTGTCGACCTCGGTGGCGCGTGTGTTCATCGGGCTGGGCCTGAATCTGGTCCAGGGCTACGGGCTGACCGAGACCAGCCCGATCCTCACGGCCAACCCGGGCGACGACAACGACCCGGCCAGTGTCGGCGTGCCGTTACGCGGCCTGGAACTGAAGACCGGTGCGAACGACGAACTGCTCGCGCGCGGACCCAGCATCATGCTCGGGTACTGGGGCAACGAGGAGGCCACGCGCCAGGTCATCGATGCCGACGGCTGGTTCCACACAGGAGACAAGGCGCGCATCCGCAACAACCACGTCTACATCACCGGCCGCCTCAAGGAAATCATCGTGCTGGCCAACGGCGAGAAAGTTCCGCCGGCCGACATGGAAATGGCTATCGTACTCGACCCCCTGTTTGAGCAGGTCATGGTGATCGGCGACAACCGCCCCTACCTGTCCGCCATCATCGTGCTGGAACCGGGCCAGTGGGAGCATACCGCGGCCGAACTGGGTCTCGATGCACGCGATCCGGCCGCGCTGGCCAGCGAGCGGCTCTGTGGCTACGCCCGGGAGAAACTGCACGGCCTGCTCGCGGCCTTCCCCGGTTATGCGCAGATCCGTGCCGTGACCTGTACGCTGGCGGCCTGGACGGTCGATAGCGGCCTGATCACGCCGACCATGAAACTGAAGCGCCACCGCATACTCGAAGAGTTTTCCGAACACATCGAGCAGATGTATGCAGGACACTGAGATGGAGCAGGACACTACACCACCGGGCATACCCGCCATCCGCGTGATGGCGATGCCGGCCGATGCCAACGCCGCCGGCGATATCTTCGGCGGCTGGCTGATGTCACAGGTGGACATCGCCGGCAGCATCGTGGCCGTGCGCCGGGCCGGCGGGCGCGTGGTCACGGTGGCGGTGAATTCCTTCGAGTTCCACCAGCCGGTCTACGTCGGCGACCTCATCAGCTGCTACGCCGAGATCACCCGCACCGGCCGCACCTCGATCACCGTCAACGTGAAGGCATACGCCGAGCGCATGCTTGAGCGCCACCAGGTCCTGCTGGTGACGCAGGCCGACCTGATCTACGTGGCGGTGGGCGAGGATCGCAAGCCGCGGCCGTTGCCCCGGGCGGAAACGGATTGAGCGGAAGCCCCGGCTCCGTCCGCATGGCGGGCAGATTCTGCCCCATGAACGCAGCCTGACATATCACCATGCCCGGGCAGGACTATCGTCCCCGGAATTTTTTTCCCTCTGCCCCGAATTGCACTTACGTAACAAAACTGCTAAATAGCCACGGAAACACATGGAAGACACGGAATAATCATGAATCATTGTTTTCTTTCGTGGATTCCGTGTGTTTCCGTGGCTATTTATTCTTTACTTTGAAAGGCGACAACCGGGGTCAGAGAACAGTTGTTTCCTTCAATTGTTTTATTTCTGCTTCATTAGATTCGGTGCCTGGCGGGATATTGTTCTCTGACCCCGGGTTTTGTAAACCGATCAGCCGCTGCACGCGAACGAAAACAGTATACTGTCCCCGATAACCAACAATGACAGGAGGTTCCGATGCAATGTCCGAAATGCCAATCGCAGGATGTATATCTCTGCTCCACTGCCTATGCGCAAGGAACCACGACAACCGAGACAGACGGCGACTATTCCGGCATCGGTATGAATGCCGGAGGGGCCACGCAGTACCTGGGTTCGGGCAGCCACTCGTCAACACACCAGACTGCATTTGCCAGAGATGCATCACCTCCCGAGAGCAAGCATGGGAAAGCAATAGGTATCGTTATTGGCGCCTTTCTCTGGAACATCGTCTGTGCATTACTTGCGTGGGGTACAGAGCCCCCTTACCTGAAACATTCATCAGGTTTCTTTTACGCGTGGTGGAATTACGAATGGGTTTGGTTACGGTGGTTGAATATTGTGCTGCTGATTGCGGCAATATGGTGGCTGAGATCGGTAAACCAGCGTATGCCGGAATATAACGCTGCTCTTGAACGCTGGCGCAAAACCTGGATATGCAAGCGCTGCGGGACAAAATTCGTGCCCGATGAAAATGCGGCCTGATCACCTTTCGGCATCTTGACGGATACGGGCACCGGCAGGCCGTAAAGGGGGACGTTCGTTACGATCTCTTTCATCCGGCCATGGAGGAGATGCAACAAGCGTTCCGCCCACGACCGGGAAGAAACATTCCTTCATTCTGCCTGGGCAGCAGGGAGGGTCTTCGGGCGCATGGGTGACGGGCCCTGCCGGGACCTCGCCAGTCAACCGGCCGCCGATGCTCACTTCAGCAGCGGGTGATCCTTCGGCAACTGGCGCGCGTACCACATCACCAGGCGGTGGCGCATGGACTGCTGGGACACCTGCAGTTCGGGCAGCGGTGCCATCACCTTGTCGTGCACCAGCAGCCGGTAGATGTACTCGATCTTTTCCTGCTGGGAATCGGTCGGCTCGAACTCGACCGCCCCGCGTCCCTCGGCGTAGGCCACCCCGGCCCGGATGGCCTCCTTCAGCAGTTCGGCCTCGTGCCTGAGCTTCTTCACTGCGCCAGCCCCGGTTCGAACAGGCGGCGGTAACTGGCCGTGGTCGCCGCGGCGACGGTCGCGTAGTCCACGTCGCGCAGACCGGCGATGAACTCGGCCGTGTAGCGCACGTACGCCGGCTGGTTGGGCTTGCCGCGATGCGGTACCGGCGCCAGGTACGGGCAGTCCGTCTCCACCAGCATGCGCTCCAGCGGCATCTTCACGGCCACCTCCTGCAACTCCCGCGCGCTCTTGAAGGTCACGATGCCGGAAAAGGAGATGTAGAACCCCAGGGCCATGGCGGCCTGCGCCGTGGCCCAGTCGCCGGTAAAACAGTGCATGACCCCGCCCACCGCGCCGGCCCCCTCCTCGTCCAGGATCGTCAGGGTGTCTTCCCCGGCAGCACGGGAATGGATGATCAGGGGCTTGCCGCAACGGCGGGCCGCGCGAATGTGCCGGCGGAATCGTTCGCGCTGCCAGTCGAGATCGCCCTCGCTGCGGTAGTAGTCGAGGCCGGTTTCGCCGATGGCGACGATCTTCGGGTGGCGTGCCAGGGCGACCAGTTCATCGACCGTGGGCTCGCGGCCAGCGCGCTCGTTGGGATGCACGCCGACCGAGGCCACCACGCGCGCGTGCGCCTCGGCGAGCTGCAGCATGGCGGGGAAATCCTCCAGGTTGACCGCCACGCAGAGAAAGCGGCCGACGCCTTGCTCCGCGGCCGCCTCCAGCACGCCGGCCACGCTGCCGCCGAACGGCGCGAGATCGAGCATATCGAGGTGACAGTGTGAATCGACCAGCATCGGGCAGCATCCGCGGGGACCGGAATGCATGATAGAGGGTTTGGCGAGCCGGTGGAACCGCCTGCCGGACCCGGCGCGCGGGACGCGGGAGTACCGGGAGGCTACATGGTGTGCGTGGGGCGCTCGCTGTCCAGCGCGCCGGCGAGATAGCCTTCTATCTTGTTGCGGGCGTGCCCGTCGTCCTGGCTGCTGAACTGCACACCGATGCCGGCGGCGCGATTGCCCTGGGCCCCGACCGGTGTGATCCAGACGACCTTGCCGGCCACCGGCAGTTTCTCCGGGTCATCCATCAGCGACAGCAGCATGAACACTTCTTCGCCGATCCGGTATTCCTTCTTGGTGGGAATGAACAGGCCACCGCCCCTGATGAAGGGCATGTAGGCCGCGTACAGCGCGCTCTTGTCCTTGATGGTCAGGGACAGAATGCCTTGCCTCGGCGTAGCAGTGAAGTTTCCCGACATGTCGTTTCCCCTTGTTTACTTCCGTCCCGCCCATGCCAGCAGAATTTCCTCGACCATGAGCTGGCGGTTCAGTACTCCGTCGGCAACGCGCAGGACCCGGTTGATCTGTTCGAGCTGCCGGAACAGGTCGCGTGCGTCCAGCCGCCCCGCGAGCCGCTGCAGCACGTCCGCCAGGTCCACGCTGCGAATCGCGGCGCTGTTGCCGGACAGGCGTATCCGCACCAGGTCCATCAGCCAGCCCTGCAACCAGTGCACGGCCTGCAACTGCTCGTCACGCCCCCACTGTGCCGCCACAACCAGTGGATCGAGCCGCCCCTCCAGTATCTCGACCAGGGACCGGAGCTGCTGCCGGCGGTCGTTGGCCACGCCGGCCTCGGCCAGCTGCAGCGCCGCAAGCGGGGCACCGCCGGCCAGTTGCAGGTACTGCCCTGCCTCCACGCCCGGCCGCTGTTGTGCCAGCCAGTCGGCCGCCAGGGTCGCATCCGGTACCGGAATCCGCACCTGCTGGCAACGACTGCGGATCGTGGCCGGGAGTTGCGCCGGACTGGCGCACACCAGCACCAGTACTGTCTTATCGGTCGGCTCCTCTAGCGTCTTTAACAGGCTGTTGGCGGCATTGCTGTTCATGGCCTCTGCCGGGAACAGTACGACCACCTTGTAGCCGGTGCGATGACTGGACAGGGATAACCGCTCGGCCAGCCAGCGCACCTGGTCCACCTTGATCGTGGCGGCCTGCTTGCCGGTCTTTTCGTCGACCTCCAGCGTGACCGTAAGCCGGTCCGGGTGGGTACCGGCCGCCACCATGCGGCATCCCGGGCACACCCCGCAGGGTGCCTGCTCCGTGCTGCGTTGCTCGCACAGCAGCAACGCCGCCAGGTACTCCGCCAGCGCCAGCTTGCCCACGCCGGGCTGACCGGTAATCAGCAGGGCGTGCGGCAGGTCTCCGCGCTCGAGGCGCACCGCCAGCGCGGCGCGGCTGTCTGTCAGCCAGGGATAGAGTTCCGTCATGGGATCATCCGCACTCGTAGCAGCCTACCGTACACGTCTCCGGCGCGACGGTCTGCCGGACACTGCCGCAGCGGTCTGTCAGCCGGCCCGGCCGGCGCAGCGCTACACCGGCAGGCAGGCGCGAATCTGCTGCTGCACATGTTCCAGCTCCCGGCTGGCGTCGATTACGCGGTAACGGTCGGGATGGCGAGCCGCCAGGTCGAGGTAGGCCAGGCGTACGCGTTCGAAGAATGCGGCCTGCTCCTGTTCGAAGCGGTCCGGCTCACCCCGCTGGCGGGCCCGTGCCAGACCGACCGCCACAGGCACATCCAGCAGCAGGGTCAGGTCCGGGCGAAAGTCCCCCTGCACCAGTGCCTCGAGTCGAGCGATCAGCGACACATCCACGCCGCGTCCCCCGCCCTGGTAGGCATAGGTGGCATCGGTAAACCGGTCGCACAGCACCCACTGGCCCCGGGACAGTGCGGGACGGATGAGCCGGGCAAGGTGCTCGGCGCGGGCGGCAAACATCAACTGCAGTTCACACAGCGCGTCCATGCCGGTATAGGCCGGGTCGAGCAACAGGCCACGGATGGCCTCACCCAGCGGGGTGCCGCCGGGCTCCCGTGTCTGCACCACGTCCCTGCCGGCTGCCGACAACTGTGCATGGATGAACGCCAGGTTGGTGGACTTGCCGACTCCCTCGATGCCTTCCACGGTGATGAGTTTTCCGTTCACCGGGCGGCCTTCTCTCCGGGCAGGACGACGTCCTTCCGGCCACGCTGGAACTTGTCCACGGCCAGGTTGTGCTCGGCCAGGGTCGCGGAAAAGTAGTGCCTGCCGCCACCGCTGGCGACAAAGTACAGGCTGTTGCCGTCGGCCGGGTGCAACACGGCATGAATGGATGCCTCCCCGGGGGTTGCGATCGGGGTCGGTGGCAGGCCCGCACGGGTATAGGTGTTGTAGGGAGTGTCGGCCAGCAGGTCTTCACGCCGGAGATTGCCGTCAAACGCGGCGCCCATCCCGTAGATGACGGTGGGATCGGTCTGCAGCTTCATGCCACGCTGCAGGCGGCGGATGAACACGCCCGCGATGAGCGGCCGTTCCCCGGCAAGCGCGGTTTCCTTTTCCACGATGGAGGCCAGGATGAGCGCAGCGTAGGGCGTGGCCAGCGGCAGGCCCGGCGCGCGTCCGTCCCACTCGTGCTGCAGGACAGCGTCCATATCGTGCATGGCACGCCTGAGGAAATCCAGGTCCGTGGTATGGCGCGGAAAATGATAGGTATCCGCCAGGAAACGCCCCTCGGGGTTTTCACCCGGTCTGCCCAGTCGTTCCATCACCGCGGCATCGTCCAGACCTTGCAGGGTCTGCTCCAGCACCGGATCCTGTTCCATGCGCGCGCGCAGCTCGGCGAAGGTCTGTCCCTCGATGATGGATAGCGAGTACTGCAGCACCCTGCCGTCCATCACCAGGGCCAGCAGCGAGCGCGGCGTCAGGCCGGGCGTCAGCTCGTATTCACCGACCTTGAGCTGCCGGTCCGCCCCGAGCTGGCGTCCCAGTTGCACGAAAAAGCGCGGATAGCGGATGATCCCAAGTTTGTGCAGCTCGCTGGCGAGCTGGTGCAGCGACATCCCCGGCGTCACTTCGAGCACGAAGGGTTCGTGCGGAAGCGTAATCGTGTGACCGGAGAACTCCAGGAAACGGTCATACAGCAGCACCACCCCCGCCAGCGCCAGTACGATGAGCAGCACGAGCAGGCGGTACAGATTCGACTTACAGGCTGGACAGGTCGCTTCGGCCATCGTTTCCCGTAATTTTGCTGTACTCCCCCGTCATTCTTCGGCATCGGCTTCCAGCCACTCACGCAGGCGGGCGGTGAGACTCCCCACGGCAAGCACGCGTCCATCCAGCCGGGTTACCGGCCAGATCCCGATGAGGCTGTTGCAGACGAACACTTCCCGGGCACGTTGCAGTTCCGCCAATGGTACCTGCCGCACTACGCTGTGCACACCCGCCAGGGCCGCCAGCTCGAGCAGGCGTCCCCGCACCACGCCCGCGATGCCGCACAGCGTCAACTCCGGTGTGACCAGCGTCGCATCCTGCACCAGGAACACGTTGCTCATGGTTCCTTCCACCAGGTTGCCGCTCTGGTCCAGCATCAGTCCTTCCGCGATATTGTCATCGTTCCATTCCGCGCGCGCCAGCACCTGTTCCAGCCGATTGAGGTGCTTGATACCCGCCAGCCGTGGATTATGCCCCATGCGCAGGCTGCAGACCCGGGCCTGGATCCCGGTCTGCGCGTGCTCCGGCGGATATTCCGGCACCGGAAAGCGCTGCAGGACACGCGTGACGCCGGCATGCTGCGGCGGCCGGTAACCGCGCCCGCCGCAGCCACGCGTGAGGAGGATCTTGAGCACCGCGCGCTGACTGCCGGCACACAGGTGCGCGGCCTCTTCGGCCAGCAGGGCTGGATCGACCGGCTCCAGGCCCAGACGTTCGCAACCCGCCAGCAGCCGCGCCATATGCCGGTTCCAGAAGCACGCCCGCCCCGCCCGGATCGCAAGCGTCTCGAACAGGCCGTCGCCGTACAGCAGCCCCCGGTCGCTGGCGCTGATCAGGTCCCGGTCCCGGCCGTTGACCAGCATGGCCGGCAGCGCGTCACTCATGCCTCCTCCAGCCCCACGGCACGCAACAGCCCACGCGCCTTGGCGCGGGTTTCCGCCAGTTCCGCCCCGGCATCCGAGTCCGCAACGATGCCGGCGCCGGCACGCAACTCCAGGCGGGTACCGTGGCTGACCATGGTGCGGATCAGGATGTTCAGGTCCATGTTGCCATGCCGGTCCAGGTATCCCATCGAGCCGGTATACGCCCCGCGTGGCTGCCGTTCCAGTTCCGCAATGATCTCCATGCAGCGCACCTTGGGGCAACCGGTGATGGTGCCGCCGGGGAACATCGCACGCAACACGTCGCCGGGCAGGATGCCGCGACGCAGCCTGCCGCGCACATTCGAGACGATGTGATGCACGTGGGCAAAGGACTCCAGCACCATCCGTTCGTTGACCTCGATCGAGCCCGGCACACAGATGCGGCCCAGGTCATTGCGTTCGAGATCGATGAGCATGACATGCTCGGCCCGTTCCTTCGGGCTGGCCAGCAGTTCGTCCGAGGAGGCCCGGTCCGCGGCAACCACCGCTGCACGCGGACGCGTGCCCGCGATGGGGCGGGTTTCCGCGTTGCCGTCGCGGACACAGACGAGGCGTTCCGGGGAGGAACTGATGATGGCGCGATCCTCCCACAGCGCCAGCCCGCCGAACGGGGACGGGTTGTGACGGCGCAGCCGGTCGTACAGGAAGGCGGGCGTGGCCGGCTGCTGCAGCTGCAGCTCCCAGCGGCGCGACAGGTTGACCTGGAACACGTCGCCCTCGACGATGTACTCGCGGATACGTGCCACCGATTCCAGGAAACGCCGGGGTGGCTCTTCGTGCACCGCCGCGAGGGCCAGCGTGTCCTGCGGGCGCCCACCGGCTCCGTCCAGTTGCCCGACATCCTGCCGGATCTGCTGCAGCAGTGCCTCCCGTCCTGCCTCGACCACGATGCGACAGGTGCCGCCGGAAAGATCCCGCACGATCACGGCCGGGATGCGTACGGCAAAGGCCACCGGCAATCCCGCTGCGCTGGCCGGCAACTGCAGGACTGGTTCCACCTGGCTTGCCAGCTCGTAGCCGAGGTAGACAAACCAGCCGCCCGCGCAGGGCACGCCGGGCGCGCCACCCGGAACGGACTCCGTCCGGAACCAGTCGTCCAGGCTGTGCAGGAAATCCCGGTCCGCACGGGCATGAGGTCCGTGCAGGGTGCCCGCCGGGTCCAGCACGAGAGCGGCCCCGGGGTACGCGAACAGCAGGTCACGCGTTCCGGAGGCACTGCTCTGGAGCAGGAAGGGGTAGCGGTCCGGCCGGAGGCGATGCAGATCGAGCAGATCGAACGGCCCGCCAGCCTCCCCGACAATTACCGACATGGTTGCAACGGCTCCGCAGTTTGTTGGAATCGGCGCCCGGCGCAAGGACCGTGCAGGAGCGACGCGGCCTGGTGCGAGTGCAGGAATCCGCGCCGCGGTTCAGTCCCCGAAACGGCGAAAGACCAGCGTGCCGTTGGTACCGCCAAACCCGAAGGAGTTGGACAGCGCGATGTCGATCTTCATGTTGCGGGCCGTGTTCGGCACGAAATCGAGGTCGCACTCGGGGTCGGGGTTGTCGAGGTTGATGGTCGGTGGCGCGACCTGGTCGCGCAGCGCCAGGGTGGTGAAGACCGCCTCGATGCCACCGGCCGCACCGAGCAGGTGACCGGTCATCGACTTGGTGGAACTGATGGCCACCCTGCCTGCGAGGTCGCCGAAGGAGCGCTTGATCGCCAGGGTCTCGGCAATATCACCGGCCGGCGTGGAGGTGCCGTGGGCGTTGACGTAGTCCACGTCGGCGTGATTCACGCCGGCGTCGCGCAATGCCGAATCCATGCATTGCGCCGGCCCCTCCCCCGCCTCGGACGGCTGGGTCATGTGAAAGGCGTCGCCACTCATGCCGAAGCCGACGATCTCACAGTAGATTTCCGCACCCCGCCTGCGGGCGAATTCGTATTCTTCCAGCACCAGGATGCCGGCGCCGTCGCTCAGCACGAAACCGTCACGCTCGATGTCCCAGGGACGGCTGGCCCGCGCCGGATCATCATTGCGCGTGGACAGTGCGCGCGCCGCGGCGAACCCGCCGATGCCGGTCGGGCAGGTGGTCATCTCGGCACCGCCGGCCACCATCACGTCCGCGTCGCCGTAGGCGATGATGCGGGCGGCCATGCCGATATTATGCGTGGAGGTAGTGCAGGCCGTGACGATGGCGATGTTCGGTCCCTTCATGCCGTACATGATGGACAGGTTGCCGGCGATCATGTTGATGATATTGCCGGGCACGAAAAACGGGGAGATCTTGCGCGGGCCGCCGTCCAGGAAATTCTGGTAGGCCATTTCGATGCCGTGCAGGCCGCCGATACCGGAGCCGATGGCCACGCCGGCACGCGGCGCGATGTCCGGGGTGATTTCGACCCCGGCATCCCCGATGGCCTGACTGGCCGCGGCGATGCCGTAGTGGATGAACGCCCCCATGCGGCGTGCGTCCTTGCCGTTGATGTATTCGGTGGCGTCAAAGTCGCGCACTTCCCCGCCGAACCGGACCGGGAAATCACTGACATCGAAATTGCCGATCGGCGCGATGCCGCTGCGTCCCGCGCAGATATTCTCCCAGGCCGTGGCGACGTCGTTACCTACTGGGGAAACGATACCGAGACCGGTTACCACCACACGTCTTTTTGACAAGTCTGGACTCCCGCAGCCAGCCAGTGATTCGAAAAACTGCAAACAAAAGGCCGCACCCGTGACATGGCGCGGCCGGAAAAACTCGGGGAACGGCTTTAACCCAGGTGTGCGTTGACGTAATCAATCGCCTGCTGGACGGTGGTGATCTTCTCGGCCTCTTCGTCTGGGATCTCGCACTCGAATTCCTCCTCGAGGGCCATAACCAGTTCGACGGTATCCAGAGAATCGGCGCCGAGATCGTCAACGAAAGAAGAGTTTGCGTTCACTTCCTCTTCCTTGACTCCCAGTTGCTCGACGACAATCTTCTTGACGCGTTCATCAATCGTACTCATTTCAGGTTATTCCTCTCGGTTGTAAGGAGCGCAGCCGAGGCCGCGCGGGGTATTGTAGTGAATGGCCGCCGCATCTTACAAGTCAGTTACTGCGCCTCCCGGCCCGCGCTGCCGGGCACCCGGGCAGGGGTTCGCACCCCCCCGCAAACACCGGAAATTTCCACTTGATTAACAAATGGTTAAATCGGCGCGCCGGGTGGAGACCAGAGACCGTGCAGCCGTGCGTAGCGTTTGCATGGACGGTATGCAGGACGGCCGTTGCTAGTGCATGTACATGCCGCCGTTCACGTGTATCGTCTCACCGGTGATGTAACCGGCATCCGCGGATGCCAGGAACGCAACCGTGTTGGCAACATCACTGACGTCGCCCAGCCGACCCAGTGCAATCTGCGCCAGCAAGGCGCTGCGCTGTTCTTCCGGCAAGGCGCGGGTCATGTCGGTGTCGATGAAGCCGGGGGCCACTGCGTTGACGGTAATGCCGCGCGAACCGATTTCCCTGGCCAGCGATTTCGCGAAACCGATCACGCCGGCCTTGGTGGCTGCATAGTTGGCCTGCCCCGCGTTACCGGTCGCACCGATCACCGAGGAAATCATGATGATACGTCCATGCCTGGCCTTCATCATGCCCTTGAGGACCGCACGGCACATGCGAAACGCGGAGGTCAGGTTGGTCTCGAGCACGTCGTCCCACTCCTCCTCCTTCATGCGCATGAGCAGGTTGTCGCGCGTGATCCCGGCGTTGTTGACGAGAATGCCGGGAGAGCCGTAGCGTTCGGTCACGTTCCTGACCAGCGCGGCAACCGAGTCCGTGTCGGTCACGTCGAGCACCATGCCCTCACCCTGCACGCCGGCCGCACTGAGCAGCGCCGTGATCGCCTGCGCGCCGGCCTGCGTGGTCGCCGTGCCGATGACGGTTGCGCCCCGCCTGCCCAGCACTTCCGCGATCGCCCTGCCGATACCACGACTGGCGCCCGTGACCAGTGCAATTTCATTGTCCAGCCTCATCTCTCCCTCCCGATGTGTTTCCTGCCAGCGCGGCGTCCAGGGATGCCGGGTCCTGCACCGCAGCATGGCCGAGGTTCCTGTCTATGCGCCTGTTGAGGCCGGCCAGCACCTTGCCGGGACCGGCCTCGATGATCCTGGTAATGCCGAGCGCCGCCATGGCCTGTACCGTGCGCACCCACTGCACGGGGCTGTACAGCTGGCGCTCGAGATTGTCCCGGATTTCCTCAGGATCCACGTGCGCGGCGGCGTCCACGTTCTGCACCACGGGCACCGCCGGCTTGCGGATCGCGGCCCGGGCCAGCCGGTCGGAGAAGCGGCGTGCGGCCGGCTCCATCAGGCTGCAGTGCGACGGCACGCTCACCGGCAGCGTCACCGCACGTTTGGCGCCGGCCTCCCGGGCGGCGGCGACCGCACGCTCCACCGCCTGTACATGGCCGGCGATAACCACCTGGCCGGGTGAGTTGTAGTTGACCGGACTTACCGTCCCGCCGTTGTCCGCTTGCGCGCACAGCGCGCCCACCGTGGCGTCGTCCAGCCCCAGGATGGCCGCCATGGCACCGGTGCCGGCCGGGACGGCTGACTGCATGCAACGGCCGCGCTCGGCGACGAGGTCGACCGCCTCGGCGAAATCCAGCGCGCCGGCGCAGACCAGTGCGGTATATTCACCCAGACTGTGGCCGGCCACCAGCGCCGGGGCTGCGCCACCACGTTCGCGCCAGACCCGCCACACGGCCTCCCCGGCGGCCAGCATGGCCGGCTGGGTATGATCGGTCTGGTTCAGCGTCTCTTCCGGCCCCGACTGCACCAGTTGCCACAGGTCATAGCCCAGCACACCGCTGGCCTCGGCGAAGGTGGATACGACCTGCGGGTATGCCATGGCAAGTTCGGAGAGCATGCCGACGGATTGCGAACCCTGACCGGGGAATACGATTGCCAGCTGGTTGCCTGCGCTATTCATGTGTGTGGAACCGCTCCTGTCATGCGTCACCGGCCGCTACGCCTAGTACCTGACCAGTGCAGAGCCCCAGGTGAAACCGCCGCCGAAGGCCTCCATCAGCAGCACCTCGCCACGCTGGATCCTGCCGTCCCGGATTGCGGTGTCCAGTGCCAGCGGTACCGATGCCGCCGAGGTATTGCCATGCTCGTCGACGGTCACGACGACATGGTCCATGTCCATTCTCAGCTTCCTGGCCGTCGCCTGGATGATCCGGATGTTGGCCTGGTGCGGTATCAGCCAGTCGACGTCCGACTTGCTCATGTTGTTCGCAGCCAGCGTTTCATCCACGATGCGGCCCAGCGTGTTGACAGCCATCTTGAACACTTCGTTGCCCTGCATCTGCACGTACGCCTCACCGGCCTGCACGTGCTCGTAGCCCTGGGATATGCCGCTGGGAACCGTCAGCAGGTGCTCGTAGCTGCCGTCCGCGTGCAGATGCGTGGACAGGATGCCCGGCTCGTCACTGGCTTCCAGTATGACCGCTCCGGCCCCGTCACCGAACAGCACGGCCGTGCTGCGATCATTCCAGTTGACGATGCGCGACAGTGTTTCCGCACCGACCACCAGCGCGCACTTCGCCGCGCCGGTCTTGATGAACTTGTCCGCCACGCCGAGCGCGTAGACGAAACCGGTACAGACCGCCTGGATGTCGAACGCCGCGGTGCCGTGTATGTCCAGGCGCTGCTGCAGCAGGCAGGCGGTACTCGGAAACACCCGGTCCGGTGTGGTGGTCGCGAAGACGATCAGGTCCACCTGGCGCGGGGTCCTGCCGGCCGCCTCCATGGCCTGGGCCGCGGCGATTTCGGCCAGGTCGCAGGTGGTCTCGTCGCCCGCGGCGATATGGCGCTTGCTGATCCCGGTGCGATCGCGGATCCAGCTGTCCGAAGTATCCATGATCTTTTCCAGATCGTGGTTGGAGAGCACCTTCTCGGGCAGGTAACCACCGGTGCCGGTAATCCGTGAATACTTCATAGTGTCTGCCTGCTTTCCTGGCCGGTGCCCAGCTGTGCGCGGATGCGTTCCGGCACGCTCTCACGCACCTCGAGTACGGCAACCTTGATGGCGTTGGAGAAGGCCAGCGGGTCGGCGCTGCCATGACTCTTGATGACGATGCCGGCCAGGCCCAGCAGGCTGGCGCCGTTATACAGGCGCGGATCGATGCGGCGCCGGAAGGCCTCGAGCACCGGCAGGGCGCACAGCCCCGCCAGGCGGGTCAGCAGGTTGCGGCGGAATTCCTCGCGGATAAATGTGGCAATCATCTTCGCCACTCCTTCACTGGTCTTGAGCGCGATATTGCCGACGAAACCGTCGCAGACGATGATGTCAAACCGCCCCTTGTAGATGTCGTCGCCCTCGGCAAAACCGGCATAGTTCAGGTGGCTTTCCGCGATCAGCCGTGCTGCCGCCCTGACCTGCTCGTTGCCCTTGAGCTCTTCTTCCCCGATGTTCAGTACGCCGATCGTCGGCTTTTCCGTGCCGTCGACCGACTGCGCGAGTACCGAGCCCATCAGCGCGAACTGGTACAGGTGCTCGGCCTCGCAATCCACGTTTGCCCCCAGGTCCAGCATCCAGGTATGCGTGCGCTGGGTGGGCAGCCGGGTACAGATCGCGGGACGGTCGATTCCGGGCAGCATCTTCAGCACGAAACGGGCAGTTGCCATCAGGGCGCCGGTATTGCCGGCGCTGACACAGGCGTCTGCGCTGGCGTCCCGGACCAGGTTGATGGCCACCCGCATCGAGGAATCTTTCTTGTTGCGTAACGCGCTGGATGGCGCCTCGTCCATCGAGACGGTCTGGCTGGCATGCCGGACGCTCAGGCGAGCAGCATCGGCCGCCGGGTGCCGCCCGAGTTCCGTCTGGATGCAGTCCTGGTCACCGACCAGGATGATGCGCAGGTCCGGATGCATGTTCATGGCATGCACCGCGGCCGGCACGACCACCGCGCATCCCACGTCGCCCCCCATTGCGTCCAGCGCAATCGTTACCGGCTTGCTCATGCCATGTCAGTCAGACCACGCGGGTGCGGGCACCCGGACCTAATGAAAATGCAGCGCCGGGCAGCGGGCCCGGCGGATGCATACCGGATTCTTCCAGGACTGGATCAGTCCTGCGCCTTGTCGATCACCTTGCGGCCGCGATAAAAACCATCGGCGCTGATGTGGTGACGCAGGTGGGTCTCACCCGTGGTTGGTTCGATGGACAATGTCCTTGCGGTCAGCCTGTCGTGGGAACGGCGCATGCCGCGCCTGGAAGGCGTCTTGCGATTCTGCTGAACTGCCATGTGTGACTCCTTTACTACTGTTTCTGTTTCAGTTCCGCCAGTACCGCGAACGGTCCCTTGCGTTCTTCCGGTTCCGGCGGCAGGTAATCCCGGACAAACTCGTGACACTCGCGCCGGTCCGCATGTGCCGGCACCAGGGGCAATGCCAGCAGCACCTCGTCGGTCACGATGTCTGCAATGCTCGCCGGCTCGGCACCGGCCAGTACCGGCTCGTAGCGTTCATGCAGGGCGTCCATGGACGCCTGATCGCGCACGATGCCGAGACAGAAGCCAAGATCCAGTGCCATGACCAGGGGTTCCAGGCAACGCTGGCACTCCAGCCGCACCTCGCCCTGGATGGTTCCGCGCAGGTAGCGTGTGCCGTCGGGGTCCTTGCCGAGCTGCAGGCTCACCGCAAGCTCCCCGTCGGTCGAACTCAGTGCAGGCAGCAGTCGTGGCAGCGAGGCGAGTTTCATGCGCCCGTGCAGTACACGCCCCGCGTCCGCGGTTGCCAGCAGATCCAGCCGCTCTGGCAAGTGGTCCGTCATAACCCGCTTATACTATCCATGACTTTTCCCACTGTCAAAGCAGAATCACTGAATTTCCGGGATTTTATCTGTCCGGCCGGGCCGGGCCGGCACTTGACAGTCTGCCATGAAAACCGTACTAAAATTGCGCGAAGCATCCAGACCCATGGTCTGGCGTACCCACCAGACCCGGTACCGGAAGTGATCAGAAAAATCCTCATCGCCAACCGTGGCGAGATCGCCGTGCGAATCATCCGTGCCTGCGCCGAGGCAGGGATCACCTCGGTGGCGATTTACGCAGACGCCGACCGCCACGCGCTGCACGTGCGCAAGGCCGACGAGGCCCACAACATCGGGCCCGAGTCGATCGCCGGTTACCTGAACGCCCATCGCATCGTGAATCTCGCCGTCGCCACCGGCTGCGACGCCCTGCACCCGGGCTACGGTTTTCTCTCGGAAAATCCGCTGCTGGCGGAAATCTGCCGGCAACGCCATATCAAGTTCATCGGCCCCGATTCGGAAGTCATCCGCCGGATGGGCAACAAGATCGAGGCACGCCAGACCATGCAGGCCGCGGGTATCCCGGTCATACCCGGCAGCGAGGGCAACCTCTCCGGCCTGGACGAGGCCGTGGCGGTGGCCACGCGCATCGGTTATCCGGTTATGCTCAAGGCAACCTCGGGTGGCGGCGGCCGCGGCATCCGGCGCTGTGACAACGAGACGGAGCTGCGTCGCAACTACGAACGGGTCCTGTCGGAAGTCTCCAAGGCCTTTGGCTCGGCCGACATCTTCCTCGAAAAATGCATCAATCGGCCGCGCCATATCGAGGTACAGATCCTCGCCGACCAGCATGGCAATACGGTACACCTGTTCGAACGTGACTGCTCGATCCAGCGCCGCCACCAGAAGCTGATCGAAATCGCGCCCTCCCCCCGGTTGTCCGAGGAGCAGCGCCAGCGGCTTGGCGAACTGGCCGTGCGCGCCGCCCGCGCGGTCGAGTATGAAAATGCGGGAACCGTGGAATTCCTGCTCGACACGGCGGGTAATTGCTATTTCATGGAGATGAACACACGCCTGCAGGTCGAACACACCGTGACCGAGAACATCACCGGCATCGATATCGTGCAGGAGCAGTTCCGCATCGCCAGCGGCCTGCCCCTGAGTCACGCGCAGCACGAAATCCAGCGGCGCGGGTTCTCCATGGAGCTGCGCATCAACGCGGAAGATCCGAAAAACGATTTCCTGCCGAGTTTCGGGCGCATCACCCGCTACTTCGCACCGGGTGGTCCCGGCGTGCGCACGGACGCGGCCATCTACACCGGCTACGTGATACCGCCGCACTATGATTCCATGTGCGCCAAGCTCAGCGTCTGGGCGCTGACCTGGCCCGACCTGCTGAACCGCGCCAGTCGCGCCCTGCAGGACACCGGCGTGTACGGCGTGAAGACCACCATCCCCTACTACCTGGAACTCCTGAAGGTGCCGGAATTCCGTGCCGCCCGGTTCGACACCGGGTTTGTTGAGGCGCATCCCGAACTGGTAGGCTACACCACCAGCAGGCCGACCCGGGAACTGACCGCGGCAGTGGCCGCCGCCCTCTCGGCACACCTGGGACTGTAACCACACTCGGAAAACGCACACATGCCTGGCGTACAGATCACCGATGTCACTCTGCGTGACGCGCACCAGTCACTGATCGCCACCCGCATGCGTACCGCCGACATGCTGCCGGTCTGTGACCAGCTGGACCGCATCGGTTACTGGTCGCTGGAAGTCTGGGGTGGTGCCACCTTCGATGCCTGCCTGCGCTACCTCAAGGAAGACCCGTGGCAACGGCTGCGGGACCTGCGCGCCGCCCTGCCGAACACCCGGTTGCAGATGCTGCTGCGCGGCCAGAACCTGCTCGGCTACCGGCACTACTCCGATGACGTGGTGGAAGCCTTCGTGGCGCGCGCCGCCGCCAACGGCATCGACGTGTTCCGGATTTTTGATGCGCTCAACGACACCCGCAACCTGCAAACCTCGATTGCGGCGGTCCGCAACAGCGGCAAACATGCACAGGGGACCATCTGCTACACCACGAGCCCGGTTCACGGCATCGACACCTTCGTCGACATGGCGCGCAAACTCCAGGACATGGGCAGTGACAGCATCGCCATCAAGGACATGGCCGGATTGCTGACTCCGATGGTCGCCGCCGACCTGGTCAGCGCACTGCGCAAGGTCACCTCGTTGCCGCTGCACCTGCACTGCCATGCCACCGCCGGCACCGCCGAGATGTGCCTGTTCAAGGCCGCGGAGAACGGCTGCGAACACATCGACACGGCGATTTCCTCGTTCTCCGGCAGCACCAGCCACGCGGCCACGGAAAGCATGGTCGCCGCGCTGCGCGGTACGCCCTGGGACTCCGGCCTCGATCTCGAGGCGCTGCAGGCGATCGGACAGTATTTCCGCGAGGTACGCGGGAAATATCACCAGTTCGAAAGCGAGTACCACGATCCGGACACGCGGGTCCAGGTGTACCAGGTCCCGGGCGGCATGATCTCCAACCTGTACACGCAATTGCGCGAACAGGGTGCGCTGGACCGGCTCGAAGAGGTATTCCGCGAGATACCCCAGGTGCGCAAGGACCTCGGCTATCCGCCGCTGGTGACACCGACCTCGCAGATCATCGGCACGCAGGCGGTGCTCAACGTACTGACCGGCGAGCGCTACAAGACGATCACCAACGAGGTCAAGCTGTACCTGCAGGGAAAGTATGGCCGCGCGCCGGCCCGGCTGGACGAGACGGTACGCCGCATCGCCATCGGCAACGAGCAGACCATCGACGTGCGCCCGGCGGATCTCCTGCCACCGGAAATGGGGCGCCTGCGCAGTGCCGTCGGCGAACTCGCCAGCAGTGAGGAAGACGTGCTGACCTACGCCATGTTTCCGGAAATCGGCAGGGATTTTCTGGAACATCGCAAGCAGGGTACGCTGACACCCGAAGTACTGAGCCCGGCGGCCGGCGGCAAGGACCAGGAACGCCGCGCACGGCCGACCGAGTTCAACGTCACCCTGCACGGCGAGCCCTATCACATCCGGATTACCGGTACCGGCCATCGCACCCTGGATAACCGGCCGTTCTACATGACCGTGGACGGCGTCCCTGAAGAAGTGCTGGTGGAAATCCTCGACGAGATCCCCGCCGGTGGCAACGGCCAGGAGCCACCCCGCTCCGGCAGCAAGCGGCCGCGCGCCACCCTCCCGGGACACGTCACCACCTCGATGCCGGGCACGATCGTCGACGTGCTGGTTGCCGTGGGGGACACCGTCAGCGCCGGCACGCCGTTGCTGATTACCGAGGCCATGAAGATGGAAACGGAAATCCAGTCTCCGGTTGCAGGGCGCGTGGCGGCCATTCACGTAGCCAAGGGCGACAGCGTCAACCCGGATGAAACCCTGATCGAGATCGTGTAACCGGAGACCGTGAGCCGAATGCCGGAGTCCAGCACCCGCCTGCCCCTGATCCTGGCATCCACCTCGCCGTTCCGGCAGGCACTCCTGCAGCGACTGGGCGTAGCGTTCGAGACCGTGGCGCCGGACGTGGACGAGTCCCCGCAGCCGGGCGAAACGCCGTACGAGTTGGTGACCCGGCTGGCGCTCCTGAAGGCCGCTGCGGCCGGAACGACACACCGGGGGCTGGTCATCGGCTCCGACCAGGTTGCCAGCAGCGGCGCTGAAATCCTCGGCAAGCCGGGCAACCACGCACGGGCGACCGCGCAGCTGCATCAGCTGTCGGGCAGACGCGTGAGTTTCTACACCGGCCTGTGTCTGCTGGACAGCGTCAGCGGCAACCGGCAGGTCGACATGGTGCCCTATCACGTGGTGTTCCGCCGACTGGACGACGCACGGATCGAGCGTTACCTGCGTGCCGAACAACCGTACAACTGTGCGGGCAGTTTCAAGTCCGAGGGTCTGGGCATCACCCTGTTCGAGCGCATGGAGGGTGACGACCCGACCGCGCTGATCGGCCTGCCGCTGATCCGGCTGACCACTATGCTGACGCAGGCCGGCGTCGTGCTGCCATGAACGGCGCTGCTGCCGGTTGCGCGGCATGGAGGTCGGGTTGAGCGCAGCGCAGCCCGATGTAAGGGACAATCGGATATCCCGGCCGTTGGGCTGCGCTCCGCGCAGCCCAGCCTATGCCCGGCCCAACCTGCAGGCTGCGCCGGCGCCGCGTTAGCGGAGTTGTATCGTGCCGCTGGCGAGCATCTCGCTCATGGTCCGCGCCATCGCCACACCGATGCGATCGCTGATCCGTTTCAGCAGGTCAGGCTTTTGTGTGTAATCGACGATGTCTTCCGCACCGATCACCTCGCGTGCCACGTGGCCGGCACTGCCGATATGGTCGGCGAGACCCATGTTGACGCTTTCCTCGCCGGTCCAGAACAGGCCGCTGAACAGGTCCGGGCTGTCCTTGAGGCGCTTGCCGCGGCCTTCCCTGACGGCCTTGATGAACTGCTCGTGGATGTCGTCCAGCAGCACGTGCACGTGCTCCACGTCGGATTCCTTCTCCGGGATGAACGGATCCAGGAAGCCCTTGTGAGCACCCGCCGTGTACAGGCGGCGCTCGATGCCCAGTTTTTTCAGGGTATCGACAAAGCCGAAGCTGTCCATGCGCACCCCGATGGAACCGACGATGCTGGCATCGTCCACGTAGATTTCATCGGCAGCCGAGATCACGTAGTAGCAGCCCGAGGCGCAGATATCGGTCACCACGGCGTACAACGGGATATCCGGGTGCAGTTTGCGCAGCCGCTTGATCTCGCGGTACATGTAGGATGATTGCACCGGGCTGCCGCCGGGCGAATTCGCACGCAGGATCACGCCCTTGGTGCTGGCGTCATCGAAGGCGTCGCGCAACCCCGCAATGACCGTGTCCGCGCTGGCCTGCGAGGAATCGGTGATGATGCCGGTCAGATCCACCATCGCCGTGTGCTCCTTGCCGCTCACCGGGATATCCTTCCAGTCGGTCGGCAGGTACAGGATCAGGACCGCCAGCAGGTACAGCGCCAGCAGGAATCTGAAAAAAACGCTCCAGCGCCGGGCCCGGCGCTGCTCGGTGACCGCGGCAAACAGCAGCCGGTCGATGAGGTCCTTGCGCCAGCTCTCGTCCGGTTGGTTATCCAGGGGACTTTTCTCATTCATACATTACCTGCCTGAGGTTCGTGCGTTGGTGAGCCAGCAGGCCGGTCCGGGCCATCCAGTCCGGCAGCTCGGCCACCCGGTCGAGACACGCCAGGGGGGCATGCCGCTGCAACCGCTCTTCCGAATGGACACCCGAGCGTACCGCCACCTTGCCGGCACCCGCCTGTGTGGCCATTTCCATATCATATTCGGTGTCACCCACCATGAGCGTTTGCCCACCGCTGACACCGACCTGCTGCATCAGCTCCTGCAACATCCGTGGATGCGGCTTGGAGAGGGTCTCATCGGCACAGCGCGTGGCATCGAACCGGCCGGTCAGTCCGGTCTGGGCCAGCACGCGCACCAGACCGTTACGTGCCTTGCCGGTGGCGATGCCGAGCAGAAAACCCTGCTCCCGCAGCCAGCCCAGCACCTCGCGCGCACCCCGGAACAGGCTGGACCCCTCGTGGGCGAACCAGTGCCGGCGATACGCCGCGACGAATGCGTCCCGGAACCGGTCATCCTGCCCGGGCACCAGCATGTCGATGGCTTCCCGCAGGCCCAGTCCGATCACATTCCTGAGCGTGTCATCGGTCAGGGACACCTGGCCCAGATCGGCAAGCGCGCCGCGCAGGCAGGAGACGATCTGGGACTCCGAATCCATCAGGGTCCCGTCCCAGTCGAAAACGATAAAACGGACAGTGGCCGGCGTGTTCATGCTGCAGTGCCTCAGGAGACAGGCGCTATTATGGCGATTCCAGCCGGTCGAGAACAGACCGGAGCGCGGCGTCCAGCGGGGCACTGACGTGAATCCGCTCACCCTCGCCGGTATCGCGGAATTCCAGCACGTGTGCGTGCAAAAACATCCGCCGCAACCCGAACTCCCGCATTTGCCGGTTGAAGTCCCGGTCGCCGTACTTGGGATCACCGGCCAGTGGATGTCCGATGTGGGCGGCATGCACCCGGATCTGGTGGGTGCGCCCGGTCCCGAGTTCCACTTCGACCAGGGTGGCCTGTGGAAAGCGGGCGACCGGTGCAAACACGCTGACCGCGTCCTTGCCGGATGCGTCCACGCGCACCATGCGCTCCCCGCCCTGCACCTGGTTCTTGCGCAGCGCGACATCCACCCTGCGCCGCCCTCCGGTCCAGCGCCCGGCCACCAGTGCGAGATACTGTTTGCGCACCTCACCCGCACGCAACTGTTCGTGGAAAGAGCGCAGGAAGCTGCGCCGCAATGCAATCACCAGGCAACCCGAAGTTTCGCGGTCCAGCCGGTGTGCCAGTTCCAGACAGGGGGCGTCCGGACGCTCGGCACGCAGGCGTTCGATGACTCCCAGGCTGACCCCGCTGCCGCCGTGCACGGCCATCCCGGCCGGCTTGTCGATGACCAGGCAGCGGTCATTCTCGAACAGGATGCG
>CAYUFA010000030.1:0-17772 GCA_964443845.1 uncultured Ectothiorhodospiraceae bacterium
CTGCC
Organism: uncultured Ectothiorhodospiraceae bacterium; assembly: GCA_964443845.1. Lineage (GTDB taxonomy): Bacteria > Pseudomonadota > Gammaproteobacteria > UBA9214 > UBA9214 > UBA9214. The sequence goes on from CAYUFA010000030.1 coordinate 6, forward strand.
GTACAGCAGGCGCAGATACACCTCGACCTGCATGCTGAGGATGAAAACCGTGTACAGGAGCCGGCGTTTGTCGGGGAAGGAAAGTACAAACACCAGCCCGAACAGGGCCAGCAGGATATAGATGATCCAGAGAACCTTTTCCTGGGAAAGCAGCAGAATAGCCACGCCCGCCAGGATGCCAAGGCCGAGTACCAGCAGGTACCGGGTACTCCCTGCCACTTCTCCGGCGATTTGCCGCCAGGAGGAGCTCATGAGGCTATGCGAAACATGGTGTACCCATTCTATCCATCGCCCGGGCAATGGACAATCAGGGTAACGATCGGTGCTGACCTCGCGCCGGTTTCAGCAGAACGGTGTCACTGGATCAAGCTGGGTGGCAATGGCGGTGCCAGTGTCGCGACGTTCCCGTATTCATAGGGCCCGATATCCGGAGGATTGCCGCGCACGTGCCCGTCCCTGTCCTTGGCTGCCTGCGGGATTCCGGGCAGCGCCACACCCGCGTTCGATACGGAACTGCTGGCACTCGACGGATGGTAGTTGTTGCTGTCAAAGTTCGTGGTGCTTGCGGATGCCACAAACCCGGGGTCATAGGCCAGGCCGAGCTTGTCATGCGGGCCGATGAATGCCGGAGGACTGGTGTAGTTCCTGTAGGTACCCCAGGGATAATCGAAACCCGTTTCTCCGTCAGAGGACCGCGGCACGTAGATATTGTAATCACTGTTGATGACGGGATTACCGCCCGGCGAGTTGTAGGATCCGATCTGGGCAAACCGTTTGGGCTTGTAGAAGATGTTGTTCCTGAGCGTGATTTGCGGTGGCGGATAGCCCGAATCCGTGTAGGTCAGGATATTGCCCCCGAAATTGGAGCCGTTGCCGTTGCTGTGCGCAATGGAGTTATAGATGCCGACTGTCGGACCATCATAGATCTGCCAGCCACTGGCTCCATTGTTGAAGGAAATGACGTTGACGTAATCCACCTTGACGACTCCGGTTCCTCCATTGCAACCGAATCCGTCTTCCCCGTTGTTGTACGAGGTGGAATCAACCACCACGGCACTCATGCTACCGTTATTGTTTGCAGCCGCCGACCCGAAGTCGAAGCCGTCACGCCTGTTGCCATGGGACTTGACACGCAGCACGGTAACATTGAAAGAACCCACTATCTGTACACCGTGAGGAAGATTCTCCATGCCTGTGGTCGTCTGGCCGTTGTTGTACACGTCCAGGTCCTGCAGCGTCCACCCGGTGTTGGGAATATCCGCAGCCAGACCCATCTGGATTCCTGTCTCCTTGGAATCATGAATCAGGGAGTTCCTGATGATGCCGTTGTCGCTGTAGCCCACACCGATATTGCCATACGGCCCATTGGAGACATCTGCATAATCGATGACCACGCCGTTGGAATGCGTGCCGGAACTGCCGTACACAAGAATGTTATAGCCCTGGGATACCGACGCGTTCTTTACGACCAGGCGGCGGTTGACATCCGCGCCGCTGAGAGTGAGATAGTTGGTCTTTATGAACAACATACCGAAGTAGGTAGGAATGCTCATGCCGGTGCCGTTAATCGTGAAATTCCCCGTGCCCCACGACGGACTGACCCGGACGCTGATGGGCGATGCCGAGGTTCCATTACTGTAGTACGTTGAATCGAAAACGATCCTGCCGCCGTTCGCCGAGGTATGCGAGGTGCCGGCCTTGAGGTAAATGGTATCTCCGGCCCTGATCTTGTTACTGGAAGTGATCGAGCCCCAGGCACTGGTTACGTAGCCACTGTCCGAGGCGGTGCGTGTACCAGGCAGGGTTCTCCACGCGGAAGTCTGGGAGGTCCCCGGGTTTGCATCACTGCCACTGACCGGGTCCACATAGTACGTGGCGGCCCATGCACTGCCGGCGTGGATACCGAAACCAAGCAGCAAGGTCAGCACGACAAACCGGCTCATGGAATACATCCATGCTGTCACGTTCGAGCGCTGCAACAGTGGGCGACGGTTATGCATTGAGGAGCTACCGCTCCGGGAATCCTTTACAAAAGGCGTGCAGAACCAGGATCTTGTGTGTGACATAAGTGTATTCATCTCAAAGTGGCCAACAAGTAAGGAAAGCGATTTCTGTCATACCCGCAACGGCACGGTCTGCCACGATGCGTGCTCAGTATTCGGCGAAAAAACCACGATTTCTAGGACATTCATCACACTGCCTGCCGTTGCAAATGCGTACCGTGACAGAACACTCACATGCGGCGGAGTTTACCTCCGGTGGCATCACGACTTGCACTCCGCCGGATACCGCTGACTCGAAACACTGCGTGTTCCCCCGCCCGCCAGACCAGATATCAGGCCTACTTCTAGCAACAACCATTCCAGATTACACAACATATTGTTCTGACGTTTCTTTTATTCCTACATCCCCACCCCTGTGGCGGGTTCTCCAGCCAAAACTTCCCGATCATGTCGTCATATTGAGACGCCGCCGTCACCACCACTGGTCAAGCGACTGAAATCCTGCCGTTTTATTTGTCGCTACTGGGTCACAACCGCATGGCAGCGCGTGATGGATGCCGGACAATTGAATCAGGAATCAGCTCCCGGTATACTTTCAGTAGTCGCTATTTGCTTGTAATGCAAGGAATTACAGGTACTCTCTCGTTAGTGGTAAACCGGGTGTCAGAGCGGAGCAGCGGCAACCCCGACAGAATCTCCCCTGCGTAGCCGTCACCGCTGAAGGCGGTTCAACAGGCCAGGCCTCCAGGTGTCCGCCCGCAACGGTCCGGTAACCACTTGAACAATATGGATATCTGTTTGCAGGTAAGCGATACGGGGAGTTCCGGTTTGCCGGCGCCCGGGTAGCGCAAGCGGTCTGACAACACGACCTTTGCCGGGCCGCCCGGCTGTGCTCAGCATCGGGACACTCTTCCGGGCTTGCCGGCAACAATCAGGTATTGGTCTGCCGATCCGATAACGGATAGCAGTCGGACAGGGTCAGAACCCGGAATTATTTCAACCATTGAAACACCTGCATATCCAGTTTCTGCAGTTTTCCGCTGTCGGTGCTGTCGGGACCCTGGTGCACTATTGCATTCTTGTCACGCTGACCGGGGGGCTGGGCGTCAATCCAATCGTGGCATCATCAGCGGGATTCGCCTGCGGTGCACTCACCAACTATGTGCTCAATTATCACTATACCTTTACCAGCAACAAGCGCCACCGGGAGACCATGACCAAGTTTCTCATCGTTGCGCTGGTCGGCATGCTGTTCAACGGCCTGATCATGTCCGTCTGTACCGAAGCGCTGCAGTTGCACTACCTGCTGGCACAGCTGGCTGCGACTGGCCTGGTCCTGCTCTGGAACTTTACCGCCAACCGTTTCTGGACCTTCCGTGAAAGCGGAAAGTACCGGCGGACGGCCCGCGGAGGTTAAATCATGCTGCTGACCGTGATCGTTCCGGTTTACAACGAGGAAAGCGTGCTGGAGGCCTTCTACCAGAGATTGCAGAAGGTGTTGTCCACGATTGCGCTGGACAGAGAGATCCTGTTCGTGAACGATGGCAGCACCGATTCCACACTCAGGCTGCTTACCGGCTTGCGCGCAACCGATCCCTGCATCGGAATCATCGACCTGAGCCGGAATTTCGGCAAGGAGGTTGCCATGACTGCCGGTCTGGACCATGCCGCCGGCGACGCAGTCGTCGTTATTGACGCCGACCTGCAGGACCCGCCCGAACTTATCCCGGAGCTGGTCGACCGATGGCAAAACGGCTACGACGTGGTCTACGCCCAGCGCACCTCAAGGCGAGGCGAGACGTTTCTGAAGAAAATCACGGCCAGTGCCTTCTATCGCCTGATCCAGCGGATAAGCCGGGTACCGATCCCGCAGGATACCGGCGATTTCCGCCTGATGAGCAGGCGGGCCGTGGACGCGCTGCGCCAGTTACGGGAAACCCACCGCTTCATGAAAGGCCTGTTCGCGTGGATCGGCTACCCGCAGCAGGCCGTCTCGTACGAGCGTGATCCGCGTTATGCCGGAACGTCCAAATGGAACTACTGGAAACTCTGGAATTTCGCCATCGAGGGAATCACTTCCTTTACCGAGGCACCCCTGAAGGTTGCGACCTACATGGGTCTGCTTACCGCACTGGTCGCGTTCATCTACGGTGCCTGGGTGATTTTCAAAACCATCGTGTACGGTGATCCGGTTGCCGGCTATCCTTCACTCATGGTGGTCGTCCTGTTTCTCGGCGGGGTTCAGCTGGTCACCATCGGTATCATCGGCGAGTACCTGGGACGCACCTTCTCCGAGAGCAAGCAACGCCCCCTGTACTTCGTCAATCGTTACCACCAGAGCTCGGCTGGCAATTCGGAACAATGACACTGACCGGAGCTCCGGATGCCTGGCATTCGGCCCGCGAGGACGAGACCGGATCCGGTGTAGGGATACTTCTGCCGGTCGGGCTGTTCGGGATCAGCTACTCCGGGACAGGTATTGCGCTGGCAGGACGCTTTCGACGACCGGTCGCCCGCGCGGGGTGAAGGAAAGACTGCCTGGATTCAGGCCATCATCAGTCGCCGCAGCGACCCGACACCCGAGAGTCCAACCAGACCGCTGATAAAGAGCCAGGCGGCCGCAGGAACAGGCACGCTCGCCGGAAACCCGTTAGAGATCGACTCGAGCTGCAGGCCGGCGATGGCTGAATTCATCGGATCGGAATCCGTCGCACCGTCCCACGGCGTAACATGAATCACGAGTCTGCCGTAGCTGTCGGAATAGATGCTGTCGAGAGCGGCGAATTCCACGCCCTGTGTCCAGTTCGGGTAGTCGCTGTTGGCAGAAACACCGGCAACCGGGTCGGTCGAGGCGGTGCCGGACGGGTTGCTTACAGAATACGTCTGGGCATAGAAACCATTATACAAAACAACATTATACGCCGTGGAGGCCGACAGCCCGGTGATCGCGATGATCTGTGACTGGCTGGCACTGGAGCCGTAGAGGCGATCGCCCAGCAGTGGATTGGTTGCCGGTGCCCAGGGTGAATCCAGATTGCTGTAGCTGGAATCGAACGATGTCCACACCCCGACGCCGCTTCCGGTCGTTCCATCGGACAGGGTAAGATTGGATAAGCCGTTGTAATTAACCGAATTCCAGAAGGTATCGGTGCCGCTGCCCAGTATACCCTGGCCGCTGTAGACCCCGGAACCTGCCGGCTGGAAATCAACATTGATCAATGCTGCCCGGGCACTACAGGCCACGACCGAAAGTAACAATGCAGAGACGAGCTTGTTCATTTTCTCCATCCTTCAAAACGTGCTGGTGCGTTCGATTGCTCGCGAGCATCCCGGCCCGCAATCCTTACCGAAACGGCTGACTGGACCTCTCGCCCTTCCCCGAGCGGCAGGCAACCGGTGGCAGTATGCGATATATCTTACAAATCGCTGAAAAAATACCGCTGCAGTATGATCATGCAATTTCCATGCAAACAATATTATTGCGATAGTTATCAGTTGGATACAATTACCATAGTGATTCGACAGAATTTTGTCTGTAAATATCCTCGACAATTCGACCGCCTGTCGATGCTGCGCGAGCCCATGCATACCGACGCCGGCTACCGGGTCGGGGGGCGGAGCAGGAGGAGGAAAGCCGGGCGCGCGCAGGACCGGCCCGGGCGACGAAACGGCCGCAATACCCGGGTAACCGGCTACCCGGCTGGACCATCGAATGGATTATCATTCCGGTGCTGGCCTGACCTGGCCAGGCCTGGCAACCCTGATGTTCCGCGCTGACGGACAAGGCAGTCGAGATTGAAACGCATCGATCCCTGGATACTGGGGGCAATCGCGGTAGCGCTGGCTGTACGGCTTGCCCGGCTGGATACTGCCGACCTGTGGCTCGACGAGGCACTGACCTTGCAGCGTATCCAGCTGCCATGGGCCAGGTCGGTACTGTATGAATTGTTCAGCGGGGGCGATGCAAACCAGCTTCCGGGATATTTCATCCTGCTGAAGGCCTGGGCGTCCCTCGCGGGCACCTCCACACTTGCACTGCGCATACCCAGCGTCGTGTTTTCACTCGTCACGGTTGTCCTGACGACGGCCCTGGCGGGGACACTTGCGGGCAATCGGGCGGCAAGATGGACTGCCTGGCTGGCCGCCATTTCCCCCTACCTCCTCCACCACGCACAGGAGGCGCGCATGTACCCGTTGCTCAGTGCGCTTGCTGCCGCAAGCCTCCTGCTGCTGGCCCGCTATCTCCGCGGCCGGGTATCGGGTCTCGGTGCCACCTTTATAATCGTAAACCTGCTGCTGCTGGCCACCCACTACTACAGCATGTTTTTCGTGGGTGCGGTCCTGCTGGTGCTTTTGTTGCGCCATCGCCGGCCCTGGTCAAGCTGGCTGCCGGCAGGCGCTATCAGTGCGCTGTTCGTGCTCGGCCTGATGCTGCTGGCGGTCCTGGTTGCCGGTCACACGTCCGGCGCGGTGTACAAGACTGGATTTCTTGCCTTTCCCGGCGTCATCTGGTCGATGCTATCCGGGTATACCCTGATGCCCTCACCTGCGGAGCTGCACGTGGAAGGGGTCCGCGCTGTCCTGCCGTTTCTTCCCGTCGCACTCCTGTGTGCAGTTCCTGCATGTCTGCTCGCTGTCAGCGGCGTAAGGGCACTGGATTCCGATGCCAGACTGGTGCTGCTGACCACATTTCTGATTCCGGTACTGGCCCCGTTCATGGTCAGTCTGGTATTCCCGGGCGTTTCGATCAATCCGCGCTATGCAATGCCCGCCGCCCCGGCCATGCTTGCCCTGTTCGGTATCGCCATCGCCCGCGGCTACCCGGCGCATTTCACCATCAGACTCTCTTCACTCATCCTGATCGCGGTCATGGCAACCGGTACTGTCCGTCATCTGATCACACCGGGTCATGGGAGGGAGGATATCCGCGCCGCCGGAAAATGGCTGGATGCACACGTTCCGACCGACGAACCGGTGGTTGTCACCTCCTTTGAGATGCAGCTGTTGGCCGCTATTCGCTGGCCTGACAGAAAGTTCGTGCTGTATCCGGACAGGAACACCATTGCTACCCGCAAGAACGCCGCGGCACTTGCCAGCGCCCTGCCACGTACCGCACCCGGCCGGACGGTCTACCTGTTCGGTCGCAGCTGGCTTTCCGACCCCGGGAACGCACTCCGGGACGATCTCGTCAAAGACTATAAGCAGTGCCCCGGTCTTGAAGCGAGGGGCATACGCATCCTTTGCCTGCTGCGCTGATGCCGGCCATGCAGCACCCGGCCACACAGCACAGGTATCGGCATCGGGCAGGTTGCCTCAAAACCCGGCCCCCTATGGGATTATCCGGGGATGCCGTTATAATTGGCCGGAGCCCTGTATGGTTCCCGCAGCCGCGGGCATCACGGGCAATCAACAGCCAGCAGCGGAGCACATCCATGTCACCAACCAGGATCATCATGAAGCTCATCGCAGTGTGCATGGCGCCGCTGCTGGTGGCCTGCAGTACGGGTCCCCTGGTCAAGAATCCCACCTCGGTGCAGGATGCCAAGGCATTGAGCGCCTCGCACAACGCGGGATATGAGTACTTGATCAACACGGGTGACGTACTGGCCATCAAGCTGTTCTACAACCCCGACCTGAATGAAGAGGTCGTCGTACGTCCGGACGGCAGAATCTCACTCCAGCTGGTCGGGGAAATCGTTGCGGCCGGCCAGACACCCGCCCAGCTGACAAAACAGCTCACCGACCGGTACAGTCAGGAGATTCGGGATCCACGCGTCACAGTTATCGTTAAATCCTTTGCAGCACAAAAAGTCTATGTCGAAGGCGAGGTCGGCCATCCCACGCTGCTGGATCTGACGACCACAACGACCGTCCTGCAGTCGATCGCGGCCGCCGGGGGATTCAAGGACAGCGCACGGGTGAATGAAGTGATCCTCATCCGGCGCGGCCCTGGCAACAAGCCGCTGACGATCCCGGTCAACCTTGAACAGGCCCTGAACGGCAAAGACATGAGCCAGGACCTGCCGCTGATGCCATATGACCTGGTCTACGTTCCGAAGTCCCCGATCAGCAATGCGGACCTCTGGGTCGAGCAGAATCTCACTCGCCTGCTGCCTTCGGACCTGCTAACCATCTGGCTGATAAACAAAAACTGATGCATAGCCCCGAGCCCGCCGCCGTGTGAAAACGGGATGTCGTTCCCGGTTACCTGGTCCCGCAGGTCGACGAGCGGCAGCCGGGGCCGGCTTCACACCGGCCCGCCGCAGCCAGCCCGCGGGGACCCTGCCGCCACTGGCCTGCCCGGCAATCTGCTAGCGGTCACTTCCGACCCTGGCGCAACCAGGACACGCTGCCTGACGAGCCCGCGGCGGGTTCCGCGCATCCGGCCGACCGGCGTTCAGCAACCGGTTCGTGGGGAGGAGACGCGCCCGCCGGACCTGAGATTCGTCAAAAACTTGATGATTACCTATGGCGAAAGTTCTGGTGGCGTGGGAATATCTCCCCAATTAGCGCCAGAATGATGCCGGCTTCCGGCGCTTCGGCGAAATGGAAATCGGTGGTCGAAGCATGGTTCAGTCTCCCCGAAGTATCGTGTCTTGTTGCGGTCAGTTCACGTTATCTGATCTTTCCGAGGCAGCCCCTGCCGGTGCATCGCACCCAACCCCCGCAGGTTGCCCAGGTTCCCTGCCGGGGAGCCGCAAGGGCACACTAACCCCCTGTTAGATCAATCATTAACGAAGGGTCATCGCACTGAAGGGCATTCCCGCCATACAGCCTGCTCCCCAACATTTGCATCCAGAGTCCATAGTTACCATGCTTACTGAATTCGCCGCACCAGAACCGGCGTACGGAAAGCCCCCCGTAACTTGCAGAGCCCATGCTCCCGCAGTCTGGGCGAAGGAAGATTGGTACTTTTGTACTATTGACGCAGGGCCAGGAACATGCGACTTTTGTCTTTAGTTATTAGTCGGTTACATTATGCCGCCACAGATATTTCAACAACCGCCCTGAGCCGAGCGCGAGCGAGATAAGAACAGCATGTCTCGTGAACAACAATACCACCTGGTCAGGAATTATCTGATGTCAGGCTATAAATTCTATAACCTCGCCATTATGACGGGCGCATTCCTCCTTGCCGGGATTTTGACCAACCCGGCAGTCAGGACGGAATCCTTCTCGGCCTACCTCCAGATGAAGCTGGAAGTAGGGAATTTTCTCATCCTGTTGCTGATGCTGATCGTCTGGCACCTGATATTCACGGCTTCTCACGTCTACCAGTCACGCCGCTTTGAGTCCTACTGGTCGAACGAGGTGGTCGATGTCTTCATAGCGACCACCATCGGAACCCTGGCTATTGGTGTGTTCGCGCTGCTGTTCCGCCTGGAAATCGTCACGATGGAGTTTCTGTTCGCTGTCTGGTTCATTGCCACCTCGGTCTCCATCGCCAGCAGGATACTGTTCCGTTATCTGCTCAAGGAGGTACGCAAGCAGGGTCGTAACCTGAACCATATCCTGATTGTCGGCACCAACCCCCGTGCCATGCAGATCGCGAAAAAAATTGAAAACAACAAGGGCCTCGGCTATCACCTTGTCGGCTTTGTCGACGACGGATGGTGGAGCCATGACGTAAGGGAAGAAGGCGGTTATTGCCGCGTCACCGACCTCGGTGGCATAGCGGACTATCTCAAGAGTCACGTCGTGGATGAAGTGATCATTTGCATACCGATCAAGTCCTTGTACGACACATCCACCAGCATTATCGAACAGTGCCAGACACAGGGGATCGTCGTACGCGTCGTCACCGATGCTTTCAAGCCAAAAACCGGACACTCCTATATCGGACAGTTTGAGGGCAATCACGTCGTTACATTGAACACGGGGGCATTAACCACCCTGGACGGGTTCTTCAAGCGGATCATCGACTTCCTGATCTCCCTCATCCTGCTGATTATACTTTCCCCACTGATGCTGGTTATTGCCGTCCTGATAAGGCTGACCTCACCCGGCCCCGTGGTATTCACACAAAAGCGTATTGGCCTCAACAAGCGCATCTTCAATATCTACAAATTCCGCACGATGGTCATCAATGCCGAGGAGATGATGGCTGACCTGGAAGAAAAGAATGAAGTCAGCGGCCCCGTGTTCAAGATCCGGAATGATCCGAGGATCACTCCGGTGGGCAGTTTTCTCAGGAAAACCAGCCTGGACGAACTTCCCCAGCTTATCAACGTCTTCAAAGGGGACATGAGCCTGGTGGGACCACGGCCGTTACCGCTGCGTGACTATGAAGGTTTTAACCAGGACTGGCACCGCCGCCGGTTCAGCGTGCCCCCTGGCATCACCTGCCTGTGGCAGGTCAAGGGACGAAACTCCGTTCCGTTCGAGAAGTGGATGGAACTTGACATGGAATACATCGATAACTGGACTTTCTGGCTTGATATCAAAATACTCTTCAAGACAGTGCTGGTTGTACTCAAGGGTACAGGCGCATCATAGATGCCGGAACGGGGTCGGGACACGGTCATTCCGATGCTGCCATCAACAGGAACCGTCTGCTACAGGAAATATCGATGAAAGATATGATACAGAAACGAATCATGGTGTCCGGTGGTGCCGGCTTCCTGGGATCGCACCTGTGTGAATTACTGCTCTCGGAAGGACATGAGGTGCTGTGTGTGGACAATTTCTTCACCGGGACCCGTGACAATGTGACTCACCTGCTGGACAACCCCCGCTTTGAACTCATGCGCCATGACGTCACCTTCCCGCTCTATGTCGAGGTGGATGAGATCTATAACCTCGCCTGCCCGGCTTCGCCCATTCATTATCAGCACGACCCGGTACAGACCACGAAGACCAGCGTCATCGGAGCGATAAACATGCTTGGGCTTGCCAAGCGGCTGCGCGTGAAGATTTTCCAGGCCTCGACCAGCGAGGTATACGGCGACCCGGACATACATCCGCAAAAAGAGAGTTACTGGGGCAATGTCAACCCGATCGGAGTGCGTTCCTGCTACGATGAAGGCAAGCGTTGCGCCGAGACGCTGTTCTTTGACTACCACCGGCAGCACCGTTTGCGTATCAAGGTCGGGCGCATATTCAATACCTATGGGCCAAGGATGCACCCAAACGACGGTCGCGTGGTATCGAATTTCATCATCCAGGCGCTGAGAAACGAGGATATTACGGTCTACGGCGACGGTTCCCAGACAAGATCCTTCTGTTACGTGGACGACCTGGTTGATGCCATTCGTCGCATGATGGACACAGCGGATGATTTCACCGGCCCGGCCAATCTCGGAAACCGTGGAGAGTTCACAATCCTTGAGCTGGCGGAGAAGATCATCGACCTGACGCGATCCCGCTCGCGCATCATTCACAGTGAACTGCCTTCCGACGATCCCAAACAGCGCTGCCCGGACACAACTCTGGTCCGGCGCGTGCTTGACTGGGAGCCAAGGGTCCCGCTCGAACTGGGGTTGCAGAAAACGATCGGCTATTTCGAGCAGAAACTCAGCAGCGGGAATGAGCGCGCCGGTGTTATCCCGTTCAGGGCATAGCCGTCGTTAGCTGCAGAGCATCCAGGATCCGGGGCACACAGGGACACGCCATGTCAACCGGCAAACTACAGCCTGCATTTCCGGGTAGCGCCAGGCCTGAACATGAACAGGCCCAGACCAGTTACATCAAGGATATACTGGATGTCGTATTCAGAAGAAAGACACTGATCATCGTCTTTTTTTTCACCACGGTGATCACCTCGATAATCGGGGTTATATTCTTCCAGAAGGTACAGTACGAGGCCTACTCCAGGATACTCATCGAACCCAACCGGGGCTATGTATCGGAGCGTACCCTGCCGACCGGCAGCAAAGAGCGAAATGACGGGGGCTTCAACCTCCAGCAGCAGATCGGCCTCGCCCTGGATATCCTGAATGACACGGAAGTGACTTCCCACGCCGTGGCCAATGTCGGCCCCAGGGTCATTTACAGCCACCTGGGTGAACCCGGGCTGTTCAAACGCCTGCTGCTGTCGATGGGCCTGCTGAAGGCTCCGCCCAGCAATGTGCCGGTAAAGGAGCTGGCGTCGCAGAAACTTCAGAACGACCTGATCATCACGCGCGCCGATGACAGGTCGTCCATCATCTACATCGGATTCCGCCACAAGAATCCTGTAGTAGCCGCACAGACGGTCAACAGCGTGGTTGACGCCTATATCAATCTTCATCTCCGGCTGGGCAAGAAACCGCAGCTGACGACATTCTTCGATGAACAATTCATCGCCAAGAAGGCCGCGCTGGAACAGGCCGAACGCAATTTCAGGACTTTCAAGGAAGGTCACAACCTGACCTCTTCACCCGGTGACGTCATTTCCTTCCTGCTGAAACAGAGCAAGAAGGATCAGATCGAACTTGACGATTCCACCAGCCGTGAGGCCGAACTGAACAAGCAGCTGGGCCTGGTTCGCGGCCACCTTTCCCATACCGCGAAAAATCCGGAAGCGATCAAGGCATTGCAGCAAAAACTGGTTGATCTCCAGGTCAAGGAAAGCGAGCTTTCTACCCGTTACCGGGATAACAGCCGCACCATGAGCAACATACGGGATGAAATCGGGGTCGCGAGAGAGAAACTCAGGGAACTTGGCTACAACGGTCGCACGGACCCGACAGCCCTGAACAGCTCATCGGAAACGTACAAGGACCTTCAGGACAAGCTCCTGCAGAGTGAACTGGAAATCAATGCTCTCCGCGCACGCAGGGCGGTGATCCGGAAGCAAATGGACAACTACAACAAGGAAATCAAAAGGCTGGACGACCTGCAACCCGAATACCAGCACCTCGATGAGGAACTTTCACTGGCCCGGGACAATTACCGGATGTACCAGACCAAGTACGAGGAATTCCGTATCTCCGATGCACTGGATGCCAAGGGCATAGCCAATATCAAGGTCCTCGAAAAGGCGCAGCCCCCACTCAGCCCCATTCCAACGAAGACCACACTGATCCTGTTTCTCGCGGTTCTGTTCGGTCTGTTTGGCGGGGTCGGAATTGCACTCATTGCCCAGTTGTTCACCGGCACGCTCAACAAACAGGACGATGTCGAGCACTTCCTGAAACTACCCGTACTGGCCTCCATCCCCGAATACGGCCTTCCGCCGCCTGATCCTGGTGATGTTCCACAATGGAAGAACGCATCATGATGCAGCCTGCCCAGACAGCACGAATCGACCTCCCGTCGCAATCCGGACGGCATGCGGGGGATTTTCTCACTGCACCCTGCGGAGTACACGTGCAATGAGCGTTGATTCAAACAAGAAGGGCGGCGTGGACCGGACACGCGACGGGGCCGATGGCAGCAATGGCGACAACACCATTACAGCCACCATCGCACGTTTCGGACGCCCCGGCACGCGGAACGAAAATACATCCGCCGGCGACCGTTCAGGAAACCAGCCGCAGGATGAAAACCTCTCCGATTGCGTTACCAACCTGCCGTCCGTGGTCAACCACCCCCCGTTTGACCTTACGGTCTCGTATTACGAGCAACTCAAGGCCAACTTCCTCACCCGGCATGCCGAGCGCCCTACGAAGACGATCCTGTTTACGGGCACGGTGAACGGGGAAGGCACTTCTTCCACGGCCATGAATTTCGCCAAGGCGCTCGCCAGGGACCCCGAACTCAAGGTCCTGCTGATAGACGCGAATCTGCGCAATCCCTCGGTGCATAACACGTTCTCCATCAGCCACACGGCCAGCCTCGCGAAGCTTCTCAACGATGCCAATCCGGGCGGCCGCGTGCCGTTCAGGTTTGAGCAGGGCAAGGTGAATGTATTACCGGGCGGCGGCATGTACTCGGATCCGACCAGCATATTCGCCTCGCGGGAATTTTCATCATTCCTGCTGGCGATGGAACAGGTATTCGACTTCATAGTCCTGGACAGCCCGCCGATTCTCAAGTTCTCTGAAACCAGGATCATTGCAAGCAAAGTGGATGCAACCATCCTTGTGCTCCAGTCAGGCAAGACGAAAAAGCAAAGAGCCCACCGGGCAGTGCGTGAACTGGAATCCGCCGGCACCAGATTGCTCGGGACCGTTATCAACAGGCGCAAATACTATATTCCGCAGTGGCTGTACAAGCATCTCTAGCATGTCACACCCGCGCCAGTCTGGACTTTACTGCACATTACAACCAGTGACTGAATCATGACCATGCCATCACAAAAGGTCCGAAAAATGCAGGAATCAGCACAGACCCGCATGCCGGACAATGCTAGCACGGACAACAGACCGCTCGTATCCCTGGTGCTGCCTGCCTTTAACGAGGCCGCCATTATCGAGGATAATCTGCAGCGTCTCGCCGCATACATGCAGAATCTGGAAAAGCTTTATCGCTGGGAGATGATCGTTATCGACGATGGAAGCCTGGACAATACCGGCGAACTGGCCAGGAGATTCGCCGAGCAGCGGGACAATGTACATGTGCTCAGCCATATAACCAATTTCGGTCTTGGCCAGGCTTTCCGTTTTGCCTTCAACAACTGTGAAGGTGACTACATAATCACCCTGGATACTGATCTGAGCTATGCTCCGGAACACATCAGCAGGTTGCTGGAGAAGATCCGCAAGACCGGCGCCAAGATCGTGATTGCATCGCCCTACATGAAAGGCGGAAAGATCACCAACGTTCCCTGGCCCAGGAAAATGATGAGCACGTGGGCAAACCGTTTCCTGTCTGTAGCCTCCGAGGGGCACCTCTCGACGCTGACGAGCATGGTACGAGCCTACGATGCGTTGTTTCTGAGATCGCTTTCACTGAAGTCCATGGGTATGGATATCATGCCGGAGATCATCTACAAGGGGATGATCCTGAGGGCGCGCATCGAGGAAATCCCCGCTCACCTGGACTGGAGCAGCCTGAAGGCATCAACGACCCCGCGCCGCTCAAGCATGAGGGTATTCAGGCATATCCTTTCCACCCTGTTTTCCGGCTTCCTGTTCAGGCCATTCATGTTCTTCGTCATACCAGGCCTGCTGGTTCTTTTGTTCTCTGTATATGTCAATGCGTGGATGGTGCATCACTTCATAACACAGTATCTCGCGCTGTCCGGGTACAGCGATATATTCACGAGGTCATCTGCGGCCATCAGTGCCGCCTACATGCAATCTCCGCATACATTCGTGATCGGACTGCTCTCGCTCATGCTTGCCATACAGCTGATAAGCCTTGGCATTCTTTCGCTGCAGAGCAAAAGCTATTTTGAGGAGATATTCCATCTTGGAAGCACCATCAACCGCGAAAATATCAGGCAGAAACGCACTGATATCTAGTAATCGGGACAACAGCACATGAACAACCCCAGTTTGAAGATACTCGTTACAGGTGTGGCCGGGTTCCTCGGCTCCAATCTTATGGACAGGCTGCTGGAAGAAGGCCACAGGGTCGTTGGGATAGATAACCTTTCCATGGGGCTCAGGGAAAATATCGATCACCAGGAAGACAACCCCGAATTCCGGTTCATCCTGGCGGATGTAACCGATCCGGCCACCTACCAGCAGCTGGATGACGATTTTGACTGCGTTGTTCATCTCGCCGCCTTCAAGATTCCCCGTTACGGGAAAGCCATCGACACGCTGAAAATCAATTACAGGGGAACGGAAAATACCCTGGACTTCGCTGCCGGTATCGGCTGCAAGTGTGTAATCGCATCCACTTCCGACATCTATGGACGGAACCCCAAGCTGCCGTTCAGTGAGGAAGATGACTCCGTCATCGGGTCTTCCACCGTCAGCAGGTGGAGCTACGCCGTCTCCAAGATGTTTGATGAGCACCTTGCGTTCGCGTACCAGGACAGCTACAACATCCCGGTAACCATTCTCCGCTTCTTCGGCTCATACGGGCCGCGTCAGCACCTCAGCTGGTGGGGCGGCCCGCCTCCCGTGTTTATCGAGTCGGTATTGAATGACGTCGAGATCCCGATTCACGGCGACGGCCAGCAGACCCGCAGCTTCACCTACGTGTCGGATACGGTGGCGGGTATCTATGCCTCGATCGTAAAACCGGAGGCAAACGGTGAAATTTTCAACATCGGCAGCACACACGAAGTCACCATTCTTGACCTTGCCAGAGAAATCAAGCGGCTGAGTAACACGCCTGGAGAACTGAAATTCAGGTTCGTGCCCTACGAGTCGTTTACCGGGAAGAAGTATGAAGATGTAAGACGCCGGGTACCTGACGTTTCCAAATGCGCCAGTATCCTTGGTGTGAAGTCGGCAGTCAGCCTGGAAGAGGGGCTGCGCAAAACCATCGACTGGCAGCGCAATATATCCGTTAACCGTCCCGCCAGGATGTCCGCCGGCAAGAACAACTGATCGGCAGCAAACTCCTGCAGTATCTCCTGATGAAGATCGGCATTATCGGTGGCGGGTTGATGGGCATGGCGCTGGCGAGACGTCTGGCGGCCGGCGGGCATACCGTCAGTGTTTTCGAACGGGACCTGCAGACCGGCGGGCTGTCCACTCATCAGGATTACGGGCCCTTTACCTGGGACCGGTTTTACCATGTTGTATTACCCACCGACCTGGATCTGGCGCGCTTTCTGGAGCAACTTTCCCCCGCACTGGCACCAAAGTGGGTCAAGACACTGACCGGATTTTTTGTGGACCGCCGGCTTTACTCCATCAGTTCCAGCATGGAATTCCTGAAGTTTCCCCCGCTTTCATTAACGGGTAAGATCAGGCTGGCACTGACGATACTCTACTGTGCCCGCATCAGCGACTGGCGGAAACTGGAACGAACGCCGGTAACGGACTGGTTGCTCAGGACGAGCGGAAAATCCACCTACGAGAAGATGTGGAAGCCGCTGCTGCTGGCCAAGCTCGGCGACAACTACAAACGCGTTTCAGCCGTATTTATCTGGTCCTATATAAAGCGTATGGCTTCGGCACGCAGCAGCGCAAGCAGGAAGGAACAGCTTGGCTATATACCCGGCGGGTACAAGGCGGTGTTCAACCAGCTGGAGCGGGAGATTACCGCCAACGGAGGCGATGTCCGGACCGGTGTTTCCGTAACGGACATATCTCCTTCGGAATCCGGAGGCCTGACACTGACACACGACGGGGCAGTCGCTCGAGAGCACTTTGACAAGGTCATATTCACCTCGCCTGTCAGCGTACTTGGCAAAGTCGCCGCAAATGGCCTTGTCAACATGCTGAAAGACGGGCGCCAGGTTGAATATCTGGGTGTTATATGCATGACGCTCGTTACACGCAGCCCCGTCGTCCCTTACTACATCGTCAACATTGCCGACTCTCGCATACCTTTCACCGGCATCATCGGCATGAGCAACCTCGTCGCAGGCACTGAAACGGCGGGCAGGCACCTTACCTACCTGCCAAAATACGTCCATGCCGGCGATCCCATCATGGACGCCCCCGAGGAGGAACTGCGTACGCAGTTCCTGGAAGGTCTGCGATTGATGCTGCCTGGCTTCGACACTGCAGACATAGAAAGCGTGAGAATTCACAGGGCGCGCCGGGTACAGCCACTGCAGGTGATCGACTACTCGAAACTTGTGCCGGACGTCAGGACTGCGCATCCCGACTTCTACGTGCTGAACACCAGTCAGTTTGTCAACTCGACATTGAACAACAACGAAGTCATCAGGCTGGTCAACGGCTTCCTGCAGGATCATGCCGCCGATTTCGGCCTGACCGGATTCAGACACTCACCCGACAACCCGGACAACCCGGACAACCCGGACAACC
>CAYUFA010000030.1:17872-27145 GCA_964443845.1 uncultured Ectothiorhodospiraceae bacterium
ACCGGATTCAGACACTCACCCGACAACCCGGACAACCCGGACAACCCGGACAACCACTGATACCGCCATTCATCATGAACAGACAGAGTAAGGAATATTTTGTGCACGAATCCTCGTATATCGACGAGCCCTGCGTGATCGGCGACGGAACCCGAATCTGGCACTTTTCCCACATCATGAAGGATTGCGTGATCGGGAAAGACTGCAATATCGGCCAGAACGTGGTCATTTCACCGCAATGCGTGGTGGGAAACAACGTAAAGATACAGAACAACGTGTCGATATACACCGGAGTCATCCTGGAAGATGACGTATTCTGCGGGCCCTCCGCCGTCTTCACCAACGTGACAAATCCACGATCACATGTGCCCCGCAAGGATGAATACAAAACGACCCTGGTCAGGAAAGGAGCAAGCATCGGCGCCAACGCAACGATCGTTTGCGGCAGTACGCTGGGTCGCTACTGCTTCATAGGCGCCGGCTCGGTCGTTACCAGGGACGTACCCGATTACGCATTGTGCTACGGCAACCCGGCCCGCATCCACGGCTGGATGTGCAGTTGCGGTGCAAAGCTGGCAGCCGGCGTGGCAGACAACGGACCCGTATCCATCGATTGCGCATCCTGCGGGCTGCATTACATGCGCACGGGAAACAGGGTGGAGCAACTACAGGACCAGAAGGAGGCATAGACCATGAAACAGGTTACCCAGGAAGCTGCAGGTGGGCCGGAAGTACCGCTGCTTGACCTCAAGGCCCAATACGCCGGGCTTGAAAATGACGTGATGGAGTCAATCAGACAGGTCTGCTCCTCACAGCACTTCATTCTCGGTCCGACCGTCAAGAAGCTCGAGGAACAGATTGCGGCCTACTGCCAGTCCGACTTCGGCATCGGTGTTTCATCCGGAACCGATGCACTTCTGATTGCGCTCATGGCGCTGGAAATCGGCCATGGTGACGAAGTCATCACCACACCGTATACGTTCTTTGCCACAGGTGGCTGTATTGCCCGTGCCGGCGCGCGTCCGCTGTTCTGCGACATCGATCCTGTAACCTATAACATCTCCCCGTCCGCCATAGGAGACATGATCTCGGAACAGTGCGAAATGCGCGGCGACCAGTTGTTTAACCGTGCGACGGGCGGGAAAGTCAGGGCCATCATTCCGGTTCACCTGTACGGCCAGATGGCGGACATGGATCCCCTGATGGAAATTGCACGCCGCTACGGACTGCGCGTCATCGAGGACGCTGCCCAGGCAATCGGTTCCGAATACCCGGGCGGAAAACGCGCCGGCAGTTGCGGCGATATCGGGTGTTTCTCCTTCTTTCCGAGCAAGAATCTCGGATGCTTCGGCGATGGCGGCATGTGCACCACCAGCGATCCGGCGCTGGCCGAGCGCCTGCAGATACTGCGGGTACACGGCGGAAAGCCCAAGTACTACCATGCCGTGATCGGTGGGAATTTCAGGCTTGATGCACTACAGGCGGCGGTATTGCTGGTCAAGTTCAGGCATCTTGACGCCTGGACCGCAGCCCGGCAGGACAATGCAGCCCGTTATGACCGGGCATTCGCAGCTGCGGGTCTTGCCGACCAGGTTGCCACCCCGCGTGCGCTGCCGGGATATCGCCATATCTACAACCAGTACGTGCTCAGGGTCAGCAAGCGGGATGAGCTGCGCGCCTGGCTGACGGCCAACCGGATTGGCAGCGAGATCTATTATCCGGTACCGCTGCACATACAGAAATGTTTCGATTACCTCGGCTACAAGCCGGATGATTGCCCGGAATCCGTACTCGCGGCAGCGGAAACTATCGCAATTCCCATTTATCCGGAGCTTGTGCGCGAGCAGCAGGACTGTGTGGTGGATGCCATTTCACGATTCTACCGTCAGACTGCGGCTGCCTGACGGGCTGCGTATCGAGACATCCGCTTCACGCACCGGAATACAGGAAGAAATGTGAAACTCGTCAGCATCGTTGGCGCCCGCCCCCAGTTCATAAAACTGGCCCCGCTGGAACGCGAGATCACCAGGCATAACGGCGGCGGCGGTGACCCGATTGAAAGTATCATCGTCCATACCGGGCAGCATTATGACGCCGGCATGTCCGATGTCTTCTTTGATGAGTTGAACATTCCGCGCGCGCATTACAGCCTCAATGTCGGATCGGGCAGTCACGGCGACCAGACCGCACGCATGCTGACCGGGCTGGAAGAGACGCTGCTGCTCGTCACGCCGGATATCGTCACCACCTACGGAGATACCAACTCCACGCTTGCCGGATCGCTTGCTGCCGCCAAACTCCATATTCCACTGGTGCATGTCGAGGCGGGATTGCGCAGCCATGACAGGAAAATGCCGGAAGAAATCAACAGGCTGGTTGCCGATCATGTCTCCGACCTGCTGCTCGCCCCGACCCCGACCGCGATCAGAAACCTGGAGCTGGAAAACCTGGCCGGGCGATCGGTTCTCACGGGAGATATCATGTATGACGCCGCCCTGTACAACCGCGGCATCGCGCAGCGGAAATCGGCCATCCTGAGCCGGCTCTCCCTGCAACCCGGCGCGTTCGGCCTGGTCACGATACACCGCGCCTCGAATACGGATGACGAGAACATACTCGGGCAGCTGCTGGAAACCCTGAATGAAACGGCGGCAAACAGCCTGCCGCTGGTCTTCCCCGCGCACCCGCGCACGGCCGGCATGATACAGCGCGCATTCCCCGACTGGACTCCGCATGCACGTCTGTCCCTCGTCAAACCACTCGGCTACCTGGACATGCTGGCACTGCTTGATGCAGCAAGGCTTTGCCTTACCGACTCGGGCGGATTGCAGAAAGAGGCGTTCTTTCTCGGCTGCCCCTGCATTATATTGCGCGACGAGACCGAGTGGGTTGAAACGGTCGAGGCCGGCAGAAATCTGCTCGCGGGTACCGACGCCGGACGGATAAATTCCGCGCTAGCGCACGTGCTGGATGCCGTGCCTTGCAGCAAGCAGGATGCTGCTCCGGATGTATCACGCTCGTTTGGCGACGGCAACGCAGCCAGGAAGATACTGGATGCGATAATGGATTTTTCCGGTCACCAGGTGTCATAGCGTTTCTGCTGGCCTGGCGCCCTGTTGACCGTCTTCCTCACCATATTGGAGATATGGCAATGATAAAACTGGCAGTTGTGGGTGTAGGCGGTTGGGGAAAGAACCTCGCCAGGAACTATTTCCAGATTCCGGAATGTGACCTCAAGTATATCTGTGATACCAACGCAGCAAAGCTGAAACAGCTGCAGGCGCAGCTCCCGGGCACCGGAACGTGTAGCAAATTCGATGAAATACTGATGGATCCGGAAATCCAGGCGGTAGTGGTCGCCACCCCGGCACCCACGCACTATACCCTGTGCAAGGCCGCCCTGCAGGCAGGCAAGGACGTGTACGTGGAAAAGCCGTTTGTGCTCAATGTGGACGAGGCTGAGGAACTGATAACAATCGCCGAGCAGAAGCAGCAGATACTCATGGTGGGACACCTGCTCGAGTATCACCCCATCATCACGCAACTCAAGCAGATGATCGACTCCGGCGAACTGGGAAACGTGTACTATATCTACAACCAGCGAGTGAATCTCGGTACCGTGCGCACCGACGAAAATGCGCTCTGGAATTTCGCCCCCCACGACATATCGTCAATACTGTATCTGCTCGGCAAGGAGCCGACCGATGTGGCCGCACGCGGCCAGGGTTACCTCCAGAACGGAATCGAGGATGTCGTGTTCGTGACGCTCAACTTCAATGACAACTCGATGGCACACATCCATGTAAGCTGGCTGGACCCTCACAAGGTGAGAAAGATCACCATCGTCGGCAGCAAGAAAATGGCGGTATTCGATGATCTCGAAAGTAACGAGAAACTCAGGATATACGACAAGGGCGCGGCGAATAATTCTGACTACAACACCTTCGCGGAGTACATATCCCTGCGCTTCGGCGACATCACCATTCCCTATGTGAAGATCGGCGAGCCACTGCGGCTCGAATGCGAGCACTTTCTGGAATGCGTGCGCGAACGCAAACAACCGCTCAGTGACGGCTACGATGGTCTGCGCGTAACGCGGGTGCTCGATGCAGCAGAGCGCTCTCTGAAGAACAACGGCATACCCATCGCAATCAACCCCGAGCGGACCTGAGTCCGGCGGATGGAACCCGGCACCGCTCAGGGAATGCACCTGCCTGCCTCGCGCGCCAGGGTTCGGGCGGCGTTGCCAGCAGTCACGCCCTGCATTGCTGCACGGAGGCGAGCCGGCCGGCAACCCGGGCCTGCGGACGGCGGAGCGGAATTCCGCGATCTTCCGTGACCGGCGTGCGCGTCTGCTCACATATCGAGTGCACTTAAATTTCTCGAAACCAGTTTGAAGGCAAATGCCGTGTCCTTGCTGCACGACAGTGCAGTGTCACCGGTAAACCGACACTGCAGGACATGCCTGGAACCCCAGCCCGGTCTTACCGGGTACTCTCCGGCCGGGTCATCCCGCTCTCCGGACGCGGTTCCGGTGGTGTCGCCACCGTGACCGTCAACGTCAATGATAAAGTGGCGGTAAGTAATCCTGAAGGTCCCGCTGCCGGTAATATTCTCGATTACCGAACGGGTAATGTACCTGATGAAGTGACCGTCAACGCGTTTATGCTGGCGGTTGCTGTTACACGTCACGGATTCTTTCTGTTTGCTGCAATCACAGATCAGCGACGGCAGATAGCCGACCGGCTCGTCATCACGTAGCCAGCCGGACTGCAACAGTGCATGCAGGTAGTGCGCCTTCCTCCCGCCGTGGCCATGCTCCTTGCCCGTGACAGCGCCCTGATCGGCGGATGCCACGGCTGGTCGCGCATCCAGCCCTGCCGGGGGTGGCTGCTGTGCCTCACGTGGCGGGGAGCCGGCACCACTGTCGGCGGGTGCAACATCCGCATTTCCGGAACGCTGTTGCGGGCGCGCGCGCGCGGCGTTTTTCTGCCGGTTCAGGCCAGTACCATCTGTCGTAGTAAACCACTCGTTCGCCAGCATGGTCTTGCCGGGGATCAACCGGTCTGCAGCGCACGTCGTTACGGGAAAATACCGCGCAGCGGTGTTGCTGTTGTCACCCGGGCCCCGGAACCAGCTGCTTGCCCTGCCCGCGTCCCTCCCGCCCCTGTCGTCCGTGCAGTAAGGCGTGCCGGTCAGAGAGGCGTCCCCGCCGGTTCCGTCGGCGGCTGATTTCCCGTGCGGGAAGACGGCTCCGTGCAAGTCGCCGCCTGCCCAGACACTCCACGAGTACAGGAAAGCCGCTCGCTGGAGACCGGAGTTGCGGCCGGATGGCACGCGTTGCGCGACCGGCGCTCCGGCACGCTGTCCGGCGGACTGCTGCCCCCCGCTCGCCGGTGCATCCCCTTCCGGCAACCGTGGAAGCACGGCACTGTCCAGTGCACTTGCCGGCGATATTACAGCATCATGCTCGAACCTGGAGAGTACCAGCCGGACAAAACCCACCAGCCTGGCACGAAAGTCATCGTTGGTTGAAATGACCAGTAACATGGACAGCAGCATGACCAGCACGATCACCGGCCAGAATGGCTGCCTCGATTCACCCGTCATGCGCCTGGACGCACCTGATTTGCCGACATTGTCAGGCACGCTGTCCTCCATGGCCGTGTCGTCATCATGGTCGGACGCCGGTTCGTACCAGTTTGCATCGATAACAGGCGGCACGCCGCCGGACTCCTTTGCAGATGCCTGCGCTTCGACCTCACCCTGCAACTCGCTCGCGGCATCGTCCGCCGTCCCCCCCCAGACCAGCGTGGCGCCGCCGGCAGGGTCTCTGCGTGGCAGGCTCAGCTCGTCGTCCGTGCTGCTTGCGTCCTCCCACGAGTGATCCGGTACGGACAGTGTCGACACATCGCCCGCGAGCAAGCGCTCGCTGCGCAGTTCCTCAACAACCTGTTTTGCATCCTCTCCCGACAGTCGGTGTCTCTGGTGTATTCCTCCGAACAGGAACAGGCGGTGTGCAATCAGGTTGATCCGGCGCGGAATACCGCCGCTGAACCTGTGAATGATGCGTATGGCCCGTGCGCTGATTGCAGGGTCACCCTTCCACCCGACCTGGCACAGACGGTATTCAAGATACGCAACGGTTTCTTCCAGGTCGAGCGGTTCCAGGCGTGAGGATGCAATGATTCGCTGGTGCAGATTCTCCATGCCGGGTGCCTGGATCTTTTCCAGCAATCCGTCCTGGCCAAGCAGGAAAATCTGCAGGAGCAGCCTGTTTTCGTGTTGCAGGTTGGACAGGAGCCGGAGTTCTTCCAGCGCGGCATGCGACAGACCCTGGGCTTCGTCCATGATCAGGATGGCCCTTCCACCCTTGCGCTGAAGCCGAACCAGGAAGTCCTTCAGCTCCACCAGTAACAGCGCAATATTATTGTCCGAGACGCTCAGACCGAACGAACTGATCACCAGCATGACCAGATGTTCCATGTCCAGTTGGGCACTGGTCAGCGTCACCACCAGGAGGCGGGAACGATCCATGTTCTCGAGCAGATCACTGATCAGGGTGGTCTTGCCTGTACCCGCCTCACCCGTTATGACAATAAACCCCTCGCCCTGGGACAGCGCGTATTCCAGGTAGGACCTGGCATGCGCATAGCTTCGATGAGCGTAGGAAAATCGGTGATCGGGGCTCAGTCTGAAAGGCTCGGCTTCCAGGTTGTAGCAACTTTTGTAAAGTTCGAGCAAGGTTTACAACTCTCTCAGGATTTTGGGAACACCCGGCGTCCGTTCCACACACCCGTGCCTGGTTTCAGGAACCCGGTACGTGGAAATGCTGCGTATGTGCGCATATCCGCAGCAAACCGATTGCAGAAACCCCTGATGCACAGGTAACCCCGTAATTACAGCAGCGACGAGTTTATCAGGCCTTTCTATATAACACAGAACCCGCCTCACCTTCTCATTGCGACCGGAACCGCGGCACTACCGCTTCCTGCTGCGCGTCCGCGGGCACGGTGCGAACCATGCTACCTGAGCGGGCCGCAACAAGGCCAGTAGCAGGGAACATCCCCCGCGTCGGGGGATTGCGCCTGAACGGTATGCCCATTGACCGCAACCGGCTCACCGGCCGACCGTGGCCGGCCGCACTCTCGAGACAGTGCGGCCTGGGAACTGCGGGCACAATCGTCCGCTGGCATGACGGGAGATCCGGAACCGGCATCACCATCATCGGCTTGACTCCCGGCGGATGGTTGCAGCAGATGCCTGAACACAGCACGGGAACACGGCCGCGCTCAATACATGATGTTACGGAGCGGGGAAATGCCGCACGGCGAATTCTGGTGCTCCGGAAGCACCCCTGTGGCCGGGGCAGCGGGACGCCGGAACACCTGCACTTGCCGGCGCATGCCAGCCGCCCTGCGTTCTGTCCCATGGTGCTGTGTTGCACCCATGCCTGCACACACTGTCGTGCGCAAGGAATTTCACTCCATGACTGTAGACCGCACCCGTGGTGCGCTCGAGGCTGGCCGCACCCGCGGGCCGGCTGTCACTGATTGGCGACACGGTTAGCGCTTGGCTGTCAGTGAGTTGTGGAAATCATCGGTGTCACTGTCGCCAACCTGCAACGTTCCGGCGCAAATCGACCTGGTGATTCCGCATGTCACAAAAAATATATGTTTATATTCAATAGATTACAATAAATCAACAAACGGCACGACTTTTGCCTTATAAAACCTTGGTCTGGCGCTTGCCCCGCGGTTGACCACCGCTGGCTGGCCGCTATCGCTGGATGTCCTGGAGGACAAACCGTCTGACCACCTGACGCGATGATACGGAGATCGATACCGTCAGCCTGTTTACAGCGAACCCGCATACCCGCACACGGATCATGCGGGTTCCCGCCACAACGAACGAACGGAACACACCTCGATGACACTTGACCCACACACCCGCGGAAGTAACCGGCCCGCATTATTGCTCCTGGCAGCACTGGCACTTTTCGTGTCCACCGGCGTCCAGGCCAGGGAACTCTGGGTGGACACGCTTTCTCTGGGCGGCACTTGTTCGGATGCCTACACCCGCGACCAGAACGGTCAGGCCACCCCCTGGTGCAACCTGGGGCCGGCCGGAGACCAGGCCATTGCCGGAGACGTGGTGACGGTAAGAAGGGGGACCTACACCCGGCTGCATACGTGTTCCCGCTGCTATGACGAGTTCGTATTCGAGGTGGTGAACAGCGGAACCAGCGACGCATGGATCACGTACCGTGCCTTTCCCGGGGAAAAGGTCGTGGTGTCGGGAAGCGGCGGAGTGTCGCACGGCATCGGCGTACTCCAGGACCGGAATTTCGGGGAACTGCCCCGGTTCATCAGAATCGAGGGTTTCGAGGTCAGCAATTTCGGGCCGGACGGGTTTTGCGTCTGGGTACGCTCCACCTCCGACGTGGTCATCAGCAACATGGACATCCACGACTGTACGCTGGGTGCGGTCGAACTGCACGATACGGCACGGGTAACCGTCGAGAACAGCAGTGTCCACGATAACGCGATGAGTGGCTGGACCAGTGCCGTCGATCTGTACAAGTGCAGGGAGAACAATGTCGTGCGCGGGAATCGCATCTGGAACAATTCGGATACGGATGCCGCGGAGACGGAGGGGCACGGCATCATCATGGATGTATGCAAGGATTACGGCGGCAGTGCCCTCATAGAAAACAACGTCATATGGAACAACGAAGGCTGGTGCTTCGTCGCGAACTGGTCCGACAACAGCACCGTCCGCAACAACACCTGCTGGAAGAACGGCAACGGGCGGGCGGACACGGGTGAAATCATCATCGACCAGAACAATCATTCGATCTACAACAACATCACCGTGCCCAGGAACGGACGACTGGGCCTCGCCGTGAAATCCGGAACCGGCAATGTCTTCGAACACAACCTCGTACAGGGAGGCAACTGGCTGCTGACCTGGCCCGAGAACCTGTATTCCATCAATGCCGATCCGCTGCTGGCAAACCCGGGCGCCGGGGATTTTCACCTCACGGCGAATTCACCGGCCATAGATTCCGGAGACAACACCAACATGGCCGCGACCGATGCAGACGGCATCCCCCGCCCGCAGGATGGCAGCGGGCTCGGTTACGCAATGGTTGACCTGGGCGCCTACGAGTACGTGACCGGTGGAAGTGTGGTGACACCGACACCCCCACCCCCGCAACAGCCGCCGGCCGACCCTGCCGGCAGCACCACCTCCGGCACATCCACTTCCGGC
>CAYUFA010000030.1:27245-31830 GCA_964443845.1 uncultured Ectothiorhodospiraceae bacterium
TCCGGCACATCCACTTCCGGCGGCGGTGGCTGCAGCATCCGCGCTGGGCAACAGGCGCGGTCTTTTCCCACCCATGCAGACTGGGGACTGCTGGCGTTGTTTACTGCCGCACTGGGATACCGTTCCGTCCGGCGGGGTCGGCGACCACTCGGCTGACCTTCGCCATTGCCGGCGCTGCCCGGGCACGGGCGGGCAAGTCTCCATGCCCCCGGCAGGGTGGTGCCGTGCGCGGAAGCGGGAACCGCCAGGCCGCGAGGGGCCGCATTCTGCGCACCCGGATCACGGCCCGGCACCCGCCTGGGCCAGCGCCTTCAGCAGCCTGTCGTGTAACCCTCCAAAGCCGCCGTTACTCATGATCAGGACGTGATCACCGGGCACGGCGTTCTGCTGCAGGGACTGCACCAGCGCAGCAACCGAATCCATCACCCGGACCGGCACGTCCAGCGCACCGGTGACCAGATCCAGCGACCAGTCCAGGCCCGGCGGCTGGTACAGCCACACCCGATCTGCGCCCTGCAGTGCCGCGGCCAGGTTGTCGCGATGCACCCCCATCCGCATGGTATTGGAGCGCGGTTCCAGCACGACGAAGATGCGCGCGGCATGCCCGAGCTTGTGCCGCAGTCCCTGCAGGGTGGTCGCGATCGCCGTGGGGTGATGTGCGAAATCGTCGTACACGGTAATCCCGTTGACCGTGCCGCGGACCTCCATGCGGCGCTTCACCCCCTGGAAGGCACCCAGCGCCGCGACACCCTGCGCCACCGGCACCCCGGCATGGCGCGCCGCCGCCAGCGCCGCCAGCGCATTGCTGACGTTGTGTTGCCCGATCTGCGACCACTCCACGGTCCCGGCCGGTTCCCCCGCGTGCAACACCTCGAAGCGGCTGCCGTCGGCGTCGAGCAGGCGCGCCTGCCACTGTCCCGCCGGTCCGCTCCCGGTGAAGCGCTCCGTTTCACTCCAGCAACCGCGCGCCAGCACCCGGGCCAGGTTGTCGTCGTCCGCGTTGTGGATGATCCGGCCGTTGCCCGGTACCGTGCGCACGAGGTGATGAAACTGGGTGCGGATGGCCTCGATGTCCGGAAAGATGTCGGCATGGTCATATTCGAGGTTGTTCATGACCAGCGTGCGCGGGCGGTAATGGACGAATTTGGAGCGCTTGTCGAAGATGGCGGTGTCGTATTCATCAGCCTCGACCACGAAGAACGGCGCCCGGCCGGCCCGGGCCGACACCCCGAAATTGGCCGGTATGCCGCCGATCAGGAAGCCCGGCTCCAGTCCGGCGTGCTCCAGGATCCACGCCAGCATGGCGCTGGTCGTGGTCTTGCCGTGGGTGCCCGCCACCGCCAGCACCCAGCGCTCCTTCAGTATGTGTTCCGCCAGCCACTGCGGACCCGAGGTGTAGTCCAGCCCCTGGTCCAGCACAAACTCCACCGCCGGATTGCCGCGTGACAGGGCGTTGCCGATTACCACGCAATCCGGCGCCGGCTCCAGCCGTGCCGCGCTGTATCCCTCGGTAAGGACGATGCCCTGCTCCTGCAGCTGGGTGCTCATCGGTGGATAGACGTTGGCGTCCGCCCCGCTGACGCCGATGCCCTGCTCGCGCGCGAGCAGGGCGATACCGCCCATGAACGTTCCGCAGATTCCCAGTATATGTACGTGCATGCCGGATCCGGGGGTAATGAGGCGGGCGCTACTGTCCTGCCAGGTGAGGAAACACGCTGACCATGAGCTGCGTGCTGACCAGGATGTAGGCCAGCGACAGGCCGATGCCGAGCGCCAGTGAACTGGACAGTGCATGCCGGAGGATATGGGCGGTGACCAGCAGATTCCAGAACAGCAGCAGCAGCCACAGCACCGACAGGCTTTGCGTATCCGGACCGATACCCGACCCCGACACCAGCGTGAGCAGGATCGCGGGGACGGCCAGGATGGAGCCCGCACCGGCCAGCGCGGACAGGGTCTGCAGGATGCGCCGGGGCTTGTTGACGAGGTAGAGCAGGGCCATGACGAAACCGCACAGCAGCACGAAATCGAGCATGGCAACCTGCAGGCCAACCACGAATCCGGCGGACAGTGCCGTCGTCGCCAGGGACAGCAGCAGGTACGTTACCAGCGAGAAGCCCAGCAGCCAGCGCGAGGCCGGCAGCGCCTGGGGCACGGCACGCAACAGGCACAGTTCCATCCAGAAACCCAGCAACTGGCTCATGCGTTCAGTACACCGGCGGGGTGTGGCAGGAAGTGCACCGGCGCCACGGCACCAGGAGCCTGTCGGATCAGGGACTGATCTGCTGCGCCGGTGGGGCAGCGGCCCATTTTTCCGCTCCTCCTCGTCAAACCGCTACGGCTCTTCTCCTCGAACGATTGGAAAAATGATCTCGTTCTCCCACCCGGCTCGCTACGATCGCCCAAACCCGGCAGGCTCCTAGCGTTTCCTGGCCCGGGTCTTTTTTTTCTTTGCCGGGGCGGCCTTGCGCGCGGACTGGCGGCCGGATGCCGGCCGGGCAGCCGGTTTGCGGGCAGCGGGTTTGCCTGCCACGGCCCTGCCAGGCGCGGCTTTCTTTGCGGACGTCCGCCCGGATGCAGTCTTTTTCGCGGACGACCTGGCAGTGGTGGCTTTGCTCCGGGCCCGCTTGCCGGTCGCGGCTCTTTTCCCGCCCTTGCCCGTTGCAGCGGCTTTTTTCGGGGCCGCCTTGCCGGTCGCGGCCTTTTTCCCGCCCTTGCCCGTGACAGCGGCTTTTTTCGGGGCCGCCTTACCGGTCGCGGCCTTTTTCCCGCCCTTGCCCGTGACAGCGGCTTTTTTCGGGGCCGCCCTGGCCACCGTGGCCTTTTTCACAGTCGCCCTGGCGACGCCAGTGCCGGCGGGTGTGGCCTTTGCCGGCGCCGCCGCCTTACCCGCAGCGGCTTTCCGGTCCGCCGTGGAATCCCTGCCCGCGGACTTGCCGGCCGGCTGTGGCGCGGCCGACCCGGTCCGGGCCTTGCCCTCCTGCTTCCTGCGGGACACCCGGTGCTTTTCGGCGGCCGCGCGGATCGCGTCCGAGCGACGCGTCTCCTTGCCGGTGGTGGCCCGAACGCCGTCCACGATCCGTACGATGGCCCGGAACACATCCCCGATCTCGCCTACACCCTGCACGGTTCGCAGCTTGTCCTGTTCCCGGTAATAGGCGAGCACCGGGTGGGTCTGGGATTCGTAGACCCGCAGGCGGTTACCGATGGTTTCCTCGTTGTCGTCGCTGCGGTGACGCAGGCGCCCGCCGCATTCGTCACAGCGCCCGTCGATGTGCGGGGGTGCATAGTAGATGTTGTACATCTGCCCGCAATTCATGCAGGTGCGACGTCCGACCAGGCGCTGGATGAGGGCATCGACATCGACGGATACCAGCAGGGCCAGGTTGATGCTGCGGCCCAGCCCGTTCAGCAACTGGTCAAGTGCCTCGGCCTGGGGCAGGTTGCGCGGGAACCCGTCGAGGATGAAGCCGTTGCGGGCATCCGGGCGGTTGATGCGCTGCTGGATGATCCCGAGCACGATCTCGTCGCCAACCAGCTGGCCGGCATCCATGGCCACCTTGGCCTGGCGTCCCAGGGGCGTGCCGGCGGCGACCGCCTCGCGCAGCATGTCCCCGGTCGAAATCTGCGGCAGCCGGTATTTTTCCTCGAGCAGCTTGGCCTGGGTGCCCTTCCCGGAACCGGGTGCGCCCAGCAGTACGATCCTCATGGTGCGGTCGATCCCCTAGTCTGTTGATTTTATTAACTTACTGTTCTGGCGTAGATTTTTTCGATACAGACATACATTTTTTTGCGTAGCCGCCAGGCACCGCAGCGATTAAGCTACCCTCAGCACGCGGTTCAAGTCAACGAAGCTCATGAAATAAATCAGGTTTTGAGCTAGACTTCCGGCGCTTCCCCGAGAGCCTGCAACCCGTCAATGACCGGCGATCCTTCCCTATGACTGCCATCGAAGATTTCACCTCCAGCGAAATGTGGATTATCCGCACCACGCTGACTGAGCGCTATGGAGAGGAAATCGAGGTGCAACTGGCGGACACCGAGCTGCGGCTCAACCCGTATTCCACCGAACTCGTTACCTGCCCGGCCGCCTTCTGGAGCCGGGACGGATGCAATTTCATCGTCTTCAGGACCGGTGATCAACACTATCGCTGCCAGTTCTACTACCGTGTCCACGAGATGTACGGCACCGGCATCGAGGAATACGACGATCTTTCGGAATGTGTGGTTACACTGTTGCAGGTCCAGGCGGATTACGTGGCAACCCAGCATTAGCATGGCAATAACGGAGAGAACTACATGGCAAAGAAGAACGCGTTTTATGCGCAATCCGGTGGCGTCACCGCTGTCATCAACGCATCGGCCTGCGGTGTCATCGAGACCGCGCGCAAGCACAAGGACCGGATCGGCAAGGTCTATGCCGGTCGCAACGGCATCATCGGTGCGCTGACCGAAGACCTGATCGATACCAGCAAGGATTCCGGCAAGGCCATTGCCGCCTTGCGCCACACCCCTTCCGGCGCCTTCGGTTCCTGCCGCTACAAGATGAAGAGCCTGGAGGCCAACAAGCGCGAATACGACCGCC
>CAYUFA010000031.1:0-30878 GCA_964443845.1 uncultured Ectothiorhodospiraceae bacterium
CCATGTCCCGTGACTTGCTGATATCCCAGTTCTGGCAGAACTTGCAGGCCAGGTTGCAGCCGGCGGTTCCGAACGACAGCACCGGTGTCCCGGGATAGAAATGGTTGAGCGGTTTTTTCTCGATCGGGTCGATGCAGAAACCGGAGGAGCGCCCGTAGGTGGTCAGCACCATGCGGTCTCCGGCGCGCATGCGCACGAAGCACGCCCCGCGTTGCCCGTCATGCAACCGGCAGTCACGCGGACACAGGTCGCACTGGATACGACCGTCCGGCAACCGGTGCCACCAGCGCGCCGGATAGCGTTCCCTTTGCTCAGCCGGTGCCATGGACGGGCTCCGTCTCGCGCCACTTCGTTACCGTATAGCACGACAGCCGGAGTTCCTCGTGCCAGAAATCCGGGGCCAGGCCGGCCTTGCGCTTGAGCTGGTCGAGGAAGTCGCGCGGCTGCGGCAGTGCCTCCCATACCTGGGGCAGAAAGGTGCCGCGCGCACGCCCGTATTCCAGGACCACGCCATCCACACCGGGGCGCAGCAATGTCCGCGCCTCCGTCTCGGATGCAAATTCCAGCGCGCTCATGGCGGAAAGCAGCGACACCTCGATGCGGACGCTTGCCAGTTCCACGTCCGGCACGGGCGGAAAGCGGGGGTCCTGCAAGGCGGCGGCAATCGCGTTCGCGCAGACATCGTCCTGCAGGCTGCGCCAGGGTTGCAGGCTGCCGATGCAACCGCGCAGCCGGCCTTCCCGGGTCAGCGTGACAAACGTCGCACCGGGTTCCTGCAACCAGCCCGGACGCTCGTGTGCTACACCGGGGATACCCAGCCGGCGCGCAATCGCGTCACGCGCCAGCGCCAGCAGCGTCGTGCCCTGCTCCGGACGGACCGAATTCATGCCGGCGCCTCGTGAAAGGCAATCGCCGCGTAGCCGACCACGCGCGCGCGGTCACCGGCGGTATCACCGGAATTGCACTGGCCGATGAGTTCGGGCTGCAGGTGATGACGACCGGCAAAGGACAGCAGCCCGTTGACCGGCGTGGCGCCGCAGGCTGCATGGTGGTCGAGATCCGGGCGCAGCGCCAGGATGTGTTGCACGGTCTCGCGATCCACCCGTTGCGCCTCATGGTAGGACAGGAAATGCGACAGGTCGGAACTGATCACGACCAGGGTTTCCGGTCCGCCCCACACGCGTTCCAGCACTTCCTCCACCTCCCCGGTCGAGGCATCACCGACCGCCAGTGGCAGCAGGCGGAAGTCACCGAGTACCGACTGCAGGAAAGGCAGGTGTACTTCGAGCGAGTGTTCCATGGCATGTGCGGCGGCGCTGGTCACCACCTGCGGCAGGCCGGACAGGGCCAGCATGGTCTCCGTATCCAGCGGGATCTCCCCGAGCGGCGTGGCGAATACCGTGGCCGCCGGCAATGCCAGGCCGCGCACCGGCACCCGGTGCACCGGACCGAGCAGCACCACGCGCCGGATTCGCCCGGCGGCGGCGGACAGGCTCGCATAGGCCCGGGCGGCCAGCGCGCCGGAATACGGATAACCGGCGTGCGGTGCGATCAGTGCCCTGGGCACCCGTGATCCGGCGGCAACGGGTGCTGCCTCGAGCAGGGCGCGTACGCTGGCCGCCAGGCCGGCCGCATCGCCCGGGTAAAAAAGTCCTGCCACGGCAGGGGTTCTGGTCGAATTCATGGAAAACCTCATCCTGACAGTATTCAGGATGGGTGCAGAAGCGGACAAACTCAAGTGAGCGGGCCGCGGTCCGGGTTCCGGTCAGGCCCCCTCGCCGAGCAGCCTGCGGTAAATTTCCGCATCCACCGCACTGAAACAGCAGCAAATGATCCGCTCGAAACGGGATTCGAAGGTACCCATGACCGACAGCGCGATTTCTGCCGCCGCCTGCTTCGGAAAACCATACACCCCGGTACTGATCGCGGGGAAGGCGATGCTCCGCACCCCGTTCTGCAACGCCAGTTCCAGGCTGTTGGTGTAGCAGGCGCGCAGCAGCTGTTCCTCGTTGTGGTC
Source organism: uncultured Ectothiorhodospiraceae bacterium (assembly GCA_964443845.1). Lineage (GTDB taxonomy): Bacteria > Pseudomonadota > Gammaproteobacteria > UBA9214 > UBA9214 > UBA9214. The sequence goes on from CAYUFA010000031.1 coordinate 2,018, forward strand.
ACCGCCCTGCCACACCGGGCCGACGGTATGAATCACGTAGCGCGCCGGGAGATTGAACCCGGGGCTGAGCTTCGCCTCCCCGCTGCGGCAACCGTGCAGTGTGCGGCAGAACGGCTGCAGCAACGGTCCCGCCGCGCGGTGTATCGCGCCGTCCACCCCGCCACCGCCCAGCAGACCGGAATTGGCGGCGTTGACGATGGCATCGACCGCCAGCGTGGTGATATCCGCAGTGAGGACCTCGATCACGTCCGGTCCGCTCCCCATGATGTTTGACGTTATCCCTGACCGGCCCTGCCGTCGCAGTATATCAGTGCGGCTGCTGTCCGGGCGCAGTGCCTCGGTACTGGCCGGCGTGACACATTACCTGCCCGGACCGATGCGTTATAGTGTCCGGAATTCGCAACCGGAGGATGCCGTTCCCATGCTGCCCACCCTGATCACGCTTTCCCGCGCCGCGCGACTGGTCGGGGTCAAGCGTGGCACCCTGCAGAAACAGATCCAGCGCGGTGAACTGCGCACCTTCGAAGGCGAGCTGCTGCTCGCGGACCTGTTGCACACCTATCCGCAGACCGAAATCGAGGACACCACCATGCTCGAGCGCGTCGGCTCGATCAAGGAACAGGCGGTCAACAAGATCATCCGGCCGGTCGAAGACCAGCCGGATGTGGATACCCTGGCTGCCCGCATCTACTCGCTCGGACGGGAACTGGCCAGCGCGCGCCAGTCGGCGCGCCGCAGCAACCGGATCCTCGAGGAACTGGAAAGCCGGCTGGAGTCGCTCGACCCGCACGCCGACGACAGGACGCAGGCCGCGGCATTGAGTACACTCAGGGACTGGTTCCTCAAATCCATCCAGGCGGCCGAGCCGGCGGACAACGCCGCCGGCTTCATGGCACGGGAGGCATTTCTCAGAGTGATGGCCGCGCAGGTTCGCATGTTGCCCAGCGGGCACGAATTCCTCATCGAAGGTTCCGATTCCATCCTCGAGGCCGGCCTGCGTGCCGGGCTGGCGCTGAACTACGGCTGCAGCAACGGCAATTGCGGGCTGTGCAAGTGCCGGGTGGTGTCCGGCGAGACCCGGAAAATCGCCGCGCACGACTACGTCTTCAGTGAAACGGAAAAATCACTCGGCTACATTCTGGCGTGTTCCCACACCGCCGTGACCGACGTGGTGCTGGAAGGTGACGAGGCGTACACCGCCAGCGACATTCCCCTGCAGGAAATCGAGATCCGGGTCAGAAAGGTCGAGCCGGTCGACGAACGCGTCCTGATCCTGCACGCGCGCACGCCACGGACCCGGCGCCTGCGCTTCCTCGCCGGCCAGTACCTGGAGCTGAAGACCGGACAGGGTGCCGCCCGGAGCTGCTCGATTGCCAGCTGCCCGTGCGACGACATGAACCTGCAGTTTCATATCCCCCTCGATCACGCGGATGCCTTCAGCACGGCCGTCGCGGCATTACGTCCCAACAGCTGCCTGACCATCACGGGACCGCGCGGCAATTTCACCCTGGACGAGGACTCGCCCCGCTCACTCGTGTTCATTGCGGTCAATGCCGGCTTCGGCCCGATCAAGAGCCTGATCGAACACGCCATGGCGCTGGACATCGCCGAGCAGCTGCGCCTGTACTGGATCACGACGCCGGGCAACCACCACTACCTGGGCAACCTGTGCCGATCCTGGGAAGACGCGCTCGACAATTTCCGCTACCGGGCGCTCCCCTCGGCGCTGGACAGACCCGTGGCGAACCTGCTGGACACGATCATCGGCGAACTGGACGATATCACCAGCCTGGACTTCTACGCCTGCATGCCGGCACCGCTGCTCGAGGCGCTGCAGACAAGGCTGCTGGGCCGGCAGGTCCTGCCCGGCCAGATCCGGCTCGAGGCACTGCATGAATACCGCCCGGAGGACCCGGTTACTTGACGACCTTCAGGGACGGTCGCCGGCTCCCCTTCTTTTCCGGCTCCGGGGACGAGGGGCCGTTGTCTTCTTCGTTGAATACCATGCCACGGCCGTTCTCGCGGGCATAGATTGCCAGTATGGCTTCGACCGGCACGTAGACGTCGGTGGCGATCCCCCCGAAGCGGGCACGGAACGAAACGGCACCATTGCCGATCACCAGTCCCTCCACCGCCGCCGGACTGATATTCAGCACGATCTTGCCGTTCTGGCCCTGTTGCGCGGGAATCCTGACGCCCTTGCCCTCCATATCCACCAGCAGATGCGGGGTAAGGTCGTTATCCAGGATCCATTCATGGATCGCACGCACGAGGTAGGGCCGGCTGCTCGTCATGCTCATGACAATACCCGGAAACCCGCGCCAGGGCCAACATCAGCGGTGTGGGGTCTGATTCCGGACAATGCGATCAAGCGGACCCGGCGCGCGCTATTCGCGCATTTCGCGCTCGACTTCGGACAGGCTTTCCTGGAACGTCTCGCGCGCGAACATGCGGTTCGCGTAATCCAGCACCGGCCGGGCCGGGCGCGGCAGCTCGATTTCGTAATGCCTGATCCGCCACAGGATGGGCAGGATGGTGGCATCTGCCAGCGTGAACTCGTCGCTCAGGAAGAACGGCTTGGCGGCGAACACCTCGGCACTGGAGGTAATGCTGTCACGCAACTGCTTGCGCGCCTTCGCCGCGGTTTTCTCGCCCTTCGATTCGAGCTGGGGAACCAGCCCGTACCAGTCCTGTTCGATGCGGTACAGCGCCAGCCGGGTCCGGGCACGCGAAACCGGATCGACCGGCATCAGCGGCGGGTGCGGAAACCGTTCGTCCAGGTATTCCATGATGGCGCGCGGGTCATACAGCACCAGCTCGCGATCGACCAGGGTGGGGACCGAGTTATAGGGATTGAGGTCGATCAGGTCCTCGGGCTTGTGGTTGATATCGACATCGATAATTTCCACGGTGATGCCCTTCTCTGCCAGGACGACCCGTACCCGGTGGCTCTGGGGACAGCTCGCGGACGAGAAAAGGCTCATTACCGACCGCCGGTTGGCTACCAGTGCCATATCAGATATCCCCCACATGGAACTTCTCAGCGACTAACCCACTCAGTGGACGTCCTTCCAGTAGTCGCGCTTCATCAGGTACGCCACGACCAGGAACAGCAGCAGGAACAGGATCACCTTGACACCCAGCGAACGCCGTTCATGCTTGGCCGGCTCCCCCATGTAATCCAGGAAGTTGACCAGGTCGCGCACGGCACGATCATACTCCTTCGGAGTCAGCGTGCCCGGCTTGACCAGTTTCAGGGTGACGGTTTTCACTTCCTTGCCGTCAGCGTCCTTGGAAGTGGTGATCACCGGCTCCTGCACGCCCTGCAGTTCCCACAGCACGTTCGGCATACCCACGTCCGGGAAGGCCAGGTTGTTCACACCGGTGAGCTTGCTGGGATCACGGTAGAAGCTGTGCAGGTACGTGTACAACCAGTTCACGCCACGCGCGCGCGCGATCACGCTGAGGTCCGGTGGCACGGTTCCGAACCACGCCTTGGCGTCTTCCGGGTACATCGCGACGGTCATCGTGTCACCGAGTCTGCCGTTGTTAAACATCAGGTCCTTGGCTACCAGCTTCTGCGGTATCTCCAGGTCCTTGCCCATGCGCTCGTAGCGCATCATCGAGGCGGAGTGACAGCTCAGGCAATAGTTCACGAACAGGCGCGCGCCGCGCTGCAGCGACTCGATGTTGCTTGAATCGATATTCGCCTCTTGCAGGTGGACCTGGTCTTCGGCGCAGAAACCCAGTGCCGGGACCAGGGCCAGCAGACCTGCCAACAGTTTCTTCTTCATGATGTCACCCTGTCAGGAACCGGTTTGGTCTTGTCCATCCGGGTAAAGAACGGCATGAACAGGAAAAATGCAAAGTAGATTACCGAGCAGATACGCGCAATCAGCGTGTAGACCGTAGATGGCGGCTCCATGCCGAGCCAGCCGAGGATAACGAAACTGACCACGAACGCTGCCAGCCAGCCCTTGTACATGTTGCCACGGTAGCGGATCGACTTGACCGCGCCGCGATCCAGCCACGGCAGGAAGAACAGCAGCACGATCGACAGGGCCATGGCCAGCACGCCCGGGAAGGCGGAACCGTACATCGACGGTACGGCGCGCAGGATCGCGTAGAACGGCGTGAAATACCACAGCGGCGCGATGTGCTGGGGGGTCTTGAGCGGGTCGGCCGGGATGAAGTTGTTGGCTTCGATGAAGAACCCGCCCATCTCCGGCATGAAGAACACCACGATGGAGAAGAAGATCAGGAACACGATCACACCCACGATATCCTTCACCGTGTAGTAGGGATGGAACGGAATGCCGTCCAGCGGGATCCCGTCCGGCCCCTTGTTCTGCTTGATCTCGATGCCGTCCGGGTTGTTGGAACCCACCTCGTGCAGCGCGAGCAGGTGCAGCACGACCAGGGCCAGCAGCACGATCGGTATGGCAACCGCGTGGAACGCGAAGAAGCGGTTCAGCGTGGCGTCCGCCACCACGTAGTCGCCACGGATCCAGAGCGCGATGGAATCACCAATACCCGGGATCGCACCGAACAGGTTGATGATCACCTGCGCGCCCCAGTAGGACATCTGGCCCCAGGGCAGCAGGTAGCCCATGAACGCCTCGGCCATCAGGCAGACGTAAATGATCATGCCGAAGATCCAGATCAGCTCGCGTGGCTTGCGGAACGAGCCGTACAGCAGGCCGCGGAACATGTGCAGGTACACCACGATGAAGAACGCGGAAGCACCGGTGGAATGCATGTAGCGGATCAGCCAGCCCCAGTTCACGTCGCGCATGATGAACTCGACGGAATTGAAGGCCAGCTTGGAATCCGGCTTGTAGTGCATGGTCAGCCAGATCCCGGTTACGATCTGCAGCACCAGCACCAGCAGCGCCAGCGAGCCGAAGAAGTACCAGAAGTTGAAGTTCTTCGGTGCGTAGTACTTCGCCAGATGATCGTTCCACAGACTGCTGAGCGGGAAACGTGCATCGATCCAGCCCAGCAGGCCGCCCTGCCATTTTTCGGTAGCGTTGCCAGCCATTTATGCAGTCTCCTTGCCTTTGCCAATCAGGATTTCAGTGTTGCTTACATAGTGGTATGGCGGCACAACCAGGTTTAACGGCGCCGGTACACCCTTGAAAACGCGCCCGGCCATGTCGAACCGGGAACCATGGCAGGGACAGAAAAATCCGCCCGGCCAGTTCGGCCCGAGGTCGGCCGGCGCGATGTCCGGCCGGTAGGTCGGCGAGCAGCCGAGGTGCGTGCAGATGCCGATCAGCACGAGGTACTCGGGCTTGATCGAGCGCCATTCGTTCTTGGCATACGGGGGCTGCTGGTCCATTTCGGAGTGCGGATCGACCATTCTCCCATCGAGCTTGGGCAGTTCCTCCAGCATCGCCTTGGTGCGCCGTACGACCCAGACCGGCTTGCCGCGCCACTTGACGCGAATCAACTGCCCGGGCTCCAGCTTGCTGATGTCCGCAAGCACCGGGGCACCGGCGGCACGTGCCTTGGCGCTGGGTTCCATGGAAGAGATAAACGGAACCAGCAGGAAGCCGGTACCAATCGCGCCAATGGTCGTCGTGGCAGCCGTCAGGAAACGACGCCTGCCAGAATTGGTATCCTCGCCACTCATACGGGCAGTCTCCAGATTTTTGACAAAAATTAGTGAGTTAAACGCAAAAACCCGGGCGCCGGGGCGTTTAAACAAATCGGAATAATCTGAATTGATTCAGGACGATTCCAAGGGCCGCATAGGATCGTGCATTTGTCCCGCAAGATCAAGTGGAGACCATGAAATATCCGGCCTGCCACAGTACCCGCCGCCCCCTGGCCGTCAGGCCGGGTTGTCGATATCGATAAACCGGTGACCGATGCCAAACCGTTCCGCCAGGTGTTCACCCAGGGCACAGACGCCGTACCGCTCGGTGGCATGATGGCCGGCGGCGAAGTAATGGATCCCGGCCTCTCGCGCCACGTGCACGGTCTGCTCGGAAATCTCGCCGCTGACGAAGGCATCCAGCCCGAGTTGCGCCGCGGCCTCGATATAGGACTGGGCGGCCCCCGTGCACCAGCCGACCCGGCGGATTTCCGGCTTCCCGCCGTCAATGAAGGTGGGTGACCGGCCCAGGGTCTGCTCGAGCAGTTCGCAGAATGCCGCCGCATCCAGCGCACGCGGCAGCCGGCCGTGGTATCCCAGCTGCATCCCGCCATCCTCGCCAAAGCGGCCCTGCACCTCCAGGCCGAGCACACCGGCCAGGCGCACGTTGTTACCGAGTTCCGAATGGGCATCCAGCGGCAGGTGGTAGGCCAGCAGGCTGATCTCGTTTTCCAGCAGGCGCCGGAGGCGGTGGCGCTTCATGCCGGTCACGCTTGCGTTTTCGCCCTTCCAGAACCAGCCATGGTGCACCAGCAGGACATCGGCCCCCGCTTCCGCCGCAGCCTCGACCAGGGCCAGGCTCGCGGTCACCCCGCTGACCAGCCGCTCCACCCCGGGACGGCCTTCGACCTGCAGGCCGTTCGGACAGTAATCCGCGAAATTGTGCACGTCGAGGAGCTTGTTCGTATAATCAAGCAGTTCCTGCAGGGCAATCATGGAATTCTTCCTCGTCCGGTGTGCGCGATAGCGACGGCCGGCTGCCCGGCACTCGCACAGGGTAACTGACTGATGGCATTTCGCAAATTTCTCTATTTTCTGCTGCAAACGGTCATGGCCGGCCTGGCCGTGGCGTTCATCTACGTGCTGCTGGTGGAACCCTCGCTGCTGCACAAAGGCAATGCCATAATCCAGGTCACCGAAACGCCATCCCAGACCAGGCAGCCGGCCGCCAGCCACGACGAGGTACAGAACGGACCTGGCGTCGGCCCGGTTTCCTATGCCGACGCGGTGGCACAGGCGACCCCGGCGGTGGTGAACATCCACACCGCCAAGGTGATCACCCGGCGCGTCCCGCTGCTGGATGACCCGCTGTTTCAGCAGCTCTTCGGCAACCGCCTTACCCAGACCCGGCGTGAAATCCAGACCAGCCTCGGTTCCGGCGTCCTGATCAGCAAGCAGGGGTACGTACTGACCAACAACCACGTCATCGAGGGTGCCGATGAAATCCAGGTGCTGCTGGCGGACGGGCGCACGACCGAGGCAAAGGTGGTCGGAACCGACGCGGACTCCGACATCGCCGTGCTGCACATCAACCTGGCGAACCTGCCCGCGATCGTCATCGGCGATTCCAAGCGCCTGCGCGTCGGCGACGTGGCCATGGCCATCGGCAACCCGTTCGGTGTCGGCCAGACCGTCACGTTCGGCATCATCAGCGCGACCGGGCGCGATCACCTCGGGATCAATGCCTTCGAGGACTTCATCCAGACGGACGCAGCGATCAACCCGGGCAATTCCGGCGGCGCCCTGATCAACGCCAACGGCGATCTGATCGGTATCAACTCGGCAATCTACAGCCGCTCCGGCGGTTCCCAGGGCATCGGTTTCGCCATTCCGATCAATATGGCCAAGAACGTCATGACCCAGATCATCGAGACCGGTCACGTGGAACGCGGCTGGCTCGGTATCGAGGCACAGGACCTGACCCCGCAGCTGGCGGAAACCTTCGGCATGAAGAACACGCACGGCGTGCTGATCTCGGGCGTGCTGCGGGATGGCCCCGCGGACCAGGCCGGTATCCAGCCCGGGGACGTCATCACCTCGATCAACGGCAAGCCGGTCAAGGACGCCGGCGAATCAATGCGGATCATCTCGAACCAGAAACCGGATACCGAGGTCGAGCTGGGCGGCGTGCGCAGCGGGACCGCGTTCTCGATCCGGGTGCACGTGATCCAGCGTCCGGCCAAGCCGATCGCCAACAGCTAGGCCGGCACGGGTCCGGCCGGCCGTACCTGTGCCGGCGCCGTCCGGCGCTACGGCGGCAACAGCTTCTCCAGTGCCCTGAGGAAGGCGGCGTTTTCCTGCGGTTGCCCGACGGTCACGCGCAAACAGTCCTGCAGTGCGGGCGCGGAGCCGTGCAGATTCCTGATGAGGATCCCGGCCTGCTGCAGCCCGGCATGCAGGGCATCCGCCCGACCCGGCGGGCAGCGGAACAGGATGAAGTTCGCCGCGCTCGGATAGACCACCAGCCCGGGCAGGCCGCGCAGGCCGGCATCCAGTTCGCGGCGCGCGGTGCGAATCTGCCGGGCCTGCGTGTCAAACACGTCCTTGTGCTCGAGCGCAAAGCGCGCGGTCAGCTGGTTCAGGCTGCCGACATTGTATGGCAGGCGGGTCTTGTCGATCTGCTCGATCCAGCCAGGGTGACCGGCCAGCAGTCCGAGCCGCAGGCCGGCCAGGCCCAGCTTCGAAACCGTGCGCAACACCAGCAGGTTGTCGTAATGTGGCAATGCGCCCATGAAACTGGCATCGGTGAACGGCGCGTAGGCCTCGTCGATGACGACCAGGCCCGGCGCCTGCGCCAGCAGTTCGCGCAGCACACCGGCATCGAACAGGTTGCCGGTCGGGTTGTTCGGATAGGCCAGGAATACCACCGCCGGCTCCTCGCGCTGCACGGTTTCCAGCAAGGTGGCACGGTCGAGCGCGAAATCCGGCAGCAGCGGCACGGCGCAGAATTTCATGCCCGCCACGCAGGCAATCTGCCGGTACATGACGAAGGTCGGTTCGGGCGCCAGCACCGTGCGTCCCGGCACTGCCAGCGTCTGGATGATCATCTGGATCAGTTCGTCCGAACCGTTCCCGAGCACCACCGCTGCGGATTCGGGAACATCCATGGCCGTGCGCAGGACCGGCTGCAAGCCCCGGGCGGTCGGATCCGGATAGCGGTTCAGTTCGACGCCCTGCAGCCGTTCAAGCCACCCGGCACGCAGGGACTCCGGCCACGGCCAGGGATTTTCCATGGCGTCGAGCTTGATCATGCCGCTGGCCGGGGGCACGTGATAGGCGTTCAGCGCCCGGATCCCGGGGCGCACCAGTTGTTCGATCCTGTCCTGCAGTGACACCTTTGTCAGACCCGGTTGGTGTAGGAGCGCTCCTCGAGCGCGCTTTGCTCCGCTACCCGATTCGATCGCGCCTGGCAGGCGCCCCTACGATAACAATCATCACGCCGGTGCCTGTTGCAGGCATGGCCATGCAGACAGCCGGCAGTTCATTCCGCATCCAGCATACGCAGTTCGGCCGCGCGGGCGTGTGCGGTCAGGCCCTCGCCGTGCGCCAGTACCGCGGCGGTCCGTCCCAGCGTGCTGGCGCCCGGTGCCGAGCAATGAATCAGGCTGCTGCGCTTCTGGAAGTCGTACACCCCCAGCGGCGAGGAAAACCGTGCGGTCCGGGACGTGGGCAGCACGTGATTCGGACCGGCACAGTAATCGCCCAGCACCTCGGCCGTGTAGCGGCCCATGAAGATGGCACCGGCATGGCGGATGAACGGCACCACCTGCTGCGGGTTCTCCATCGACAGCTCCAGGTGTTCCGGCGCCACCTGGTTGGCCACCTCGATCGCCTCGTCCATGTCACGCACCCGGACCAGGGCGCCCTGCCCGCGCAGCGAGGCCGAGATGATCTCCGCGCGCGGCATCTGCGGCAACAGGCGCTCGATGCTGGCCATCACCCGGTCGAGAAACCCGCCATCCGGGCTGACCAGGATGGACTGTGCGTCCTCGTCATGCTCGGCCTGCGAAAACAGGTCCATGGCAATCCAGTCCGGATCGGTCCGGCCGTCGCACACCACCAGGATCTCCGAGGGGCCGGCAATCATGTCGATCCCCACCTTGCCGAACACCATGCGCTTGGCGCTGGCCACGTAGGCGTTGCCGGGCCCGACGATCTTGTCCACGGCGGGGACGGACTGTGTCCCGTAGGCGAGCGCGGCAATGGCCTGGGCACCGCCGATCGCGAACACGCGGTCGACCCCGGCAGTCGCGGCCGCGGCCAGCACCAGGTCGTTCACCTCGCCACCCGGGGTGGGTACCACCATGACCAGTTCCCCGACACCGGCGACGCGGGCCGGGATCGCATTCATCAGCACCGAGGAGGGATACGCCGCCTTGCCGCCGGGCACGTACAGGCCCACACGGTCCATGGGCGTGACCTGCTGCCCGAGTTGCGTCCCGTCGGCCTCGGTATAGGACCAGGACTCGAGTTTCTGGTGCTCGGCGTAGGCCAGGATGCGCTGCGCGGCCACTTCCAGCGCCTTGCGCTGCCCGGCAGCAATGCGCTGCAGGGACTGCTGGCACGCGGCCAGGGAAATGTCCAGGCCGTGTTCCACCTTGCGCCGGTCGAAACGCTCGGTGTACTCGATCAGGGCCGCATCGCCGCGGGCGCGCACAGCGGCGATGATGTCCCGCACCGTCGCCTCGACCTTCAGGTCGGCCGATTGCTCCCAGTCCAGCAGGCGCTCCAGGGCGTCGTGGAAACCGGGGTTGCGTGAATCCAGTCGGGTGATATCCATCCAGTCAGTACTCGGGGTTGCTGTGGCATTCCAGTGGCGTGTCCGGCACACGGCAACCGGCTCAGGCCGTCGCGCGCTCCGGCCGTGCGCAGGCAACGCGCAGCTTGTCGATCAGGTCGGTGATGCGGGCGTGCTTGAGTTTCATGGACGCCCGGTTCACGACCAGGCGCGAGCTGATATCCGCGATGTGCTCGAGCGGAACCAGGCCGTTGGCGCGCAGGGTGTTGCCGGTATCCACCACGTCCACGATCCGGTCTGCCAGTCCGACCAGCGGCGCCAGCTCCATGGACCCGTACAGCTTGATGATCTCGACCTGCTCCTGGCGGTCGGCGTAGAAGCGGCGTGTACTGTGGACGTATTTCGTGGCAATGCGCATGCGCCGGCGCGCGCCGCCGGCGTGTTCCGGTCCGGCCACCATCAGGCGGCAACGCGCGATCATCAGGTCGAGCGGTTCGTACAGCCCTTCCCCGCCGTGCTCCATCAGCACGTCCTTGCCGGCGACCCCGACATCGGCGGCGCCGTACCCGACGTAGGTGGGCACATCGGCGGCGCGGATGATCACCAGCTTGACCTCGTCGAGGTTGGTATCGAGGATCAGCTTGCGGCTGGTATCCGGATCGTCGGCCGGCTCGATCCCGGCGGCGGCCAGCAGCGGCAGGGTTTCCCGGAAAATGCGGCCCTTGGACAGGGCGATGGTCAGGGCGCTGTTCATGACCGGCAAGTTTCCGGCAGAAGCCGGCAATTTACAAGGTCAGCACCCGGCCGGTGGCGGATCCCGCTCAGTCCGGCACGCGCCGGATGTCCGCGCCCAGTTGTGCCAGTTTCTCCTCGATGCGCTCGTAGCCGCGGTCGATGTGATAGATACGGTCGATCACGGTCGCGCCGTCGGCCACCAGTCCGGCCAGCACCAGGCTGGCCGAGGCCCGCAGGTCGGTGGCCATGACCGGCGCGCCGTTCAGACGCGGCACACCCTTGCAGATGGCCGTATTCCCTTCCAGGCGGATGTTCGCGCCCATGCGCTGCATTTCCTGCACATGCATGAAACGGTTTTCGAACACCGTCTCGGTGATCGTGCCGGCGCCTTCCGCCACCGAGTTGAGCGCGGTGAACTGCGCCTGCATGTCGGTGGGAAACGCCGGGTACGGCGCGGTATGGACATGCACGGCGCGCGGACGCTGGCCATGCATGTCGAGTTCGATCCAGTCCCGTCCGGTGCCGATATCCGCCCCCGCCTCGCGCAGGGTCTGCAGCACGGCTTCCATGATGTCGGGGCGGGTATCCTTGAGCTTGACGTGGCCGCCCGTGATCGCGGCGGCCACCAGGTAGGTACCGGTCTCGATGCGATCGGGCAGCACGCTGTATTCCGTGCCCGCCAGCCGTTCCACACCCTCGATGGTCAGGGTATCGGTACCGGCGCCGCTGATCCTTGCGCCCATCGCGTTCAGGCAGCACGCCAGGTCGATCACCTCCGGCTCCCGGGCGGCATTCTCGATCACCGTGACGCCGTCGGCCAGGGTCGCCGCCATCATCAGGTTCTCGGTGCCGGTCACGGTCACGAGATCCATTACCAGCTTTGCGCCGTGCAGGCGCTTCACCCGCGCCTTGATGTAGCCGTTCTCGACCTTGATGTCCGCGCCCATCGCCTGCAGGCCCTTGATGTGCAGATTGACCGGGCGGGAACCGATGGCGCAGCCCCCCGGCAGGGAAACGTCCGCGCGCCCGAAACGGGACAGCATGGGGCCCAGCACGAGGATGGAGGAACGCATGGTGCGGACCAGCTCGTAGGGGGCATACAGCGATTTGATCGAGCGGGCATCCACCTCGATGTCCATCTTCTCGTCCACGGTCAGCTGCACGCCCATGTGGCCGAGCAGCTCCATGGTGGTGGTGACGTCATGCAGGTGCGGAATATTGCGGATCACCACCGGCGTATCCGCCAGCAGCGTCGCGGCCATGATCGGCAACACGGCGTTCTTGGCGCCGGATATGCGAATCTCTCCGTCCAGTACGTTACCGCCGCGGATAATCAGCTTGTCCAACGCATTCTCCCTGCCTGCGTGGCGGGTTTACTGGATACGACGCTGTCTGCGCCATTCCTCGGGCGTGTGCGTATGCAGCGCCAGCGCGTGGATCTCGCCACCGATGCGGTCACCCAGCGTGGCATACACCAGCTGGTGCTGCTGGACCATGCTGCGGTGTTCGAACCGGCTGCTGACCACGATCGCCTCGAAATGATCCCCGTCCCCCTTGACCGTCACCTCGGCGTCCGGGAGCCCCGCCCTGATCAATGCTTCCAGTTCCTTGCTCTGCATGTGTGCAACCTTCGGGTTGAATTCGTCGAATCGGTGTTCCGGGTGGCACGGCGCTGCGGCCGCTGCCCGTTCAGTCTGCCAGTGGCAGGATCTCTTCCAGCCCGGACACCCGTGCGATGGACAGCAGCTGTGCCGGCACATGCGTGAAACGGATGGTACGCCCCGCGCGCGTGCTGGTGCGGGTCCACGCCACCAGCAGGGCGAGCCCGGCGCTGTCGGCCCGGGTCACGCCGGCCAGGTCGACCTCGGTGGCTGCCGCCGCCAGGCTGCGCCCGGGACCAGCCAGCAGGCCGGGTACCGTCGCGAATCCCAGTTCCCCGGACAGCAACCAGCGCCCGTCACCCTGGTCGCTGCAGACCGCATCAGCCATCGGACTTGCCGTTATTGCGGTCAGTGAGCTGCTGGATCAGGCTGTCCATACCCCGCTCCCGGATGATGTTACCGAATGTGGAGCGGTAATTGGTCACCAGGCTGATGCCACTGACGGACACGTCATACACCTTCCAGCCGTCGCGGGTCAGGTACATCGAGTAGGAAATCGGGATCGTCGTACCACCCTGCTCGATCTCGGTACGCACCGTCACCCGCCCCGACCTGCCGTCATCGCCCGAGGGCAGGTAGACGATCTTTTCATCGGCATACCTGGACAGCGCGTTACTGTAGGTATGCACCAGCAGGGTACGGAACTGCTTGACGAAGCGCGCACGCTGGTCCGGAGTGGCGGTGCGCCAGTTCCTGCCCAGCACCCACTGGCTCATGCGCTCGAAATCGAAATACGGCAGGACGATCTGGGATACCAGCTGGTAGAGATGGTCGGAATTCTTCACGATCGCGTCGTGTTCGCTGCGCAGTGCCGTCAGCATGCGTGACGAGGTGTCCCGGACCAGTTCCTGCGGGGTGATGTCGCTGGCGGCACCGGCAGCCGGTGCCGTGGCGGACAGGAGCACCAGTAATGCGGCAATGAGTCCGCAGCTGGAAGGTTTTTTCAGGTTCGTCATACAGGTTACTGTCCCGGTTGCGGCGCCGGCGCGGGTTCCGGCTGGCCCAGAGTCTGGTTTTCCACATGGTTTGCGGTCCCGCCGTCCGGCTTCTTGCCGGCCATGCTGTACAGGAACTGGCCGATCAGTTGCTCCAGTACCAGGGCGGACTGCGTCAGCTGGATGTGTCCGCCATCCGTAAGACTGGTCATGGAGCCGCCGGGTTCCAGCGCCACGTACTGTTCACCCAGCAGGCCGGCCGTAAAGATACTGGCCGAGGTATCTTCCGGAAAACCCTTGTACCTGTCCTCGATATTCATGGTGACCACGGCCTGGAAGGTGTGCAGGTCATAGTTGATCGATTCCACCCGGCCCACCCGCACACCGGACACGGTGACCGGGGAACGTACTTTCAGACCGCCGATATTCTCGAAGTTCGCCGTGAGCCGGTAGCCGCCGCTGCTGCCGAGCGTGGTGAGGTTGCTGACCTGCATGGCCAGCACGAACAATGCCGCGCAGCCGGCGGCAACGAACAGGCCCACCCCGATTTCCACAGTTCTGGTGTTCACGAATCTAGCCTCCAAACATCAGTGCCGTCAGTACGAAGTCCAGCCCGAGCACCACCAGCGCGCTGTGCACGACAGTGCGTGTGGTGGCCTGGCTGACACCTTCCGCCGTCGGAACCGCGTCATACCCTTCATACAGGGCGATCCACCCGGCCACGAAGCCGAATACGATACTCTTGATGATCCCGTTCAGGATGTCGTCGTAAAAATCCACCTTGCCCTGCATCTGGGACCAGAAGGCGCCGTCATCCACGCCCAGCAGCCCGACGCCGACCAGGTAACCGCCGAACACGCCCACCGCGCTGAAAATCGCGGCCAGCAGCGGCATGGCCAGGAACGCGGCCAGAAAGCGCGGTGCGATGACCCGCTGCACCGGGTCGACCGCCATCATCTCCATGCCCGACAACTGTTCGGTGGCCTTCATCAGGCCGATCTCCGCGGTCAGCGCGGAGCCGGCGCGGCCGGCGAACAGCAGCGCCGTGACCACCGGCCCGAGTTCGCGGACCAGCGACAGGGCGACCAGTATACCGAGCGACTCCTCGGCGCCGAAATCGACCAGTGTATTGTAGCCCTGCAGCCCCATCACCATGCCCACGAACAGGGCGGACACCACGATGATCACCAGCGTGAGCACGCCGACCGACCACATCTGCCGCACCACCAGTCCCGGCCGCAACAGCATGCCCGGCATGCTGGCCAGGGTCTGCAGCAGGAACAGGTTGCCGCGGCCCAGGCGCCGGAAAAAACCGAGCGCGGCCCTGCCCAGCCGTTGCAGGAGATCGAGCATCAGCGCCCCGCCCCGCCCAGCAGGTCCTCGCGGAACGGCGGTGCGGGATAATGGAAGGCCACCGGGCCGTCCGGCAACCCGTTCAGGAACTGGCGCGTCCATTCCGTCTTCGCGCCCCACAGGTCATCCGGCTTGCCGTGGTCCATCACCTTGCCATCCGACAGCAGGTAGACATAATCGGCGATCGCGCTGGTCTCCCGCACGTCGTGCGACACCACCACGCTGGTCATGCCCAGCGCCCGGTTCAGTTCGCGGATCAGCTTGACCAGCACGCCCATGGATATCGGGTCCTGCCCGGTGAACGGTTCGTCGTACAGCACCATCATCGGGTCCAGTGCAATGGCCCGTGCCAGCGCCACACGCCGGGCCATGCCGCCGGACAGTTCCGCCGGCATCAGGCCGGCCGCGCCGCGCAGGCCGACGGCCTCCAGCTTCATCAGCACCAGGTCGCGGATCAGTTCCTCCGGCAGCTTGGTGTGCTCGCGGATCGGATAGGCCACGTTCTCGAACACGCTGAGGTCCGTGAGCAGGGCGCCGGTCTGGAACAGCATGCCGATGCGCTTGCGCAGGCGGTACAGGGCGGAGCGCGACAATGCCGGCACTTCCTCGTCCTGGACCCGGATCGAACCGGACAGCGGGTGCAGCTGCCCGCCGATCAGTTTCAGCAACGTGGTCTTGCCGGTGCCGCTCGGACCCATGATCGCGGTCACGGTGCCGGGCAGGATATCGATATCGATGCCATCGAATATCATGCGGCTGCCGCGCGCAAAGCGCAGGTCACGGATCTGTATAATCGGTTCCGCCATGTACTCTGACCACTGGTTGGCACCGCAACCGGGAAAACACCGGGCCCGGCACACGGGATTGCAAGTTGGCAAGGTTGCCGCGAAGTGTATGATAGTGCCGGTTGAAAACAAGAGCCTGCCAAATGAAGGCGGTATTATCATTCCCACTGCCGGTCACCCGCAAGGGAAACCCGGCAGGCTGCCGGGTAACGGCCCGACGGCCGGCTGCGCGCGTCCCGTATGCTGAGTGAACTTCTGGCCATACCGGCCGGTTTCGTGCTGCTGACCTGGAGTGCCGACCGCTTCGTGCAGGGGGCCAGCGCGATTGCCGTCAACCTGCGGATACCGCCGCTGATCGTCGGACTGACCATCGTCAGCCTCGGCACCTCGGCCCCCGAGATCATCGTTTCCGCCGTCGCGGCCTGGCAGGGGGATCCCGGGCTCGCGGTCGGCAATGCGCTGGGCTCCAATATCGTCAATACCGGGCTGATCCTCGGTCTGACCGCGCTGATTCGTCCGCTCGAGGTCCATTCCAGCATCATCCGGCGCGAGTTGCCGGTGCTGATGCTCGTCATGGCCGGCACCGCGCTGCTGTTGCTGGACGGTTCGCTGGACCGGTCGGACGGGGTACTGCTGCTGACCGGCATGCTGCTGATGCTGGCCTGGATCACCCTGCAGGGCATACGCGCACAGGGCACCGTGGAACCGATGGCCAGCGAGTTCGCCGGCGAAATGCCGTTCGATGTGCCGATGCCACGCGCCATGGGGCTGCTGGTACTGGGCGGCGTGGTGCTGCTGGCCAGTTCGCACCTGCTGGTGTGGGGCGCGATCGGCGTTGCCCATACCCTGGGCGTCAGTGACCTGGTGATCGGCCTGACGGTCGTGGCGCTGGGCACCAGCCTGCCGGAACTCGCCGCCACCCTGGCCAGCGCGATTCGCAACCAGCATGACATCGCCATCGGCAACGTGGTCGGCTCCAATATCTTCAACCTGCTGGCCGTGCTCGGCCTGCCCGGCGTGATCCACCCCGCGGCGATCCAGCACGCGGTGATGACCCGTGACTTCCCGGTGATGGCGGGGATGACCATACTGCTGTTCGTCATGGCCTACGGTTTCCGTGGCCCGGCCCGGCTGAACCGGCCGCAGGGAGCGTTGCTGCTGGTCGCCTTTCTCGCCTATGAGGTCCTGCTGTACGCCACCGCCCGCCACTGAGCGGATGCACCGGCGGGGAAGCCCGGCGCGGGCCACCACGTATTCACTATTTTCAAACAGGTTCTAGTACACTGCGCGCATGAATGACCGGAAACTGCAGGACCTCGCTCTCGCCGTGATCGAGACCGAGGCGCATGCC
The DNA here is from genome assembly GCA_964443845.1 of uncultured Ectothiorhodospiraceae bacterium. Classification (GTDB taxonomy): domain Bacteria; phylum Pseudomonadota; class Gammaproteobacteria; order UBA9214; family UBA9214; genus UBA9214. The sequence goes on from CAYUFA010000031.1 coordinate 19,235, forward strand.
ATCAAGCAACTCGAAACCGAAATCCGCCAGCCCTCCTTCGCCGAGGCCTGCCGGCTGATGCTCGCCTGCCGGGGCCGCGTGGTCGTGACCGGGATGGGCAAGTCCGGCCATATCGCCGGCAAGATCGCGGCCACGCTGGCCAGTACCGGTACGCCGGCGTTTTTCGTGCACCCCGGGGAAGCCAGCCATGGCGATCTCGGCATGATCACCGCCGCGGACGTGGTACTGGTCCTGTCCAATTCCGGGGAGACCGAGGAGATCGTGACGATCCTGCCACTCATCAAGCGGCTGCAGGTGCCGCTGATCGCCATGACGGGCAACCCCCAATCCACCCTGTCGCGCGCCGCCACGGCAAATATCAACGTCAGCGTCGAGAAAGAAGCCTGCCCGCTGGGCCTGGCACCCACCGCCAGCACCACCGCCGCGCTGGTCATGGGCGATGCCCTGGCCGTGGCACTGCTGGAAACCCGTGGCTTCACGCGCGAGGATTTCGCCCGTTCACACCCGGGCGGCACGCTGGGACGGCGCCTGTTGCTGCTGATCGACGACCTGATGCACACCGGCGATGCCATCCCCAGCGTACCGGTCGACACCCTGCTCAGTAACGCCCTGGTCGAGATGACCCGCAAGGGCCTGGGCATGACCATGGCCATCCATCCCGATGGCACACTCGCGGGCGTGTTCACGGACGGCGACCTGCGCCGCGCCATCGATCAGCGCGTCGACGTACACTCGACGCACATCCAGGAGGTCATGACCGCCAGGTGCAAGACTGCCCGGCCCGGGATGCTGGCTGCCGAAGCGTTGCAGATCATGGAATCGACCAAGATCAATGCCCTGCCGGTCGTCAACGAACACAACCAGCCGGTCGGCGCACTCAACATGCATGACCTGCTGCGCGCCAGGGTCGTGTAGACGGAACCCGTGTCATGCAGGATATCCTCGAAAGAGCCGCCCGTATCCGCCTGGTCATCTTCGACGTCGATGGCGTGCTTACCGACGGCAGCCTGTTTCTGGGTGACGACGGCCAGGAATACAAGGCGTTCAACTCGCGCGACGGCCACGGGATCAAGATGCTGCAGAAACACGGCGTCGTCGTCGGCATCATCACCGGGCGCACCTCGCGGGTCGTGGAGTACCGCATGAAGAACCTGGGCGTAACCCACGTCTACCAGGGCCGGCTGGAAAAACTGCCGGCCTTCGAGGAACTCTCCGCCGGTCTCGGCATCCCGCCGGAGCAAACGGCCTATGTCGGTGACGACGTGGTCGACCTGCCGGTGATGTGCCGGGTCGGGCTTGCCATCGCGGTGCAGGACGCCCACCCGCTGGTGGTCCGTCACAGCCACTGGCAGACGCCCCACGGCGGCGGCCGGGGCGCGGCCCGCGACGTGTGTGAACTCCTGATGGAGGCGCACGGGGTGCTGCAGCAGGAAATGGACAGCTACCTGTGAACCGCAAGCAACTTGGCGTAGTGCTGTTACTGGTGGTACTGGCCTATGCCAGCGACCGGCTGTTCCACCAGCAGGAGAGCCGGCCGACGGCCGGTGAATCCGGCCCCCCCCTCCCGGACGCCTACGCCCGGGATGTGCACCTCGACATCCTGGGACCGGACGGCAAGCGCATCTACCGCCTGCATGCCGACACTCTGGATTATTACCCGGACAACGACCGCCTGCAGTTCACACATCCCCGTCTGGAACTGCTGCATGGCAGGAACAGCCGCTGGCAGCTTACCGCCGAGCACGGTTATACCACCCAGACCGGAGACCCCGTGTGGCTGCTTGGTATTGTTAATATACAGCAACTTGCATCGATTTCAGGGAATCTACTTAAAATCAGGACCCGGGACGTGCTGGTCAAGCCCGGCGCACGCACGGCCGAAACAGGCCAGGCAGCCCGTATCACCGGTCAGGACTTCCGCCTCGATGCCATCGGTTTCCAGGCGGATTTCCTGCACAACCGGGTGCAGCTGCGTTCCCGGGTCCGGGGCATTCTGCATGCCGCGGGCTAACTCGCCGGCGCGCGGCCTGCTGCTGTGCCTGGCACTGGCCGGGCTGCTGTGGCCGGCGCCCGGCCGGACCCTGGAAAGCGACCGCAACCAGCCGATCGAGATCGAGGCAGACAAGGCAACCCTGGATGAACCGTCCCGGACCAGTGTCTATGAAGGCAACGTGTTCCTGCACCAGGGCACCCTGCAGCTGCATGGCAACCGGATGTCCCTGACGCTGGACAACAAGCGCATCCACGAGATCGTGCTCGACGGCACGCCCGCCACCTTTGCGCAGCGCCCGGAACATGCCGACGCCGACCAGCAGGCCGAGGCGGCACATATCGAGTACCACACCGACACCCAGCGCCTGCTGCTGCAGGGCGATGCGGTCATTCGCCAGGTCGGCCGCGAGGAATTCCGCAGCGACCGCATCGAACTCAACCTGCGCGACAACACCGTGCAGGCCGGCAGTACCGGTGGTGACAACCGCGTGCATATCACCCTGCAACCGGACAACGAACCCGCGGCGGCCGAGCCGGCCGCCGCGCCGGCCGGTACCCCGTCCGAACCCGCTCCGGATACCCCCCGGCCATGAGCCAGTTGCAAACCATTCGCATCGGCAAGAGCTACCAGTCACGCCGGGTGGTCGATGATGTTTCGCTGTCGATCGAGAGCGGCCAGGTCGTCGGCCTGCTGGGACCCAACGGTGCCGGCAAGACCACCTGCTTCTACATGATCGTCGGCATCGTGCCCTGCGGCGACGGCCGCATCGAACTGGACGGGACCGATCTGACCGGACAGCCCATGCACGTGCGTGCGCGACACGGTCTGGGCTACCTGCCCCAGGAAGCCTCGGTGTTTCGCAAGCTGTCCGTGGCGGAAAACATCCTGGCGGTCCTGGAGATCCGCAAGGACCTGGACCGCGCACAGCGCCAGGAACAACTGGAGGCGCTGCTGCACGAACTGCACATCGGACACCTCGCAGAACAACGGGGTATCAGCCTGTCCGGCGGTGAACGGCGGCGCGTCGAGATCGCCCGCGCGCTGGCCGCCAACCCCCGCTTCGTGCTGCTCGATGAACCCTTCGCCGGAGTCGACCCGATTTCGGTCATCGACATCCAGCACATCATCCGCCACCTCAGCAATCGCGGTATCGGGGTCCTCATCACCGACCACAATGTGCGTGAAACCCTGGGAATCTGCGACACGGCATACATACTGAGCGAGGGCCGGGTGATCGCCTCCGGTTCGCCGCAGGACGTGCTGGAAGACCAGCGGGTGCGCGAGGTGTATCTGGGTGCGGAGTTCCGTCTGTAACCGGGCCGCATAGAATGGTACAAAAGGATATTGCTGGTATGGCACGGTTCATGCACTATGGTTTAGTGTACGGAACGAACAGCCTGGTTCCGTTCCGCCCCTGCAGGTATTTGGTTAGTCGCTGATTCCATTTGATAATGAAGCAGTCACTGCAACTCAGAATCGGTCAAAGCCTGACCATGACACCTCAGCTGCAGCAGGCCATCCGGCTGCTCCAGCTGTCAACACTGGAACTCCAGAACGAGATCCAGCAGACCCTGGATTCCAACCCGCTGCTGGAGCAGGACGAGGGCAACGGCAGCGAGGCGGCCGAACCGGCGGAACGGCTGGATGGGGAGCGTGAGTCGATCATTACCGCCGAGGGTACCCCGGATTCCATCCCGGACGAATTGCCGGTCGATACCAGCTGGGACGACGTGTTCGATACCGGGGCCACCAGTTTCAGTGCCCCGGAATCCAGCAACCGCGACCTGCTGGAAACGGTCACGGTCAGCGGAGAAAACCTGCACGACCACCTCGCCTGGCAGGTGGACCTGACCAACCTGTCCGACAAGGACCGCTACATCGCCCGCACGGTGATCGACTCCATCGGCGACGACGGCTATCTGGCCGTGTCCACGGATGAACTGCTCAAGAGCATGGCTCCTGCGCTGGAGATCGATCCGGAGGAAGTCGAGGCGGTCATTCACCGTATCCAGCAGCTCGACCCGGTCGGCGTCGGCGCGCGCGACCTGCGGGAATGCCTGCTGCTGCAGTTGCAGCAGTTCGACCCGGACAGCCCCTGGCACAGCGAGGCCCGGACGCTGCTGCAGCACTATTTCACCCTGCTCAGCAACCGCGACTATGCGCGCCTGTGCTCCAAGCTGAACCTGACGACCGACGACCTGCAGCATGTCATTCACCTGATCCAGTCACTCAACCCGCGCCCCGGCTCGGCCTATAACACCACCGAGCCGGAATACATCATTCCCGACGTCTACGTGTTCAGGAAGGACAACGCCTGGCAGGTGGAACTGAATCCCGAGTCGATACCCCGGCTGCGCATCAATTCGCTCTATGCCAACATGATCAAGCGCGGCAGCAACAGCAAGGACAACAACTACCTGCGCGACAACCTGCAGGAAGCGCGCTGGTTCCTGAAGAGCCTGCAGAGCCGTCACGAGACGCTGCTCAAGGTGGCCGGCAGCATCGTCGAACGCCAGCACGCCTTCTTCGAGCACGGCGAGGAAGCGATGAAACCGATGGTGCTGCGCAGCATCGCCGAGGCCATCAATATGCATGAATCGACCGTGTCCAGGGTCACCACGCGCAAATACATGCACACACCGCGCGGGATTTACGAATTCAAGTATTTCTTTTCCAGCCACGTCAACACCGAGGCCGGCGGGGAATGTTCCGCGACGGCCATCCGCGCCATCATCAAGAAGCTGGTAGCGGCCGAAAATCCGGCCAAGCCGCTCAGTGACAGCAAGATGGCCGACGTGCTGGCCGCGCAGGGAATCAATGTGGCGCGCCGGACCATCGCCAAGTACCGCGAGTCGCTGTCGATTTCCCCATCCAATGAACGCAAACGCCTGACCTAGGCAAACCTCAAGGAGCATGATCATGCAAATCAACCTCACAGGAAATCACGTGGACCTGACCGAGCCGTTGCGTGACTACGTCAACGCCAAGATGGAACGCCTCGAGCGGCACTTCGATATCGTGCAGGACATCCACGTGGTACTGACCGTTGAAAAGCTGCGCCACCAGGCGGAAGCAACGCTGCATGTAGCCGGCGGCAACCTGTTCGCAGACTCCGTCCAGGAGGACATGTACGCGGCCATCGACGCGCTCGCCGACAAACTCGACCGCCAGCTCAGGAAACACAAGGAAAAAATGACCGACCACCACCGCAGCGAAGGGTCCATTGCCCGCGAACTGTGACCGGCATGATGGTGGCTGCCATACATTCGTTTTCCGGGAACATGTTTATAGTAATATCATGAAGATAACCTCCTTACTTGCACCAGAACGGGTTGTCGTGTGCGACGACATTGCCAGCAAGAAACGTCTGCTCGAACAGCTCAGCGAGTTGCTGGCCACCAGTTCACCGGGGCTGTCGAGTCATACCATCTTCGAGGCCCTCGTCAACCGCGAGCGGCTGGGCAGTACCGGCCTCGGCAAGGGCGTGGCCATACCGCACGGCCGCATGGCCAGCCTCGACCGTCCGGTATGCGCCTTTATCCGGATCCGTACCCCGGTCGACTTCGACGCCACCGACCGGCAACCGGTCGACCTGGTGTTCTCGCTGCTGGTACCGGAAGACTCCACCGAGGAGCACCTGCAGGTGCTATCCACCATCGCGGAGATCTTCAGTAACAAGGGAGTCTGCGCCCTGCTGCGCACCTGCGACGACACGGCGTGTGTCCTGGATACCCTGTTCGAATGGGAGAGCCAGCGCATTTCCGCATGACCACTACGCTTGTCATTGGCACCCTGTTTCACGACCTCGAGGAGAAGCTCGGCCTGTCCTGGGTATGCGGCGCGGAACAGGCAGGCCGCGTGCTGCATACCAGCGGCAACCACCTGCAGGAAATCTCGCTGGCCGGCCAGTTGAACCTGATCAACCCGCATCGCGTGCAGGTACTGGGCCGGCAGGAATTCGAATACCTGGACAAGCTCGGCAAGAACTCGCGCAAGGACGCCATCAGCCAGCTGTTCTCGGAGCAGACCCGCCTGGTGATCGTCTCCGGCAAGCTGGAGGCGCCCGCCGACCTGGTGACCGCGGCCCGGGTCAGCGGCATACCGCTGCTGTCGAGCCAGCTCAGCAGCCAGGACACCATCCAGCACCTGCAGTATTACCTGAGCAACTTCTTCGTCGAGAAGATCACCCTGCACGGTGTGTTCATGGAAGTCATGGGTACCGGGGTACTGATTACCGGCGATTCCAGTATCGGCAAGAGCGAACTGGCCCTGGAACTGCTGACGCGCGGCCATCGCCTGATTGCCGACGACGCAACCGAGTTCTCGCGCATTGCACCGGACACGCTCAACGGCACCTGCCCGGAAATGCTGCGTGACTTTCTCGAGGTGCGCGGGCTGGGCATCCTGAACGTGCGCGCCATGTTCGGCGACAGCGCCATCAAGCAGAGCCGCAACCTGCGGCTGATCATCGTGCTGCAGGATCTCGAGGATGCCGTCAGGATCGACCGTCTGCATGGCAGCCGCCAGATGCGCACCATCCAGGACGTCGAGATTCCGGAAGTCACGCTCCCGGTCGGGCCCGGCCGCAACCTGGCGGTGCTGCTGGAGGCCGCGGTGCGCAACCACATCCTGATCAGCAAGGGCTATGATGCCAGCGAGGCCTTCGTCGAACGCCAGAAGCAGCGCCTGGAGCAGACCCGGCCATGAACATGGTCATCGTCAGCGGGCTGTCCGGCTCGGGCAAGAGCGTTGCGCTGCATGCCCTGGAAGACATGGATTTCTACTGCATCGACAACCTGCCGGTCGGGCTGGTCACGGCCTTCGCGCGCGAGTTCAACAGTACCAACCTGGCCAACAACGGCCGGGTCGGCGTCGGGATCGATGCGCGCAATCACCCGGACCAGCTGGCACGCTTCCCGGCCATCCTGGACGAACTGCGCTCGCTCGGGGTCAACTGCCGGATCCTGTTCCTGCAGTCGGACGACGCCACCCTGCTGAAGCGGTTCAGTGAAACCCGCCGCAAGCACCCCTTGTCCAGCCGGAGCACGCCGCTGGCCGACGCCATCGAGCTCGAACGCAGCCTGCTGGAACCGATCTCCGCCAATGCCGATCTGTTCATCGACACCAGCCGCACCAACGTGCACCAGCTGCGGGAACTGGTCATGCAGAGCATCGGCAACACCCGCGGCGCCGGTTTTTCAGTGCTGTTACGCTCATTTGGCTACAAGCACGGCATCCCGGCGGATGCCGATTTCGTGTTCGACGCCCGCTGCCTGCCGAATCCCCACTGGATTCCGGACTTGCGCGGCCGCACCGGGCTTGATAAAGAGGTGGCTGACTACCTGGAGCAACAACCCGTGGTACACGATTACTACCGCCAGCTCGAGCACTACCTGACCGAGTGGATACCGCGCTTCAAGGCGGACAACCGCAGCTACCTCAGCATCGCCATCGGCTGTACCGGCGGGCAGCACCGTTCCGTGTACCTGGTCGACCGGCTCAGCCGGGGCCTGGGTGACCGGCTCGGCGAAATCGTCACGCGGCACCGGGAGCTGGAATGAAAGTCGCACTGCTGCTGATCACTCATGGCAACCTTGGCCGTGATCTGCTGGACACGGTGTCCGCCATTTTCGGCAGCGTGCCGCTCGAGGTACGCACCATCAGCGTGGCCAACGACTGCGACCCGGACGCCACGTTCGAACAGGCCGACGCGGCCTGCGCGCTGCTGGACCAGGGTGCCGGGGTACTGGTGCTGACCGACCTGTATGGCAGCACTCCCAGCAACATCGCCAACCGGCTGGCCGAGCGGCACCACGTCATCGTCGTCTCCGGAGTCAATGCCCCCATGCTGCTGCGCATCCTTAACTACGCGGACGGGCAACTGGAGACACTCGGCGAGATCGCCGTCAGCGGTGCGCGCAACGGCATCATACTGACCACGCACATGCAGGCCTCCTGACGTGCAGCAGAGGCCGGTCATCATCGTCAACAAGCTGGGGCTCCATGCCCGCGCCGCGGCCAAACTGGTCACGGTTGCCGGGGGCTTTACCAGTGACGTCGATATCGCCAGGGACGGCCAGCGCGTGAACGGCAAGAGCATCATGGGAGTCATGATGCTCGCCGCCTCGCGCGGTACCGAGCTGGTCATCTACACTTCAGGGGAAGACGAGATCGAGGCGGCCGACAGCATCGCGGAGCTGGTGGCCAACCGCTTCGGAGAGCACGAATAGCACAACGGCAGGCAGTAGCGGTGCTTGTGCAACGACAGGGGAAACGGTGCGGATGAGTCTGCTGCTGAGCGGTATCGGGGTTTCACGCGGGATTGCCATCGGCAAGGCGCATTTCATGCGCGGCAGCATCGAGGTGGTCGAGCTGGCCATCCCCAAGCATCTGCTGGAAGAGGAAATCGCGCGTTTCCGCGCCGCCGTGGACTTCGCCCGCAGCCAGCTGCGTGACCTGCACGCGCAGATCCCGACCGGCACCAGCGTCGACATCTCCTCGTTCATCGAGACCCACCTGCTGATGCTCAACGATGCCACCCTGTGCGACATACCGGTGGAACTGATCCGCGAGCTGCACTGCAACGCGGAGTGGGCGCTCAAGCTGCAGCGCGACGCCCTGGTCAGGGTGTTCGAGGAAATGGATGACCCGTACCTGCGCACCCGCCGTGATGACGTCGACCACGTGGTCAACCGTATCCTGCGCATCCTGCTCGAGCAGGACCAGCCCGGCAATGACACCCCGGCACTGGCGGGTGCCGTGGTACTCGCCGACGACCTGACACCGGCTGAAACCGTACTGCTGGAACACCAGGGCATCGCGGGCTTCGCTACCGAGTCCGGCGGCCCGCTGTCGCATACCGCCATCCTGTCACGCAGCATGGAGATTCCCGCCGTGGTGGGCGTGCACGGTGTGCAGCAATACCTGCGGGACGGCGAAACCGTCATCCTCGACGGACTGCAGGGCGTGCTGATCGTCGACCCTGACAAGGTCATGCTGGAGCACTACCGAGAGCGCCAGCAGGCGGAGCTCCGGCGCCGCGAGGAACTGGCCAGGATCGCACGGCAGCCGGCCGTCACCCTCGATGCCGTCCCGATCAACCTGCAGGCCAATATCGAGCTGCCGGAAGATGTCAGCTCCAGCGGGCTGGACAACGCCAGCGGGGTCGGCCTGTACCGCACCGAGTTCCTGTACATGAACCGTACCAGCCCGCCGGGCGAGGAGGAGCAGTTCGAAAGCTACCGCAGTGTCATCGAGGCCCTGAAGGGCAAGCCGCTGACCATCCGTACCCTCGATATCGGTGCCGACAAGCAGGTCGACGGCCGGCATGGCCGCAGCTGCAGCAACCCGGCGCTGGGCCTGCGCGCCATCCGCCTGTGTCTGAAGGACCTGCCGCTGTTCCGTACCCAGTTGCGCGCCATCCTGCGCGCCTCCGCTCACGGCCCGGTCCGCATCATGATCCCGATGCTGTCGAACACCCAGGAGCTGCAGCAGACGCTGACGCTGCTGAACGAAACCCGGCTCATCCTGCAACGGGAGGGCTGCGCCTTCGCGCCGGACGTCCAGACCGGCGGCATGATCGAGGTCCCGGCCGCTGCCATCACCGCCGCCGAGTTCGCCAGGCATCTGGATTTCCTGTCGATCGGCACCAACGACCTGATCCAGTACACGCTCGCCATCGACCGCGTCGACGATGAGGTCAACTACCTCTACGACCCGTTGCACCCGGCCGTGCTGCGGCTGATCAAGGTGACCATCGACGCCGGCCGCCAGGCCGGCATCCCGGTGGCCATGTGCGGGGAGATGGCCGGCGATCCACGCTATACCCGCCTGCTGCTGGGCATGGGCCTGACCGAGTTCAGCATGCACCACACCTCGCTGGCCGAGGTCAAGAACGTGATCAACCAGAGCGACATCGGCAAGCTCAGACCGCTGGTCGAGGAACTGCTCACCAACACCAGCGCCGGGCACATCCCGGCACGTATCGATTCCCTCAACAGCAACCTTACTGATTAGTTGCGGTCCTGATACACTGCGCCTGCCGCAGGCAGGCAGGCATTTTTCAGGAACGCGATTATGGCCGAGAGCGCCAGCCAGACGACCCAGACCACCGAGTCACGCCTTGAGCGGCTGACCCGCGCGCTCGATTCGGGCGCGGCCGGCCAGGTGCGCTACCTGCTGACCAATCTGCACGCGGCGGAGATCGCCGAGCTGCTGGAATCCTTCCCGCACGGCCCGCGTGAAATCCTCTGGGAACTGGTCGACCCCGAGGACCGCGGTGAAACCCTGGTCCACCTCAACGACGAGGTGCGTAACGACCTGATCCGGGAAATGGAAACCCACGATCTGGTCGCCGCGACCGAAACGCTGGATATCGACGACCTGGTCGACCTGCTGCAGGACCTGCCGGGCACGGTCACCAACGAGATCCTGCGCTCGATGGACAAGCAGAACCGGGTGCGGCTGGAATCCATCCTGCGCTACGACGAGGAGACCGCGGCCGGCCTGATGAACGTGGACGTGGTGACGGTGCGCGCCGACGTCTCGCTCGACGTGGTGCTGCGCTACCTGCGCCTGCACAAGGACGTCCCCACCGCCACCGACACGCTGTTCGTGGTCGACCGCAACGAGCGCTACCGCGGCGCCCTGCCACTCACCACCCTGCTCACCAACGATCCGGACCTGATGGTGGCCGCGGTCATGAACCGCGACGTCAGGGGCATCCCGGCCAGCACCCCGGACGTGGAAGTCGCGCGCATGTTCGAGAACCACGACCTGGTGTCCGCGCCGGTAATCGACGACCAGAACAAGCTGCTGGGGCGGATCACCATCGACGACGTGGTGGACGTCATCCGCGACGACGCCGACCACTCGTTGATGCGCATGGCCGGCCTGGACGAGGAGGACGACACCTTCGCCCCCATGCTCAAGAGTGCGCCGCGCCGCGCCCTGTGGCTGGGCATCAACCTGGTGACCGCCTTTCTCGCCTCCTGGGTGATCGGGCGTTTCCAGACCGCCATCGAGCACGTGGTGGCGCTGGCCGTGCTGATGCCGATCGTGGCCAGCATGGGCGGTATCGCCGGCAGCCAGACCCTGATCATCGTGATCCGCGGCCTGGCGCTGGGCAAGGTCGGCAGCAGCAACGCGCGCTGGCTGATGTACAAGGAACTCGGCGTCGCCATCTTCAATGGCATCACCTGGGCGGTGGTGGTCGGCTTCGTCTCGTACCTGTGGTTCCACAACACCGACATCGGCCTGATCATCGCCGCCGCGCTGACCATCAACCTGCTGTGCGCGGCCGCCGCCGGCCTGTCGATCCCCTTCATCCTGCGCTTCCTGAAGATCGACCCCGCCCATGCCGGCACGGTCATCCTCACCACCGTCACCGACGTGGTCGGTTATCTGGCGTTCCTCGGCCTTGGCACCCTCTTCCTGCTCTAGTGGACGGAGACTGTTTGCATGAACGAAAAGACTGAAACCCGCAACATGGCACTGTTCTGCGATTTCGAAAACGTCGCGCTCGGCGTGCGTGACGCCCGCTATGCCGCCTTCGACATCCAGAAAGTGCTGGAGCGCCTGCTGCTCAAGGGGAACATCGTGGTCAAGAAGGCCTACTGTGACTGGGCGCGTTACAAGGAATTCAAGGCGCCC
>CAYUFA010000032.1:0-30625 GCA_964443845.1 uncultured Ectothiorhodospiraceae bacterium
GCCAGTAGCGTAACACCAGGTAGCCGAACAGCATGCCGCCCAGGTGGGCGAAGTGCGCCACGCCGGCCGCGGTGCCGGTGAACCCGGACCACAGCTCGATCAGTCCGTAGATCAGGACGAACCACTTGGCGCGCAGCACCACGGGCGGGAACAGCAGCATCAGCCGCTCGTTCGGGAAAGTCAGGCCGAAGGCCAGCAGCAGCCCGAAGATCCCGCCGGATGCACCCACTGTCGGATACGCCGCGCCTTTGGCAGCGCCCAGGGTCGCGATAACCAGCTGCACCAGGCCGGCACCGACCACGCAGATGAAGTAGTACTGCCCGAATGCGGGTGAGCCCCACACCCGTTCCATGCGCGAACCGAACAGCCACAGGCCGTACATGTTCAACAGCAGGTGCATGGGGCTGCCGTGCAGGAAGGCGTAGGTCAGCAGCTGCCATAGCCGGAAGGGATGTTCCTGTGACGCGGCGACCGCAAGGTGTGACGACTGCAGCGGCCACAGCGCCAGCGCGTCGATCAGTGGCGCGCCGTACACCATCTCCAGCAGGAACATGCCGATGTTGAGCACCAGCAACACCTGTATCCAGGTGAATGCGGCTGTACCCTGTCTGTCCATGACCGGTCCGGAAAAGTTCCCGGTGTCAGACCGACGGCGCCATCAGCACCGGCAGCAGCCCGGCGAGACCGAACAGGATCAGGTAGAACGCCACGATGTAGTTCAGCAGCCGCGGCCACAGCAGGATGGCGATGCCGGACAGCAGGGATATCAGCGGTGGTCCCGCCATAAACAGATGCATATTCATGTCATGCTCCAATAACAGTAAATCGGCCGCGGTGAACATTCACCGTACCGGGATTATAGATACTTTAGTACCCCGGAAACGGCAAAGTGTGCCGGCAGCGTGTTTCCCGTCACATTCATTCTCCCCGTATGCAACCGCATTGAACAAAATCCGCGCCAGCATGTCGCATGGTTGCAAGGATCCTGCACGTTCACAACCCAAACATGGAGAGACGAGCATGAATCACCAGACAAGAACGGTATTCCGTTTCATACCCGCCCTGCTGCTGGCCGGCTGCATGGCGGCATTCAACCCGGCACAGGCTGCAATCAGCAGCACTGCACCGGCCAAGGCCACACACCTGAAAGAAGCGGCGACCGCCAGGGCAAAACAGCAGTCCAGGAAACGGAGCGCCGGTTTCAACGCCGATGCGGTTTCCGCCATCAAGGAGGTTGAACAGGCGGCCAGCCTGCTACAGGAAAAGAAGTACGATGCAGCCGTCAAGAAACTCGAGTCAGCGGACGGCAAGCTGGAGATCGCCATGGCATCCAATCCCGATCTCAAGCTGATCCCGGTCGCCGAAGACGTGATCAGTCACGACCTGATGACGAATCCCGAAACGGTCAAGCAGGAAGTGACCTCGATCAGCGAGGAACTGATGGCCGGTAACGTACAGGACGCACGGGTACAGCTGGACAGATTGCGCAGCGACCTGATCACCCGGGACGTCTACCTGCCGGTGGAAACCTATCCTGCCGCCATCAAGCAGGCGGTAAAGCAGCTTACCGCCAAACAATACCAGCAGGCGGCGGACACGCTGGATACGGCGATGGATTCCCTGGTCGAGGAAATCCAGGTACAGCCGTTGCCCGTCATACTGGCGCACGACGCGATCCAGGATGCGCAGACCAACAGGACCTCCGACCGGGAGCAGGCGATGTGGGACCTCGACTTTGCCCATGAGCAGATGCTGACGGCCAAGCGACTGGGCTATTTCTACGGAGACACGAAGGATTACAAATCCGTGGTGCAGCACATCGAGAAGTTGCGCGAGGCCATGGGCGGCAAGAGCGAGGTGGACCAGCTGTTCACGAAAGCGAAGCAGGACATCGGCAAGCTGATCGGCAAGTTCAGCACCGCGCATCCTTCTCCGCATTCCACCACGGCCGGGAAGTAACCTCTACCCCCGAAGCCGGCGTCACCACGCAGTGGTGACGCCGGCTTCGGGGAGACGACCGCAATCCGCCGTTCACCCGGCAACCGGCCGGTGCGTGTGCAGGACGCACACCGCGCTGCACAGGCGCACAAGCCGTCCCCCACCGGAACGCGGACCGTGTCCGAATATATTTCCTCCGTCCCCTTTTACCCTCTACCTGAGGGTGTATACATCAGCTTCGAGTAATGAGATAACCAGCAACTGCATCAGCAGCAGGTAATTTCGCAGACGTCACATCAGCTTGCATCAATGCCGAGAAACTGTGGACGAGGAGATCGAAGGACTTCAGCGTGTGACGGTCGGGGCGCAGCCAGAAGATGCCTTCATTTCTTTTGTACCAGGCTTCACTGTTGCCGTTATTATTTGTTCGTTTAATGACAGCGCGCATAATGACTCTGCAGTGTTGTCTCCACCACCAGAGGAATCTGCCATGAAAATCAAATTCCCTACCGGTCTGTTGATCATGTCCTGCATCTTATTTGCTGAACCAGGATTGTATGCTGAGGAGTATCACTCGAAAGCAACAATTCTTAACGGTACTTACATGAATGACCAGCATACGGATGTAAATCCGTCCACAACAAGTTGTCCTTGTACAAATTTCTGCCTGAAACGATTATTGAAGGTGAAGGGAGGCAAACTTTATTGCAACTGGACGACTTCCCTTGATGCAGCCTGTGTTCAGACATCGCACACCAGATCCATCAAACGAGGGACTATAACCAGTGGCCCTACCAAGGCAGGTACCTGCGTTGATGGCAATGAAATCGTTAAGGTCGTAAATAACTGATTGGTTACATGTACTGGCCTTGTGTCTTCGGCAAATGTAAAGAACCAACCGAGTCAGTGTGGCAGTTGGAGGCAGCAGAACCCATCTCAAAATTACTGAATAACCAGAATCTCGTATAATTGAACCGGCCAGGGCTGACAGTTCCTCGATTACTTGAGCTTAAGAAAAGGGTCGACGCGTGCGGAATGCTTGGTGAGTCGGATATTCAATTCATGGGCCAGGTTACGCTTGATGCCCAGCGGAGCAAGTGGCTGACAGAGCGACACCCGGAATGGCATGAATTTTGTGCCGGGGTGATCCATCTCTACGAAGATGTCGCAGAAAAGGCACTGGACAACGAAAGCAGGTTATAGTCATGGCAGGAACGTCATTCGCTTCTGGTTAAATTCAAACTGCCGCTCAATACGTCTCCTTCGCTACCACCATGTCCGCGGATCAATAACTGTAGTTCAGTGGCCACATGTAGTGGAAACCTGCCGATCGTCGGTCGCTCATGATGGGCGCGAGTTGAATGACAGTCGATGTGCGACAGCAGGATTGGAACGTCTGGAATTGCTCGCACTCCCGTCATTTACGAGTGCACTGGGAATGTCGCCTTGTGGCCGATCCCGGCAATCCGGGTTGCCTGACGGGAATGGCAGGTTCTTCCACTACGGCGCCACCTGCCAGCCCCCGCCCAGCGCCTTGATCAGCGCGACCGTTGCATCCAGGCGCTGCCCCAGCAGGCTCAGTGCCGTGCGCTCATTGGCCAGTTGCGCCGCCTGCACCGTGGTCACGTTGAGGTAGCTGACCGTGCCGGCCTTGTACTGGTTGGTGACCAGCGCCACCGATTCGCGCGCCGCGGCGACGGCCGCGTCCTGTACCCGGGATTCCTGCGCCAGGATGCGCAACGTGGCCAGGTTGTCCTCGACTTCCTGCAAGGCACCGAGCACGGTCTGCCGGTAGTTGGCCACGCTGGCGTCGTACGTGGCCCGGGCCTGTGCGGTCGCAGCACTGCGGGCACCGGCATCGAACAGCGTTTCCGCCAGCAGCGGTCCGACCGACCAGACCCGTACCGGCGCATCCAGCAGCCTGGCAAATGTGCTGTCCTGGACCCCGCCACTGGCGGATAGCGACAGGCTGGGAAACCAGGCCGACTGCGCCACGCCGATCTGCGCATTGGCCGCGGCCGCCTGGCGTTCCGCCGCGGCGATGTCCGGGCGTCGCTGCAGCAGTGTGGCAGGCAGCCCGAGCGGTACCGGTGGGAGCGCCGGCACCGTGTCCACGGGCGGCAAGGTAAAGGACGCCGGCGGCTGTCCGGTCAGCACTGCAATGGCGTGTTCCAGTGCCGCCCGCCGGACCCCGACATCGATGGCCTGGGCGCGGGTACTCTCGAGCTGGGTCTGCGCCTGGACCACGTCGGCCTTGCCGGCCACGCCCACGGCGAAGCGGTTACGCGTGATCTCCAGGGCACGGGTATAGGCGAGCACCGTGTCATCCAGCAGGCGCCGCTGGGCGTCGAGCACGCGCAGCTGGAAATAGGCCGTGGCGAGTGCGGCACGCGCCGCCAGGCGTGCGGCAGCCAGGTCGGCGGCGCTGGCCTGCGCACCCGCCACGTCCGCCTCCACCGCGCGGCCGATACGTCCCCAGAGATCCGCCTCCCAGGAAGCATCCAGCGATGCGGCAGCCGTGCT
This sequence comes from uncultured Ectothiorhodospiraceae bacterium, assembly GCA_964443845.1. Classification (GTDB taxonomy): domain Bacteria; phylum Pseudomonadota; class Gammaproteobacteria; order UBA9214; family UBA9214; genus UBA9214. The sequence goes on from CAYUFA010000032.1 coordinate 4,462, forward strand.
GGTCACGCCGCTGGACGGTGACCGGCTGCGTGTCCCCGACACGTTGCCGCCAAGCCGGGGGTAATAACCGGCCCGCGTCTGTGCCGTCAACGCGCGCGCGGCACGGTAACGTGATTGCGCCACCAGGACCGTCTGGTTGGACACATCGACGGCAGCCAGCAAACGCTCCAGTTGCGGGTCGCCGAACAGCGCCCACCAGTCTCCCTGCGGGGGCGGTTGCCGTGCCGGTTGCCAGGCACCGGCCTCCTTGTAGTGCTGCGGGATCTCCAGCGCCGGGCGCCGGTAGTCCGGTCCCGCCGCGCAACCGGCCAGCAGCAGTACGGCAAGCGAGATGAGTGATCTGCGCCGCACCGTCATGCCTGCCCTCCACCAGCACCTGCATGACCGATCCGGGTCGCCTGCCACAGACCGAGACACCAGAGCCGGAACCGGTCCAGGTACAGGTAGATGACGGGAGTCGTGTACAGCGTCAGCACCTGGCTCAGCAACAGGCCGCCGATAATGGACAGTCCCAGCGGCTGGCGCAGCGCGCCACTGTACCCGCCGCTGAGCGCCAGCGGCAATGCACCGAGCATGGCCGCCAGCGTGGTCATCAGGATCGGGCGCAAACGCAGCAGGCAGGCCTGGAAAATGGCCTCACGCGGCGGCAGGCCCGCGGTGCGTTCCACCTGCAGTGCGAAGTCGATCATGAGTATCGCATTCTTCTTGACGATGCCGATGAGCAGGAAAATGCCGATCAGTGCGATGATGCTGAACTCGTGGCCGAACAGCATCAGGGCCAGGATCGCACCCACCCCGGCGGAAGGCAGCGTGGACAGGATCGTGATCGGGTGCACGTAGCTTTCATACAGGATACCCAGCACCAGGTACACCGTCACCAGCGCGGCCAGGATGAGCCAGGGCATGCTCTGCAGCGACTCCCTGAAGGCGCGCGCCGTGCCCTGCAGGCTGCCGTGCACCGTGTCCGGCATGCCGCTACGCTGGACGGCAGCAGCGATGGCCTGCGTGGCCTGCGACAGCGACACGCCGGGCGCCAGGTTGAAGGACAGGGTGGCGGCCGCGAACTGGCCCTGGTGACTGACCGAGAGCGATGCATTGCCCGGCGCCGTGCGGGTGATCGCCGACAGCGGCACCTTGCTGCCGTCGCTGCTGATCAGGAACAGGTCAGTGAGTGCCCGGGGCGATTGCCGGAACGCGGGTGCGACCTCCATGACCACGTGATACTGGTTGAGTGCCGAGTAGATGGTCGAGACCTGGGCCTGGCCGAAGGCAAGGTTGAGCGCGGTATCGATATCCTTCGGCGACAGGCCCAGGCGCGCCGCCGAGTCCCGGTCGATGTCGAGCGTAGTCTGCAGCGCCCTGACCTCCTGGTCGCTGCTGACGTCGGACAGCTCGGGCAGCGTGGACAGTGCCGCCTGCAGTTTCGGGGTCCAGGCACGCAGCTCGTCGAGACTGTCGGACTGCAGCGTGTACTGGTACGTCGCGTTGCCGTGGCGGCCGCCGACGCGCAGGTCCTGCAGCGGCCTCAGGAACAGGCTGGCGCCGGCCTCGTGCGCCAGTTTGCTGCGCAGCCGTGCAATCACCTGGCCCGCGGGTTCCCTGCGCGGGCCGAGCGGCTTGAGGGCGATGAACATGCGGCCGGAATTGGTCCCTCCGTGGTGGCCGCCGCCGGTGAAACCGACCACGTTCTCGACCGCCGGATCGGCGTGCACGATGCGCATGAAGTCGGCAAGCTTCTGCGACATGGCCTGGAACGAGATCGACTGGTCGGCCTGGATCACGCCGATCACGCGACCGGTATCCTGCTGCGGGAAGAACCCCTTCGGCACGATGGCATACAGGTAGATATTGAGGCCGACCGTCGCCACCAGCACCAGCATGACGGTACGCGGATGCCGTAACGCCCAGCCCAGGCTGCGCCGGTACAGCGCCAGTACGTGACCGAACAACCGCTCGCTGGCGTGATACAGCCGGCCATGCGACACCTCCGACTCCGTTTTCAGCACGCGCGCACACAGCATCGGCGTGGTGGTCAGCGAGACCAGCAGCGAAATGCCGATCGCCACGGACAGCGTGACGGCGAACTCGTGAAACAGCCGGCCGACGATGCCGCCCATCAGCAGCACCGGGATGAACACCGCCACCAGCGACAGGCTCATCGACAGCACGGTAAACCCGACCTCGCGCGCGCCGCGCAGTGCCGCCGGCATTGGCGCAACCCCCTGCTCCATGTGGCGCATGGTGTTTTCCAGCACCACGATGGCATCATCGACGACGAAACCCGTGGCAATGGTCAGCGCCATCAGCGACAGGTTGTCGAGACTGTAACCGAGCAGGTACATCACCCCGAAGGTGGACACCAGCGACACCGGCACCGCCACCGCCGGGATCAGGGTCGTACGCGGATTGCGCAGGAACGCGAACACCACCAGCACCACCAGGCAGACCGAGATCAGCAGGGCATGCTCGACCTCGTGCAACGAGGCGCGGATGGTGGCGGTGCGCTCCATCACCACGTGCACGTCGATCGCACCGGGGATCGAGGCCTCGAGCTGCGGCAGCACCGCGCGTACCCGCTGCGTGGTCGACAGGATATTGGAACCCGGCTGCTTGTACAGGATCACCAGCACCGCGGGCGTGCCGTTGTACATGCCGGCATTGCGCGTGTCCTCCACCGCATCGGTCACCTCGGCCACGTCCGCCAGGCGTACCGGTGCATCGCGCACCCAGCTGATCACCAGGTTGCGGTATTCGGCGGCGGCCTTCGCCTGGTCGTTGGCGCTGACCTGCCACTGCTGCGTGTCCGTCTCCAGCACCCCCTTGGGCCGGTTGGCGTTGGTGGCCGCCACGGCACTGCGTACCTGGGACAGGCTGATGCCGTTCTCGCTGAGCGCACGCGGGTTGAGCTCGATCCGTACCGCCGGCAGGGAACTGCCCCCCACGGTCACCTGGCCGATGCCATCGAGCTGCGACAGTTTCTGCGCAATGATCGTGGAGGCGGCGTCGTACATCTGGCCGCGATCCAGCGTTGTGGAGGTCAGCGCCAGGATCATGATCGGTGCATCCGCCGGGTTGCGCTTGCGATAGGTCGGGTTGCCCGGCATGCCGGTCGGCAGCAGACTGCGCGCCGCGTTGATCGCCGCCTGCACGTCCCGGGCGGCACCGTTGATGTCACGGTCGAGATCGAACTGCAGGGTGATATGGGTCGATCCCAGCGAGCTGGTGGAGGTGATCTCGGTCACGCCGGCGATGCGGCCCAGCGTCCGTTCCAGCGGGGTGGCCACGGTGGCCGCCATGGTCTCCGGGCTGGCGCCGGGCAGCCTGGCGGACACCGAGATGGTCGGGAAATCCATCTGCGGCAGGGGCGCGACCGGCAACAGCAGGAATGCCACCACGCCCGCGAGGAACAGCCCGAGCGTGAGCAGGGTGGTCGCCACCGGACGGCGGATGAAGGGGGCGGAGATGCTCAAGCCGATACCTCCGCCGTGTCGCCGGCGCGCCTGTGCGCCAGGCGGCTGAACGCGAGGTAGATCACCGGCGTGGTGAACAGCGTCAGTACCTGGCTCACCAGCAGGCCGCCGACCAGGGTGATGCCGAGCGGGTGGCGCAGCTCGGAGCCGACACCGCTGCCAAGCATCAGCGGCAGGGCGCTGAACAGCGCGGCCATGGTGGTCATCAGGATCGGGCGGAAACGCAGCAGGCACGCCTGCATGATCGCCTCGCGCGGTGTCTTGCCCTCTTCGCGCTCGGCCTGCAGGGCGAAGTCGATCATCATGATGGCGTTCTTCTTGACGATGCCGATCAGCAGGATGATGCCGATGATGCCGATGACACCGAGCTCGGTACCCGACAGCAGCAGCGCCAGCAGCGCGCCCACGCCGGCCGACGGCAGCGTGGACAGGATGGTGACCGGGTGGACGTAGCTTTCGTACAGTACGCCCAGCACGATGTACACGCAGGCCAGCGCGGCCAGGATCAGCAGCAGCTCGTTACCCAGCGCCGCGCTGAAGGCCTTCGCCGCGCCCTGCAGCGCCACGTTGATCGACGCCGGCAGGCCGATGTCCTGCCTGACCCGCTCGATGGCCCCGACCGCTGCGCCCAGCGAGGCGCCCGGCGCCACGTCGAACGACACGGTCGTGGCTGGAAACTGCCCGAGGTGACTGATCACCAGCGGCCCGGTCTGCACCCGGCTCTTCACCACGCTGCCGAGCGGGACCTGGCTGCCGCCGGAAGACGGCACGTACAGGTCGGCCAGCGCCCCGGGCCCGCGCCGGAACGCAGGCTGCGCCTCGAGCACGACCCGGTACTGGCTGGCCTGGGTGAAGATGGTGGAGATCAGGCGCTGGCCGAAGGCGTCGTAGAGCACATCGTCGATGGTGGCCGCGGTGATGCCCAGCCGTGCGGCACTGTCCCGGTCGATGGCGAGAAAGGCCTGCAGGCCGCGGTCCTGCAGGTCGGAGGTGACGTTCTCGAATTGCGGTTGCCGTGCCAGCGCCTGCACCAGCCGCGGTGTCCAGGTCGTCAGGTCGTCGATGCGCGGGGAATCCAGCGTGAACTGGTAGCGCGTGCGGCTGACGCGCGACTCGACGCTCAGGTCCTGCACCGGTTGCAGGTAGAGGTGGATATCCGGCACGCCCGCCAGTCGCGCCTGCAGCCGCCGGATGACCGTACCGATGCCGGCGTCACGCCGGGCCAGCGGTTTCAGGTTGATCAGCATGCGGCCGCTGTTGAGCGTCGTGTTGGTGCCGTCCACGCCGATGAACGAGGACAGGCTATCGACCGCCGGGTCCTGCAGGATGACCCGGCCCAGTGCCTGTTGCCGCTCCGCCATGGCGGAAAACGAGATCGACTGCGGCGCCTCGGAGATGCCCTGGATGATGCCGGTGTCCTGCAACGGGAAGAAACCTTTCGGCACCACGATGTACAACAGCACCGTGAGCAGCAGCGTGCCGACGGCCACCGCCAGCGTCAGACCCTGGTGGTCCAGCACCCGCGCGAGCAGGCGGCCGTAGCCGGCAATCGCCGCCTCGAACAACTGCCCGCTGCGGCGGTAGAACCGTCCCTGCTCGGTCACGGGCACCTGGCGCAGCAGGCGGGCGCACATCATCGGCGTCAGCGTAAGCGAGACCATGGCGGAGATCAGGATCGCCACCGCCAGCGTGATGGCGAACTCCCGGAACAGGCGCCCCACCACGTCGCTCATGAACAGCAGCGGAATCAGCACGGCGATCAGCGACACGGTCAGCGAGATGATGGTGAAGCCGATCTGCGCGGAACCCTTCAGCGCCGCCGCGCGCGGTGCCATGCCCTGTTCGATGTAGCGCGCGATATTCTCGATCATCACGATGGCGTCATCGACCACGAAGCCGGTGGCGATGGTCAAGGCCATCAGCGTCAGGTTGTTGATACTGAAACCGGCGAGGTACATCACGCCGAAGGTGCCGACCAGCGACAGCGGCACCGCGATACCGGGAATGACGGTGCCCGTGGCCGTGCGCAGGAACAGGAAGATGGCGATCACCACCAGACCCACGGCCAGCAACAGCTCGTACTGCACGTCACGCACCGAGGCGCGGATGGTAACGGTGCGGTCGGTCAGCACCGCCACCTGCACCGCGGCGGGCAGTGCTGCCTGCAGTTGCGGCAGCAGCTGCTTGATCCGGTCCACCACCTTGATCACGTTGGCGCCGGGCTGGCGCTGGATGTTGAGGATGACGGCCGGCTGCTCGTTCATCCAGGCGGCCAGACGGGCGTTTTCCGCGCCATCCACCACCGTGCCGAGATCGGACAGGCGTACCGGCGCACCGTTGCGCCAGGCCACCACGATGTCGCGGTATTCCGCCGCGGAGTGCAGCTGGTCATTGGCGTCGAGCGCCCAGGAACGCTCCGGCCCGTCCAGGCTGCCCTTTGCCTGGTTCACGTTGGCGGCGGCGATGGCCGTGCGCACATCCCGGAACGCCAGCCCGTTGGCGGCCAGCGCCTTCGGGTTGAGCTGTATGCGCACGGCCGGGCGCTGGCCGCCGGACAGGGTCACCAGCCCGACCCCGCTGACCTGGGAGAGTTTCTGCGCCAGCCGCGTATCGGCCAGGTCCTCCACCTCGCGCAGCGGCAGCGTGGCGGAGGTCAGTCCGAGCGACAGGATCGGCGCATCCGCCGGGTTCACCTTGCTGTAGACCGGCGGCGCCGGCAGGTCCTTTGGCAGGAAGCTGAAGGCACCGTTGATCGCGGCCTGCACCTCCTGCTCCGCCACGTCCAGGCCCAGGCTGAGCGTGAACTGCAGCGTGATGACCGAGGCACCGCCGGAGCTGGTGGAGGACATCTGCTGCAGACCCGGCATCTGGCCGAACTGGCGCTCCAGCGGTGCCGTGATCGAAGACGTGATCACGTCCGGTCCCGCGCCCGGGTAGAAGGTCATCACCTCGATGGTCGGGTAATCGACTTCCGGCAAGGCGGAGAGCGGCAACTGCCGGTAGGCGAGCAGGCCGCTGAGGAACAGGGCGACCATCAGCAGGGACGTCGCCACCGGCCGAAGAATGAACGGCCGCGAGGGGTTCACGTCAATGTCTCTGCTGCGGCCCGGCGGCCCGTTCCGCCGCACCGTCCGCCTGGTCGGCCGGCGGGCCGGGCAGACGGACAGCGGCGCCGTCGTGCAGCCGGTCGATACCGTCGGTCACGACCTGCTCACCAGCGGCCAGCCCCGCGACGATGGCGCTGCGCCCGTCCTCGACCGGGCCGACCTGCACCACCCGCAGCGCCACGGTGTGCTCGGGTTGCACCACGTACACGAACCTGCCCTGCGTACCGTGCTGGATCGCGCTGGCAGGGATGGTGACGGCGTCCTGCAGGGTTCTCACCAGCAGGCGCACATTGACGAACTGGTTGGGATACAGCCGGTCGTCCCGGTTGGCGAACTGCGCGCGCAGCTTGACCGTCCCGGAAGCCGGATCGATTTCATTGTCCACGGCAACCAGTTCCCCGCTGGCCAGACGGGTGGTCGCATCGCGTGACCAGGCCTCGACCGGCAGGCGCCTGTCGGTGTCGGCATGCCCGAGTACGTCGGGCAGGTCGTCCTGCGGTATGGTGAACAGCACGCTGATCGGTTGAATGCGCGTGATCTTCACCAGCCCGCCGGGATCGCTGGCATGGATGATATTGCCGCGATCCACCAGCCGCAGGCCGAGGCGTCCGGAGACCGGCGCCGTGATGCGGGCATAGTCCAGATGCAGCCTGGCGTCATCCACCTGCGCCTGGTCGAGCTTGACGCTGCCCTCGTATTGCCCCACCAGCGACTCCTGGTCCGTCACCTGCTGTTCGGCGATCGAATCCTGCGCCAGCAGCGTACGGTACCGCTTGAGGTTCTTGCGCGCGCTCTCCAGCAGGGCCCGGTCACGCGCCAGCTGACCCTGCGCCTGCTCCAGCTGTACCTGGTAGGGGCGTGGATCGATCTGTGCCAGCAGGTCTCCTGCCTTGACCATCTGGCCCTCGGTGAAATGCACCGACTGCAGCGCACCGTCCACCCGGCTGCGCACGATGACCGTTTCGAGCGGCGTCACCGTGCCGAGACCGGACAGGTAGACATGGATGGCGCCGAGGGTGGCTGCGGTCACGCGCACCGGTATGGGTGCGGACCTGCCGGCCCCGTTTCCCTGCCCGGTCGTCTCCTGCCCGCCCTTGCTGCACGACAGCAATGTCACGGTAACCAGCAGGATGAACACCACGCCTTTGACCCGATGCCGGCTCCAACTTCGCTGCATGACCGTGGACGACTCCTGCCGGCGCATTCTGCCGGACCTGATTCCGTTCGCCGAGGGCGAGCGTGCCTGCGCCAACCGGGATCAGGGCAACTGTTTTGATGCAGCCGGATACTACTATGGTTCACCGGCGGCGCGCCAACAGACCTCGGGGCGCCCGGCACGGCACCACCACGGTCGGGCACCTCGTTTACCAGGGTGGAGACCGCAGGGTGCAGCGTGCGCACCACGGCACGGGTAACGGCCAGGAGCACCACGGAAGAACCCGGAATCCCGGCCAGGCATGTCTGCTCCTGCGGACTCCTGTTGTGGCTGGTGCGCTGCTCGGGCGCGGCCGGTCTCCAGAGCGCCGCTACCGCGGACGACGTCTGCTCCCGCAATGCCACGGATCGCTGCAGAAACGGCCCCGGGTGAACCGGCACCGCGGTTGAGCAGAGGTCTCCTACGCCGGCACGGGGCGGATGCCGATTTCCAGTTCCTGCGCGTCGTCCCAGCCCGGGCCGTCGAGCCGGAAGCGCACGGACTGCGTGCCCGGCGGCAGCAGTGGCAGACGCGCGACGTGCACCCCCAGCCCGGGGTCGTGCGTGGTCAGGACCTGCTCGTCACCGGTAGCGGTGCGCCAGTGGATCGTGGCCGGACGTGCCAGGCAGAAACCCAGCCGCTGCACCGCCGGCAGCACGCAGATCGGTGTCTGCACCGACCAGTACCAGATATGGGTTTGCGGCGGCTGGCCGCGATAGCGTGCCCAGACCGGCCCGGGACGGTCGACCGGGCGTCCCTCGAGGATGGAGCAGGCCAGCTTGATGTACTCGGCGTGCGCCCAGGCCAGCGGCATGGCCGAACCCGACGGCCGCCCCGGATACAGGCGCCGTGCCGGCACGGCATCCGTGTCCCAGACCTGCTCGGGCAACATGCCCGCCGACCCGGCCATGGACACCATCGCGCGCAGGTACGGCACGGCATCCGCGCCGCGCGCCAGCTCGTAGTGCCCGCGTTCCCCCGTGAGCAGGGGCCACAACCGGCCACGCCCGGTGCCGTCGAAGGGCGATCCGTCGCGGTGTTCGCCGTACCCGTCGCCGGTGTAGCGGTACCAGGACGGGCCGCCCGGCAGATCGCGGCGCAACAGCGCATCGACCAGCGTCAGGGTCCCGCGCACCAGCGGGGCATCGGGGGTACGCAGGCCGTAGCGGACCAGTTGCAGGAAATCGCCGCCGATCTGTTCGGCGGCACTGAGCCCGGGATCGACCTCGCGGTTGCGGATTTCCATCACGCGTGACAGCGTCGAGTCATCGGCCAGCGCCGCTGCGGGGGTGGTGCGGATGTAATAGCCGTGCACCCCGTATTTCCGGGCAAGCGCGGTATCCTGCACGGCCGTCCAGTCATCCAGGCGCACGTTCCAGTAATCGGCCAGTTCCAGCACGAATGCCTCCGCGCCGGCCGGCAGGAAGCGCGCGCCCGAGACCAGCGCCGCCAGGCACACCGCCAGCGTGAAGGTGTTCACCCCGCTGTTCTCTTCCCAGCGGTCCTGCGGGCTGACCGGGCCGGTGCGGACGATGAAACCCAGCGCGCGCCGCACCATGTCGGTCACCTCGATGCCGTCGAGCGCGTTGCGGTCCGCGAGCGTACCCGCCAGCAATACCGGGAAGGCGACCTGGTCGAGCTGCACGCCGCGCCAGTAGGGCTTGCCTCCGAGCCACTGGTTCTGGTACCAGCTGCCGTCGGCGCGCTGCGTGGCCATCAGGTAGCGCAGGATCTCGCGCGCCTCGACCACCGCACCGAGCGCCAGCAGGGCGCCGGCCGACTCCACCAGGTCGCGCGGCCACACCAGGTGATAGCCCGGGCGTTCCGCACCACTTTCGCCCCACGGCACGCTCAGGCTGGCCACCATCGCGCCGCGGAAGGTCTTGTCCTGGTGCACGCGCAGCACCATGGCGCTGGTCTTCAGCTGCTCGAGCAGTGGCGCATCGAGGCGCCCGGAGCGGGCGCCGTTGTGGTGCACGTGGCAGGCATCGTGCCAGCGCTGCCAGTCCCCGATCTGGCGCCGCCAGACCGGTTCCAGCGGTTGCAGCAGCGCCGCGACCGCCAGCGTGGCGGCCGCCTCGCGGCTGGTCGAAAACCCGAGTCCCAGCAGCGCCGTGCGCGGCAGTGCCGCGGTCAGCGCGACATTGCCCGGCCCGGCCCGGCGAAAGCGCCACTGCAGCGCGCCATGGTCGTGGAAATCCTGCCAGCCGTCCGTGCTGCCCGAAAAGCCGGCGCTGGCCGCCCCGAACGCATCCTGCTGGTGCGCATCGACCGCCGCCAGCGCCAGCCCGAACGGCCCCTGCTGCGCCCACAGGACGCGGCGTCCATGCCGCTCACTCACTTCCGCGACGTTGTTCCGGCCGCTGCCGCCGAGGTGCGGCGCCATCAGTACGTACAGTTGCAGGTCCGGATCACCCGTCAGACGGACCTCGATGAGCAGCACGTCGCGGTCCGGCTCGGGCACGATGCGCTGCGTGAGCGTGAAGCGCGGATGCGAGTGCACGATGCGCACCGCGGGCACGCCCGGCGCGGCCGCTTCCACCCGGCAGTCCCCGATCCGTTTCACCTCCACCCAGAATCCCTTGCCATCGGCGACCAGGAAACCGAGGTCGCGCAACTGCGGAATATCGAGGCGCGGGTAGTACACCTCGTTGAGGATGCCCTGTCCGACCGTGAACCAGACCCGTGCGAAGCCCAGCGTGCTGCCGACCAGCTGCTTGTCGGCCGCGCACCAGTTCGAGGGCATGCCGGGGGCGCCCGGTGCCTCCCCGTCCACGCCGGCTGTGGTCATCCGGACGGGCCCGAACGTTTGCCGTTGCCGGGCAACCAGTGGGTCGGTGTCAGCCAGGCGTGGCCATCGACCGCCACCAGGCGCTCCGCCGCTTCGGGGCCGGGGCTGCCGGCGCGGTAGTTGGGAAAGTCCGCCGGGGGGTTGGCGGCCCAGGCGTCGAGCACCGGCTGCAGCAGTTCCCAGGCCGCCTCCACCTGGTCACTGCGCATGAACAGGGTGGCGTCGCCCTGCAGGACGTCGTGCAGCAGCGTTTCGTAGGCGCCCGGGGATTCCTTGCCGAAGGTGTCGCCGTAGGAAAAACGCATGTCCACGGGGCGCAGGCGCAGCGGCGACCCCGGTTCCTTGGCCATGAACTTGAGGATCACGCCCTGCTGCGGCTGGATCTGGATCACCAGCCGCACCGGCTCGGCGTTCAGGCCGGTGACCGCCGGAAAGGCGTTGTGCGGCACGGCGCGGAAACGCACGGAGATTTCCGAGGCCGCCTGGGCCAGGCGCTTGCCGGTGCGCAGGTAGAACGGCACGCCCTGCCAGCGCCAGTTGTCGACCAGCAGCTTCACCGCCGCGTAGGTCTCCACGCCGGAGTCCGCTGCCACGCCGGGTTCCGCGCGGTAGCCGGGCACCGACTCGCCCTCGATCCAGCCCTCGGCGTACTGGCCGCGCACCGCAAACGTGGACACCTGGTCGGGCGGGATGCGGCGGCAGGCCCGCAGCACGTCGAGTTTCTTGTTGCGGATGTCGTCGGCGTCATAGGCCACCGGTGATTCCATGGCGATCAGGCACAGCAGCTGCAGCAGGTGATTCTGCACCATGTCGCGCAGCGCACCGGCCTTTTCGTAGTAGCCGGCGCGGTGTTCCACGCCCAGCGTCTCGGCCACGGTGATGACCACGTGATCGATGTAGCGCCGATTCCAGATCGGCTCGAAGATGGGGTTGGCGAAACGCATGGCCAGGATGTTCTGCACGGTTTCCTTGCCGAGGAAATGATCCATGCGGAAGATCTGCCGTTCCCGGAAGTGTTCGCTCAGGGTCATGTTGATGGCACGAAATGAGGCCAGATCATGACCGAGCGGCTTCTCGACCACGATGCGCACGCGCGCGCGGTCGCGCGCCAGCCCCGCGGACGCCAGGCCCTCGGCCACCGGCGCAAACAGGCCCGGCGGGATCGCCAGGTAGAACACGATCACCTCCGGGTGCCGGCCGGCGGCATGCAGGCGCTCCTTCAGCGCCGGGTAGGCCGGTGCGTGGGTGAGGTCCATCGTGTGTGCGTGGATGCCGGCCGCGAAACGCTCCCAGGCCGCCTCGTCGAAAGCATCGGCAAAGCGCGTGGCCCCGTCGCGCAGGCGGGCGCGCAGCTGCGCGTCGTCGACGTCCCGGTCGACGCCGGTGAGGGTGAAGTCCGGCGGCAGCTGGCCCTTGCAGTGCAGGTCGAACAGCGCCGGGCCGACCAGCCGCCAGGCCAGGTCGCCGAGCGCGCCGAACAGCACGAAGGCAGCGGGATTCGGCGGGTGATGGTCGGTTGTCTGCATGTCGGCCTAGCCCGCCTGGCGCAGGCGATCGAGCGATGCCAGCAGCGACTGGTAGGGTTGCACGAACTTGCGGATCCCTTCCTCTTCCAGTTCCCCGGCCACCTGGCCCAGGTCGATCCCGAGGGCCTTCAGCCGCGCCACGACCGGTGTGGCCTCCCGGATCGACTGTTCCATGCGCAGGGCCGGCCGGCCATGATCACGATAGGCGGCCAGGGTATCCGGCGGCAGGGTGTTGACCGTCTCCCCGGCGATCAGCGGTTCGATATACTTGATATCGGAATAGGTCGGGTCCTTGGTCCCGGTGCTTGCCCACAGCAGGCGTTGCACGCGCGCGCCGGCGTCCGCCAGGCGCCGCCAGCGCGGGCCTTGCGTGACCTGCTGAAAGTGCTGGTAGGCCAGCGCCGCACACGCGGTGGCCGCCTGTCCGCGCAGGGTGCCGGCCTCCTGCGCATGCGTCGGGTCGGACGACATGCCGTCCAGCATGGCGTCGACCTTCACGTCGATGCGGCTGAGGAAGAAGCTGGCCACCGAGGCCACGCGCTCGAGCGACTGGGCCCGTGCCAGTCGCGCTTCCAGCGCCGCCAGGTAGGTCTCGAGCACGTCGCCGTAGCGCTGCACGGAAAACAGCAGCGTGACGTTCACGTTGATACCCTCGGCCAGCAGGGTGCCCACCGCCTCCAGCCCCTCCTGTGTGCCGGGTATCTTGATCATGATGTTGGGGCGGTCCAGATGTTTCCAGAGTGCGCGCGCTTCCTGCACCGAGGCGCTGGCGTCGCGCGCCAGCAGCGGAGACACCTCGATACTGACGTAGCCGTCACGCCCCTCGCTCTGCCGGTACAGCGGCAGAAAGCTGTCCGCCGCGCGCCCGATGTCCGCCACCACCAGAGTCTCGTACAGGGCCTCGCGCGTGGCGCCGGCCCGTCCCAATGCCGAGATCTCTTCACCGTAGGCGGGATCGGAGGAAATGGCCTTCTCGAAGATGGCCGGGTTCGAGGTCAGCCCGGCCAGGTCGTCCTCCGCGATGAGGCGCGCCAGGCGGCCATCGTCGAGCATCGTGCGATCGATATAGTCCAGCCAGATGCTCTGGCCGAGCCGGTGCAGGTGTCTGAGGGGATTGTCGTGCATGCTTGTGTCCTCCGGTGTCGCGGGGTTATGACCACAGGAATCCGCATTCTGCTCACGGCAGGCCCGCCGGCCGCGTGCCGCGTCGCGCTCAGGACGGGCGCCGGCGGGCGCGGTAGTGCTCGATCAGGGCGCTGGTCGAGGCATCGTGACCGCTCAGCGGGGTCACGCTGGCCAGTTCCGGCAGGATGGCGCCGGCCAGCTGCTTGCCCAGCTCCACACCCCACTGGTCGAAGGAATTGATGCCCCAGATGATGCCCTGCACGAAGATCTTGTGTTCGTAGAGGGCGATCAGCATACCCAGGGTACGCGGGTCGAGCTCGTCGAACAGCAGGGTATTGGTTGGCCGGTTGCCGGGGAACAGCTTGTGCGGCAGCAGCGCGACGATCGCCTCCTCCGCCAGCCCTGCGGACGCCAGGTCCGCGCGCACCTCTTGCGCCGTCTTGCCGCGCATCAGGGCCTCGGTCTGGGCCAGACAGTTGGCCATCAGGATATCGTGGTGCCGGCCGAGCGGGTGCTGGCTGTGCATCGGCGCCAGGAAATCACAGGGTACCAGGCGTGTGCCCTGGTGGATCAGCTGATAGAAGGCATGCTGGCCGTTGGTACCGGGCTCCCCCCACAGGATCGGGCCGGTACGGTAATCGACGGCCTCGCCCGCGCGGGTCACGCGCTTGCCGTTCGATTCCATGTCACCCTGCTGGAAATATGCCGGGAAGCGCGCGAGGTACTGGTCGTATGGCAGGATGGCATGCGAACAGGCATCGAAGAAATTGATGTACCACACCCCGAGCATGCCCAGGATCACCGGCAGGTTGTGTTCGAACGGGGCCGTGCGGAAATGCTCATCGAGCCCGTGGGCACCCTCGAGCAGTTCCTCGAAGCGGTCCATGCCGAGGTACAGCGCAATCGGCAGGCCGATGGCCGACCACAGGGAGTAGCGCCCCCCGACCCAGTCCCAGAACGCGAACATGTTGGCCGTGTCGATGCCGAAGGCCTGCACCGCCGTCTGGTTGGTCGAGACCGCCACGAAGTGCCGGGCGATGGCGGCGTCGCCGGTACCGCCCTCCAGGAACCAGGCACGCGCCGTGGCCGCGTTGGTCATGGTCTCCTGGGTGGTGAAGGTCTTGGAGGCGATGACGAACAGCACGCGGTCGCGCTCGACCCGCGCCAGGGTGCGGGCGATATCGGTGGCATCGACGTTCGATACGAAGTGCACGCGGATCCGGTCTCCGGCAAAGGCCTGCAGGGCCTCGCACACCATGGCCGGGCCGAGATCCGAACCACCGATACCGATATTGACCACGTCGGTGACCGGCTTGCCGGTATACCCGCGCCACGTGCCGTCCCGGACCCGGCCGACGAAGGTGCGCATCTGTGCCAGTACGGCATTCACCTCCGGCATCACGTCCTGACCATCGACCCGGATCGGACGATTGCCGCGGTTGCGCAGCGCCACGTGCAGCACGGCGCGGTGTTCGGTGGAATTGATGCGCGCGCCGTTGAACATGCGCTCGATCCATTCGCCCAGCCCGCGCTCCCGGGCCAGATCCAGCAACAGACGCAGCGTTTCGGCAGTGATGCGGTTCTTGGAGTAATCCAGCAACAGGCTGTCGTAACGCGCGTTGAAGCGCTCGAAACGCTGCGGGTCGGCCCGGAACAGGTCACGCATGTGCAGCCCGGCCATGCCGGCATGGTGTTCCTGCAACGCCCGCCAGGCAGCGCTCTGTGTCAGTTCTGTCATGGGTGATCCGTTGCGTCCCGTTCGTACCGCCGCGTCTGTCAGGGTGTGACACGGGAAACCCGTACGGCAGCCGTGACCGGGGAGGATACCGCACGCCTCGCGGGCGATGCCACAACCACCTCCCCCCCGTGGCGGCCACGCCCCCCGGCATCGGCACCCTTGCGACTGGCACGGGAATTGCCTCACCAGTAGCGCAGGGCTCGCAGGATGCGTAGCATTCCCACCCGCCGGCCGCTGCCGGGGCGTCGTGTACCGTGTGGTAACCCGCCGGCTGCGGCGATCCGCGCGCTCGGGCCGGATGCCGGCCGCTGGCATTGCCCGGCACGGTAGACGACAATGTCCCGGTTCGTACCGGCCGCATGCACCGGAATGAGGCGGTCTGCCCGTGCCTGGTGCACAGGGAGCGATGCGCTGCGCGCTGACGCACCGGACATACCCGTTGCGGAGGCGGACAGGCGGTTTCTGTCAACTGCATGCCTGCTGGGGGTAACCATGGAAAACCTGCTGGAGATGAATGTGAAATCCAACCACGTCTGTGAGCCTGACGGCGGCACCGCTGCCAGCCCGCACACCGCGCCGCTGCAACGGGTTGTCCGACCATGACCGTCAACTACCAGCAGCAGGCCAAGAATTACCGCTATTACACGGATTCCAACGTCGGCTCGGAAATCACCCGCCGCGCACTGGTGATCGTGCTCGCCGGCGGCGCGGGCTCGCGGCTGCTGGGCCTGACCCGCTGGCGTGCCAAGCCGGCGGTACCGTTCGGCGGCAAGTACCGGATCATCGATTTCGCCCTGTCCAACTGCGTGAATTCCGGCCTGCGTCGCATCAGTGTGCTGACCCAGTACAAGTCCCACTCGCTCATCCGCCACCTGCAGCGCGCCTGGGGCTTCATGCGCGCGGAGATCGGCGAGTTCGTCGAGATCATTCCGGCACAGCAGCGCATCGCCGCGGAGTGGTACCGCGGCACTGCCGACGCGCTCTACCAGAACATCGACATCATTCGCCGCCATGCACCCGACAACGTAATCGTACTGGGCGGGGACCATATCTACACCATGGATTACACGAAGATGCTCTACGAGCACGTGATCTCCGGCGCCGACCTCACCGTCGGCTGCATCGAGGTGGCGCGCAGGGACGCCCGTGAGTTCGGCGTCATGTCGATCGACGAGAAGTTCCGCGTCACCCGTTTCTCCGAAAAACCGGCCGACCCGGACCCGCTGCCGGGCAAGCCGGACATGGCGCTGGCCTCGATGGGCATCTACATCTTCACCACGCCCTACC
Organism: uncultured Ectothiorhodospiraceae bacterium; assembly: GCA_964443845.1. Taxonomy (GTDB): domain Bacteria; phylum Pseudomonadota; class Gammaproteobacteria; order UBA9214; family UBA9214; genus UBA9214. Next base: position 20,701 of record CAYUFA010000032.1, read on the forward strand.
TGTACGCGAGCCTGATCGAGGACGCCGAAAACCCGGACTCCGTGCACGATTTCGGCAAGAACATCGTTCCGCGCAGCATCGAGCGCGGCACCGTGTATGCCTACCCGTTTGTCCAGAAGGACGGCTCGCCGGCCTACTGGCGCGACGTCGGCAGCGTGGACTCCTACTACCGGGCCAACATCGAGCTGTGCGCCGTGGAGCCCGAACTGAACCTGTATTCGCGCACCTGGCCGATCTGGACCTACCAGACGCAGCACCCGCCGGCCAAGTTCATCTTCGACGACGACTACGCGCGCGGTCAGGCCATCGATTCCCTGGTCTCCGGAGGCTGTATCATATCCGGCGCCCTGGTGAAACGTTCGGTGATCTTCTTCGCCACCGAGATCGAGCGCGGTTCCGTGGTCAAGGACAGCGTGATCCTGCCCAAGGTGTACATCGGGTCGAACTGCCGGATCACCCGCGCGATCATCGACAAGGCCTGCGTGATCCCCGACGGCATGGTCATCGGCGAGGATCCCGAGGAAGACCGCAAGCGTTTCCACGTCACCGAGGACGGGGTCGTGCTGGTGACGCCCAGCATGCTGGGCCAGCACCTCTACAGCGAAGAGCAGGAAATAATGATGGTATGAACGAGCAGTCGCGGGTGAATTTCGCCTTGTGCTGGCACATGCACCAGCCGTGGTACCAGCAAGGAATCGACGCGGACTACTGCCTGCCGTGGGTGTACCTGCACGCCATCAAGGATTATTCCGACATGGTGACGCACCTGGAAGCCCACCCGGCCATGAAGGTCACGGTCAATTTCGCGCCGGTGCTGCTCGAGCAGCTGGCTGACTACGCCGACCAGCTGCAGCAGTGGCTGCAGCACGGCAGCCGCATGCGTGACCCGCTGCTGAACCTGCTGGCCGGGGTGAGCCCGATCCCCGCCGGCATCGAGGAACGCTGCCAGCTGTTGCGTGACTGCCAGCGTGCCAACGCGGAAAAGATGATCGACCCCTACCCCGCCTTCCGCAAGCTGCTGCAGCCACTGAAGGAGATGTTCGATGGCGAGGAGAAGATCGCGAAGGACAAGACCTTCCTCAAGTATCTCGATCCGCAGTACTTCATCGACATCCTGATGTGGTACCACCTGGCCTGGCTCGGGCACGCCCTGAAGCAGACCCCCGTCGCCGCACGCCTGATCGAGAAAGAGACCCTGTTCGACCCGGCCGACCGGCGCGAGCTGCTCGGCCTGATCCACGACTGCATCGCCGGACTGATCCCGCGTTACCGGAAGCTGGCCCAGAGCAGGCAGATCGAGCTGTCGATGACTCCGTACGGCCACCCGATCATTCCCTTGCTAAACGACTTCAATAATATGGAGTGCTCCCAGCCGGATGATCCGCACCCGGTTGCGCGCGGCTATCCGGGCGGAAAGGAACGCGCACGCTGGCACATCCGGCGCGGCATGGAATGTTTCGAGCGCCATTTCGGCATGCAGCCGGCCGGCATCTGGCTGTCGGAAGGTGCCATCTCGGAGGATGCGCTGGCGCTGGTGCAGGAATTCGGCTTTCGCTGGACCGCCTCCGGCGAGGCCGTGTGGAACAACAGCATGCGCCTGTCCCTGGGCGGCGAACACGTCACCAGCAAGCGCGCGCTGTTTCATTCCTACCGTCTGAAGGACTACCTGCCGAAGATCTTCTTTCGCGACGACGGCCTGTCCGACCTGATCGGTTTCGAGTACGGCAAGCGCAACTCGGTGGAGGCGGCCGACGATCTGGTGCAGAACCTGGTCAACATCGCGAATTTTCTCGGCGACCGCGCGACGCGCCACGTCGTGACCATCATCCTCGACGGTGAGAATGCCTGGGAATACTATCCGCACAACGGGCACTATTTTCTCGATCACCTGTACTCGCTTCTGTCCGGCCACAGCCGGGTGCGCACTGCCTGCTTCTCCGAACTTGTGGACCTGCCCATTACCCACGACCTGGAAGAGATGTGCGCCGGCAGCTGGGTATACGGGTCGTTTTCCACCTGGATCGGCCACCCGGAGAAAAACCGCGCCTGGGACCTGCTGGTGCAGGCCAAGACCGCTTATGACCGGGTGATCGCCTCCGGCAGCCTGGACGCCGCCACGGCCGCCACGGCCACCCGCCAGCTCGCCATTGCCGAGGGATCGGACTGGTTCTGGTGGTTCGGGGACCACAATCCGGCGGCCAGCGTAAGTGAATTCGACCGCCTGTTCCGCACCCAGCTCACCCGACTGTACTCCCTGCTCGGATTACCGGTCCCTGACGTGCTGGACCAGCCGATCTCGCGCGGTGGTTCGGGACCGGCCGCCAATGCCGGCACCATGCTCAGGAACATGTAGCCCCGTTTGCCTTGCAACGCTGTACACAACCCGCCTGGAGCGAACCCTGACCGATGACCGCCGATGACTTCTACCTGCGCCGGGCCGGCGTGCTGCTGCACCCGACCTCGCTGCCCTCCGGCGTGCTGGATGCTGACGCGGACCGCTGGCTGGATACGCTCGAAGCAGCGGGGTTCAGCGTATGGCAGGTACTGCCACTGGGCGAACCGCAGTCGGGTCTGTCTCCCTATACCTGCATCTCCGCGTTCGCGATGAACCCCGCCCTGCTGGGGAACTTCGATCCACCGGCCTACACGGCGGAGGCGTTCCGTGCCTTCTGTGCCGGTCAGCGCTGGCTCAAGGATTACGCCACCTTCAAGCTGCTGCATCACCGTTTCGACGGGCAGCCCTGGTATACGTGGCCGGACGCCTACCGGCACCGCGACCCGGCCGCGCTGGACTCGCTGCGCCGCGAACAGGCCCAGGATTTCCTGCAGCTGCTCTGGCAACAGTACCAGCTGTACGAACGCTGGCAGCAGTTGCGCCGCCGTGCCAACGCCCGGGGCATCCTGCTGTTCGGTGACATGCCCCTGTTCGTGGCCCACGACAGCGCGGATGTCTGGGCACAGCCGGAGAACTTCCTGCTCGATGCCCGGGGCAGGATGACCGTGGTGACCGGCGTGCCCCCCGACTACTATTCCGCCACCGGCCAGCGCTGGGGCAACCCGCACTACAACTGGGAAAACATGCAGGCCGATCACTTCGACTGGTGGCTGCAGCGCATGGGTTACCACCTGGAAATGTTCGACCTGGTGCGCATCGACCACTTCCGCGGCCTGCAGGCCTCGTGGGTGGTCAACGCCGCTGCGGAAACCGCGGTCGACGGCCACTGGCAGGAGATGCCCGGCGACGCACTGCTGGCCCAGATCCTCGCCACAGACGGGCACCTGCCCATCGTCGCCGAGGATCTGGGCATCATCACTCCCGAGGTCACCGCGCTGCGCAAGAAGTATCACCTGCCGGGCATGTCGGTGCTGCAGTTCGGCTTCGACGCCTTCGAGGACAACCCGCACAAACCGCACAACATCGAAACGGACCGGGTGGTCTATACCGGGACGCATGACAACGACACCACACGCGGCTGGTTCGAACACCTGGACGCGGACATGCGGGACCACGTCCTGCAGGTACTGAAAATAGACTCCAGTACAGAAAACGTCGCTGACGCGGTAGTCGATCGTCTTATCGACAATGCCCTGGAGTGTCATGCCAGCCTGTGCATGCTGCCACTGCAGGATGTCTTGCACCTCGGTTCGGAAGCGCGCATGAACATGCCCGGCACCGTCGATCGCAACTGGCAATGGTCGTTTCAGTGGGACCAGCTTGATAGTAAGATAGTCAACCTTACGCGGCAGCGGATCGAACGGGCTGACCGGCTTGCGAAGTCACATGTCTGAAGTACGATCCAGGATTCAGCAGGGTATCCATCACGACCCCTTTGAATGGCTCGGTATTCATCCGGCCGGCACGGGGTTCGTGGTGCGTGCGTTCATGCCGAGTGCGGAAACCGCCGAGCTGGACGGTGCCGGTCCGATGCAGCGCCTCGAGGGCAGCGACAGCTTCGAACTGACCATCAGCGCGCAGCAGCGCGCCGCGCTGCCGGCACATTACCGCCTGAACTGGATCGAAAAGGGCAGCGGCGTGCCAAACAGCACGATCTCGCCGTACAGCTTCGCCCCGGTCCTGAGTGATTTCGACCTCGGCCTGTTCGCCATCGGAAAACACCTGCACGTGTACCGGATCCTGGGCGCCCGCCTGATGTGCGTCGACGGCATCGATGGCTGCCTGTTCGCGGTGTGGGCACCGAACGTCCGGCGCGTGAGCGTGATCGGCGACTTCAACGGCTGGCACGGGCTGCGTCACCCGATGCGCAGCCGCGGCAACTCCGGCGTCTGGGAGCTGTTCATCCCGGGCCTGTGCGCCGGCGACCGCTACAAGTACGAGATCCACACCAGCCACGACGAACTGCTGCAGAAGAGCGACCCCTACGCGCGCTCCACGGCCATGCGCCCCGACACCACCAGCCTGATCCCGCCGGAGCGCATGCACCAGTGGCAGGACGATGCCTGGCTGGAGCAGCGCACACGCTGGCAGTGGCTGCACGAGCCGATGTCGATCTACGAGGTGCACGCCGGCTCCTGGCGCCGCCACGATGACGGCGGCTTCCTCAGCTATATCGAGCTGGCGGAACAGCTGGTGCCGTACGTGCTCGAGCTGGGCTACACGCACATCGAGCTGCTGCCGGTCACCGAGCACCCGCTGGATGAATCCTGGGGCTACCAGGTGTGCGGTTACTACGCCCCCACCTCGCGCCACGGCAGCGCGGACGAACTGCGCCAGTTCATCGATACCTGTCACAATAACGGCATCGGTGTACTACTGGACTGGGTGCCGGCGCATTTCCCGCGCGACGAGTTTGCCCTGGCCCGCTTTACCGGCGAGCCCTGTTACGAGTACGGCGACCCGCTCAAGGGCGAACACCAGGACTGGGGCACCCTGGTCTTCAACTACAACCGCAACGAGGTACGTAATTTCCTGGTTGCGAACGCGGTCTACTGGATCGAGGAATTCCATATCGACGGCCTGCGCGTTGATGCCGTCGCCTCCATGCTCTACCTCGATTACTCGCGCCAGCACGGGCAGTGGTCGCCCAACATGTTCGGTGGCCGCGAGCACCTCGAAGCGATGGATTTCCTGCGCAACCTGAACGAGATCATGCACGCACGCTATCCCGGCATACTCACGATGGCGGAGGAAAGCACCGACTGGCCGATGGTCTCGCGCCCGACCTCCAGCGGCGGCCTCGGGTTCTCGATGAAGTGGAACATGGGCTGGATGCACGACACGCTCGGCTACATCCAGTCCGACCCGGTGTACCGCCGCTTCCACCAGCACCAGCTGACCTTCAGCCAGCTCTATGCATACAGCGAGAACTTCATACTACCGCTGTCGCACGACGAGGTGGTGCACATGAAACGCAGCATGCTCGACAAGATGCCGGGCGACGTGTGGCAGAAGTTCGCCAACCTGCGCGTGCTGTACACCTACCAGTATGCGCACCCGGGCAAGAAGCTGCTGTTCATGGGCGGCGAGTTCGGCCAGTGGAACGAATGGACCGAGCGCAAGCCGCTGGACTGGGTGGTCGCCGGCATGGACAGGCATGCCGGGCTGCGCAACCTCATTCACGATCTCAACCACCTGTACCGCACGCTGCCGGCCCTGCATGCCTTCGATTTCGAATCCAGAGGTTTCGAGTGGATCAGCTGCGACGACACGGAAAATTCCATACTGGTATTCCAGCGCAGGTCGCTGCACGAATTCGTCGTGTGCGCCTTCAACTTCACTCCGGTGCCCCGCGAGAACTACCGGATCGGCGTGCCTGTGGGCGGCGTGTACGCGGAACTGTTCAATTCCGATGCCGCCTGGTACGGCGGCACCGACCTCGGCAACGGCGGACGGGTCGAGGCGCAGGCGCAGCCGCGTGACGGTCTCGGCTTCTCGCTGAGCCTGACACTGCCGCCGCTGGCCGGACTGATCCTGCAGAATTTACCGGAATGAACATTCTGTACGCCGCCAGCGAGGCCTTTCCGCTGATCAAGACCGGTGGACTGGGTGACGTGGTACACAGCCTGCCGCTGGCCCTGAACCGGCTGGGCGAAAGCGTACGGCTGGTGCTGCCCGCCTACCGCGAGGTGCTCAACCGGATCGGGCATCTCGAGGTGCTGGCAGTGCGGGACATCCCCGGCGTCGCGACCACGCACTGGGTGAAGGTGCTGCGTGCGCGCCTCGACTCGCTGGGCGATGATTTCTACCTGATCGATGCGCCCGAGCTGTTCGACCGGACCGGCAACCCCTACGTGCACGAAGACGGCCACAGCTGGCCCGACAACGCGGAACGCTTCACCGTGTTCAGTCGCGCGGTGGCGATGCTGGCCCTGGAGGGGATAGACCCGGACTGGCAACCGGACGTGGTGCACTGCCACGACTGGCAGACCGGCCTGGTGCCCGCGTTCCTCAGCCTGGCGGCACAACCGCCGGCAAGCGTGTTCACCATCCATAACCTGTCCTATGACGGCTTTTTCCCGTTCCACGACTTCAACCAGCTGCAGTTGCCGGTGGCGTGGTGGAGCACCGATTACGTGGAATTCTACGGCGGTTTTTCCATGCTCAAGGCCGGGATCGTGTTCTCCGACCACGTAACCACGGTCAGCCCGACCTATGCGCGGGAGATCTGCACGCCGGAATTCGGCTATCGCTTCGACGGCCTGCTGCATCACCTGGGCGGCAGGCTCACCGGCATCCTGAACGGCATCGACCTCGACACCTGGAACCCGGCCACGGACCGGCACATCGCCGCGAACTACAGCGTGGGCCGCAACCGCATCAAGGGCAAGCGCGCCAACAAGTCGGACCTGCTGCGGGATGCCGGGCTGGTGGACAGCGCAGCACCCCTGCTGGGATTCATCGGCCGCCTGGTGCCACAGAAAGGCATCGACCTGATTGCCACCGTGCTGCCGCACCTGTTCGAGCACACGGATGCGCGCATGGTGATCCTCGGCTCGGGCGACAAGATCTTCGAGTCGGACCTGCTGCGGCTCGTCCATCGCTTTCCGGACCGGCTGCACGTCCACATCGGCTACTCGGAAACGCTGGCCCACAAGATCGAAGCCGGTTGCGACCTGTTCGTGATGCCGTCGCGTTTCGAACCCTGCGGACTGAACCAGATGTACAGTCTGCACTACGGCACGCCGCCGGTGGTGAATCATACCGGTGGCCTGGCCGACACCGTGGTCAACACCACACCGGCGACCCTCAAGGACCATACCGCAAACGGCTTCGTCTTCCACGGCGCCGACGCCGCTGGCCTGCTGGACTGCATTAGCGCCGCGCTGCGCTGCCATGCCAGCCCGCGCGCGTGGCAACAGGTCTGCCGCACCGGCATGCTTGCGGAACTGGGCTGGGAAGCCAGCGCACGGCAGTACCAGCAGCTGTATCGGACCTACGCGGGAGTCAGTAAATGAGCAACCACGACTGGATCGAGGAATCCACCATCACGGAAATCGTTCCGCTGCCCGCCGACAGCCATTCCCTTTCCGGCAGCTTCAACCGCTACCTGCGCAACCACCTCGGCCACTTCATGGGCTTCGTGCCGTTCTACCTGTACGAGGCGATGTCACTGACGGTGCGTGACCGCATCATGTCGCAGTGGCACGCCACCTGGAAGCGCCACAACCAGCCGGACACGCGCAAGGCCTACTACATCTCGCTGGAATTCCTGATCGGCCGCGCGCTCGGCAACCACCTGCTCAACCTGGACCTGGAACAGGCCACGCGTGACGCGCTGCTGGAATTCTCGGTGGATCTCGAGGACGTCATCGAGGAAGAACCGGATGCCGGACTCGGCAACGGCGGCCTCGGCCGGCTGGCGGCCTGCTTCATGGACAGCTGCGCCACGCTGGACCTGCCGGTACTCGGCTACGGTATCCGCTACGAGTACGGCATGTTCAACCAGCATATCGACAACGGCTACCAGATCGAGGATCCGGACCACTGGCTGCGCGACGGTAACCCGTGGGAGGTCGCGCGCCACGAGTTCGAACAGAACATCCAGTTCGGCGGCCGCACGGAGCGCTTTCGCGACCAGTACGGCATCGGGCGCGTGCGCTGGGTCGACAGCAACGACATCGTCGCCATCCCGTACGACATGCCGGTCTCCGGCTATCGCAACGGGGTGGTCAACACCCTGCGCCTGTGGAAGTCGACCTCCACCGAGGTATTCAGCCTGGAAGACTTCAATGCCGGCAGCTACTCGGATGCGGTACAGGCCAAGAACGACGCGGAACACATCAGCATGGTGCTGTATCCGAACGATGCCAGCGAGAGCGGCAAGGAACTGCGCCTGAAACAGCAGTATTTCCTGGTTTCCGCCAGCCTCAAGGACGTGATCCGTATCTGGGAATGCACCAACGGCAACCACTACGACAAGTTCGCGGACTACAACGTGTTCCAGTTGAACGACACGCACCCGACCATCGCCGTCCCGGAGCTGATGCGCATCCTGGTCGACGAAAAACGGCTCGACTGGGACAAGGCCTGGGCGATCACCACGAAGACCATGGCCTACACCAACCACACGCTGCTGCCGGAAGCGCTGGAGACCTGGCCGGTTGCGATGATGGAGAAGCTGCTGCCGCGGCTGATGGAGATCATCTACCTCATCAACAAGCGCTTCCTGCACGAGGTGTCGATGAAGTGGCCGGGCGACCACGAGCGCCTGGCGCGCATGTCGCTGATCGAGGAACAGGGCGGCAAGCGTGTACGCATGGCCTACCTGGCCATCGTCGGCAGTTTTTCGGTCAACGGAGTCGCCGCCCTGCACTCGAAACTGCTGGGCACCGGGCTGTTCCGCGATTTCTGCGAGCTGTGGCCGGAGAAGTTCAACAACAAGACCAACGGCGTGACACCACGGCGCTGGCTGGCCAAGGCCAACCCCCAGCTGCGCGACCTGATCACCGCGACCATCGGGCCGGACTGGGTGGCCGACCTGTCGCTCATCCGCCAGCTGGAACAGCAGGTGCATCACAACAACGAGTCCTTCCTGGAACGCTGGCACGAAATCAAGCAACACAACAAGCAGCGCCTCGCCGAACTGGTGCAGCGCGAATGCGGCGTGCTGTTCAACACCGATGCCATTTTCGACGTACAGGTCAAGCGCATCCATGAATACAAGCGCCAGCTGCTGAACATCCTGCACGTCATACACCTGTACATCCGCATCAAGGGCGGCCACACCGAGCACTGGACGCCGCGCTGCGTACTGATCGGCGGCAAGGCGGCGCCCGGCTACCACATGGCCAAGCTGAGCATCAAGCTGATCAGCAATGTCGCCGCCATCGTCAACGAGGACCCGGAGGTCGGTGATTTGCTCAAGGTCGCCTTCCTGCCCAACTTCAACGTCTCGCGCATGGAGGTGATCTGTCCCGGCACCGACCTCTCCGAGCAGATCTCCACGGCCGGCAAGGAGGCCTCCGGTACCGGCAACATGAAATTCATGATGAACGGCGCCATCACCATCGGCACCTACGACGGCGCGAACATCGAGATCCTCGATGCCGTGGGCGCGGACAACTTTTTCCTGTTCGGTCTCAAGGCCGAGGACGTGGAGAGCCTGCGCAATCACTACCAGCCGCAGCAGTACATCGACAACGACGCCGATCTGGCCGCGGTCATGCAGCTGCTCGAGTCCGGCCACTTCAACCTGTTCGAGCCGAACATCTTCGACGACATCATCAAGTCGCTGAAAAGCCCGCACGACCCGTGGCTGACACTGGCGGACTTCCGCAGTTATATCGATTGCCAGCAGCAGGCCGCCGCCCTGTACCGTGACCGGGACGCCTGGACGCGCATGAGTATCCTGAATACGGCCTGTAGCGGTTTCTTCTCCACCGACCGTACCATCGCGCAATACAACGCCGATATCTGGAAGCTGTAGGAGCGGTCTTCGAGTGCGCGGATTTCTGCAGCGGCAGAATC